>CAVYLJ010000039.1:0-83149 GCA_963769305.1 uncultured delta proteobacterium | reverse complement strand
ACCCAGAAAGGGAATATCGTGCCCATGCCGTCCGGCTGTGGTTCAAAGGGATCGGTATCAAAAGTGGAGCCGTCGTATTCAATGCCCAGCTCACCAATCCAGTCCAAGTTGTGATACATGCTCGGCGTACGGAAGCCGACGGCCTGCCATTCTTTCAGATAGGTATCGATTTTGTCGGCCTTTCTGACAAATTTTTTCCTGGAGGAGAACAGATTGCCGTTGTGACAAAGACCATGAACACCCACCTCAAACCCATTTGCGATAAGGTCGCGATGCAAAGATTCCGAGTTTTTGCAGCTCTCCGGTACAAAATTGAAACAGGATCGAAAGCCCAGGTCCCGGTCTATCTCGGCCAGCTGGTGACACCTCTCGACTCCCTTTGTGCCTTCCACGTCATGGGTCAGGACAAAGGCGAATTTCTTTCCCTCAGGCCATCCGGACCAGCCTTGCGGGCGGTTTCCCGGCCTTTTCGTCGATGGGCCAGATGTGCCGCACCTGGGGGAGCTTGCGCAGGACCATCCGCCGGCGGAGGGCGAGTTGGAGACGGCGGGGGATGAGGGGTTTGATCGAGTAGTAGAAATCTAAGAAATTCATTTTTTTCTCTTGCCACTGACAACTGCTGGACAGGAGGAAGACGACTTTGTCTTTCCTCCCACCCTCAGGTCCTTCGGGCATCTAAGCCAGTTCGCGGCAGCGGCGGCCTGGTTTGCCTGGCCCTGTCTTTGTTGGGGCCGGGCAACTGATCTCTCGTCCAGTCTTTGTCCGTGTGTGTCCGTGGCTAAAATGCCTTTAACACCTTCTTTCGCCACCGACAAAGGCAGGACAGGAGGAAGACGACCTTGTCTTCCTCCTACCGTCAGGCCCCTTCGGGCAACCTGTAACAGGCGGTTAGCCGGTCATCCCATGTGCCCGTACATGATCCGGCCGATGAATTTTAATGCCGGGACAGGTAATTTCTGAAAAACTTGCTTAAGGACCTTGGAATTGGAGTTTGAGGATTGGATTTCCCAGGAATGGTTACCCACCCCCCAACGGAAATATTGGAGTGGAACCTCCCTGGTACCCCAACCGTTCTTGAATTGACGCAGACCTTCATTTTCCGGTTCAGTTCTCCCGAAATCGAAGGTTGTGAATCCTTCCCGGCAGGCCCGTTGAATAGCCTCGAACATAATGAGGTTGTTGGCCCTCAGTTCCTGAAATTCTTTATCCGACGCCCCGAATTTAAATACAAACCGACTCCCTGTAAATAAAAAGACCGCCCCGGCGACGACGTTTCCTTTCCAGGAAGCCAGGGCGATCACAGCCGTTGCCCCTGGCAATCACCAATTCTAAAATTTTCCGAAAAAACTTGAACGGCTGTGGAGGCAGTCCGTGCCGCTTACGCGTCAAGGCATGCAACCGGAAGTAGGTTTCCATCGATGGTAAATCTCTCTGAAAACTAACCTCCACACCGGCTCTAACGGCTTTTTTTATGTTTCTCCGGGTACTGCTTCTGAAGGAATTGAAGACGGCTTTTTCATCCGGAAGCAGGTCCAGCAAATGCCCCCAGTAGGTTACCCCGAGGCTACCATGTTCGTGAAGGGGTGGTACCGCTGAAGCGTTGTTGTTCATTTCCCCGGGGAAAAGGAATTGAGACCCGTGAACCCCGGACCAGTTACCGATGACCTTCCATTGAACGAACGAAGGGACCCATGATGGACCGCACCGGAATTCAATATAGGTCCAGCGGTTTTTTTTCCCATATTCCGCCAACGCCTCAAAAATACGACTAAAATTTGATTCAGTCGTGGAATAACGGTTCACAGTGATCGGTAAAAGGAAGTCCTACCCCGCGTTTTCCTGTTAAAAAGCTGTTGACCTCCATAATCGGTACAACTGCCGATAGATCCTTTCCCTCATACATGGTCACATAAACAGGCTTGTAACCATAGGTATCCACCAATACCCGAGCCCAGGCGGAAGTATGGAAGAAAGAATAATCCTGAAAAGATAAAATCAAATCATCCCAGTCGGGAATGTCGAGAGGGTTGACAACCTTAAGGGTTACTGGGGTCATTGAGGTTTGTTGGGGTTTCTTTGGTCAGATTGTGGCTTTGTGGGCTCTGGGGAGACAAATCTCTTATATCTCGCCCGCTTCGCTGAGCTCGCCGAGTAGAGACGGAGGCGCGTAATCTGTTTAGGTCAATGACTTTCAAAGTATCCACCTTTTCAGGTTTCGTGGCCAATGGCCATCAGGCCATGCCATACGTTTCCTCCTCCCCCTCAAATTCCGTACGTCGGGTTTTCCCCGTCACGATTTCAAAACCGGAATTCAACTGGAACCTTCGTCAGACTACCAGAGCTTAAGCACCGGGCCTGCATACCCCCTGAATACCCTGACTTATATCCAGTCACAGTCCAAAATCTTTTCGCTCTTGGCCCTTCCGGGCAAGCATAGCGAAGTGGATAATGTACAATCCAGTCCAGAGGCCCTTGGCTCCCCGGCCGGTTATGTTGTCCGGCCAGATCTCCGCTTATTATGGCCTCATCCGAAACTCTCAATCCATCCCATCGACTAATGAAGTATACGATTGGCTTTGCCTTCAAGCCTGGTATTGAGCTGGTACCAACAGGTTCTCCCAATTTACTCTTTATAGCCTTTCCCATAGTGCCCCTACTTGTCCCCGGTGGACCGAGAGGGTATTTTGACGTTCCTTGCCCTCTCGTAAGCTCTCGCCATCCTGCACATTCTCGCGCATCCACAACCCCTCGCCCGCCAGTTCTCGGTGGGAAGCGTAACGAGGCTCAATAAAATCGCCCTTCGCTACGTTCCGATCCGATTGTTAGCCCCGCACCAGCAGGGGCGTTTACTTCCGGCTTTGGTTGACAAGCCGCCTCGTTAACTCGGATATCGCTGAAAAGATAAACAGTCACTTTCTCAACCGGACTTTCACCGGTTGGACATCACAGCCTTATCCGCGGCGTATCAGAGTGGCTCAAGAAAGACGATTAATGTTTATGAGAATCGCTGCAGGCCGATTTTTCATAACTTCTCGGGCCTGTCAGCCTCGGAGGTAGAGTATTCTTTTTTATTGCCGACCCCTCGCCGGAGATCAAAAAATACGATTCCGGGCCTCTGATGGGTCCTCTGTGAAAGATAAGGTATTAACCGGTCTTTGTTTATTTGCATCCGTAGGCAAAAAAACCCTCTGGTCTTCGGACAACACCTGGCGAATGAGTTGGTCTATTCGGTCCATTGAGATATTTGGGTTACTGAGTTCGTTGGGTTACCTGGGTTACTTGAGTTTGGGGGCTCTGGGTGAGACAAATCTTTTATGTCCCGCTCCCTTCACTCGAGATCACAGAGAGCGCCGAGAAAGACGATCTTTTGCTAAAAGCATTTACCGGATGACAAATGTCGATGTTTCCTGAAGAAAGGCTTTGTCAGACCCCACCGTCGGCCATCGGAAAGTGGCCTGGTCTCTTTGCGAAGCGGGAGCGAGTTTTTGCTTTTCGGATTGTCCTCGGAGCCGAGCAAAAGAACATGTTAATCCTGTTAATCCTGTCCTCTGCTCTGTCTGTCGATCTCTGTGGGCTCTGTGAGAGATAAAGGTTATGTTCTTTAGGATGTCTTTCAAAGAATCGGCCACATATTCAATCTGTTCTTCGGTCAGCTCCGGGAACATGGGCAGAGATAACAATTCGGAAGCGATTTTTTCCGTTACCGGGAAATCACCCTGTTTATGCCCCAGGAACTCATAGGCCTTCTGCAGGTGCACCGGCACCGGATAGTGAATACCGCAGTAAATCTCTTTTTCCGCCAGGGCTTCCATGACCCGATCCCTGTTTTTCACCCTGATGGGGTAGAGATGGTAGACATGCCGGGCGTACTCCGCCTCCTGCGGCAACATGATCCCTTCCACCCCGGCCAGGTATTTCCGGTACAGAGCGGCATTTTTTCTTCTTCCCTTATTCCAGTCTTCCAGATAGTTGAGTTTGACGCTCAGGACCGCACCCTGGAAACCGTCCATGCGTCCGTTCCAGCCGACCAGGTCATGATAATACCTTTTGGGCTGGCCGTGGTCTCGAAACATCCTCAACTTCTCGGCCAGTTCCCCGTTGTCGGTGACAACCGCCCCGGCCTCGCCGTAGGCCCCCAGGTTTTTACCCGGGTAGAAACTGAAGCAGCCCGCATCCCCCATCGATCCTGCCCTTCGGCCTTTATATTCTGCGCCATGGGCTTGACAGGCATCCTCAACGACGAATAGCTCATATTTACGGGCGAGCTCTATTATGGGGTCCATATCGGCCGGCTGGCCGTAGAAGTGGACCGGGATCACGGCCCTAATCCGGTTACGGGTTCTGGGTTTATTGAGTTGCTTGGGTTCGTTGAGGTTTATCGGGTTGCTTGAGTTCGTTGGTACCCTTGTTCGCCGAACGTTTTTTGAGGTAGTCTTCAAGGCGGTTGGGGTCCATGGTACAGGTACGCTCATCCACATCCACAAAGACCGGGGTGGCGCCCGTGAAACTAATGGCTTCGGCCGTGGCAATAAAGGTGTTGGGCACGGTGATGACCTCGTCTCCCGGTCCGACACCCAGGGCCAGCAGGGCCATCCAGAGGGCCTCCGTTCCGCTTCCCACCCCGACGGCGAATCGGCATTGGCAAAATTCGGCAAAGGCCTTTTCAAATTTTGCCACGAAGGGTCCGCCGGCAAAGGCGGTATTTTCGATTACCTGCTGCAAGGCTGATTGGATTTCTTCTTTGATGGATTCGTATTGGGCTGAAAGGTCTAAAAAGGGGACTTTCATGTCTTCTCGTTGCTTGGGTTTGTTGGGTTTGTTTGGGTTACTTGGGTTGCTGGGGTTGCTTGGGTTGCTGGGGTTACTGGGATTACTCAGTGTTGTTGGTTACTGTGTTACTTGAGTTTCTTTGGTTGTTGGGGTGTTGGCTCTAAACTCAATAAACCCAAAGAACCCTATAACTTTATAACCCAAAGGACCCAATTAACCCGATTAACTTCTTTTGGGGTTGTTGAGTTGAGAATATAGATATTTGATCAGGCCGGAAGTCATCTTGGAGACCTTTTCAGCCTGCTCATAAATTTGATTGAATTCTTTTTGGTTTATATAAGTTTGATCAAGAGCGACATACAGGTGACTCTGGACTTCCGCGGCAGAACTCTTAGATATAAAAAGAAATTGTATGAATTCCTTATTGCCTCTCCTTGCAAATCCTTCCGCTATATTTGCCATGGCCGACACAGCAGCACTTTGAATTTGATTGATCAGCCGGAAATCTCTTTTAAAATTTTCATTATTTTTGATCACTTGATAGATTAATTTTACTAACTCCCGAGCTTCCTTCCAGGCCTCAATATCTTCAAAGCGTGTAATTTTCATTGAGTTAGGGTTACTTGGGTTGCTTGAGTTAGTAGGGTTCGTTGGGTTCTTGGGTTTGTTGGGTTTTTTGGTCTGCGTTTGGGTTTAGTTATGCGGTTCTTATAAACTCAAGTAACTCAATGAACTCAAATAACTCAAGCAACTCGATGAACTCAAGTAACCTCTTTTATGGTACGAAGTATTCGGGCGGGATTGCCGGCTACGATGGTATTGGGGGGGACATTCCGGTTAACTAAGCTTCCGGCGCCGACCAGGGCATTCTCCCCGATGGTGACATTCCCCAGAATCGTGGAACCCGAGCCGATGGAGGCGCCTTTTTTGACTAAGATCGGTTCCACCTTCCAATCCTCTTCGCCTTGAAGCTCCCCCTTGGCATTGGTCGCCCGGGGATATTTATCGTTGATAAAGGTCACGCTGTGGCCGATAAAGACATTATCCTCAATGGTTACCCCCTCGCAGATGAAGCTATGGCTCTGAATTTTGCAATTTTTCCCGATCCGGGCCTTCTTTTGGATTTCCACAAAGGCCCCGATTTTGGTCCGGTCCCCGATTTCACACCCATAGAGGTTTACAAAATCAGCTATTTTCACCTCTTTTCCCAACTTCACATCAGGGGCGATGGCCAATAACTTCATTTTTAAATCCCCCTTCTAAGTCACCGCCCTTAAAGAGTTCTCCATTTTAATCTGCGCCGGGATCTTGGTGTGGATAGGATATTCAACCCCATTCGGCCGGCCGTTTATTTTCCTCTTGGGAAGCCGCAATGGGACCTGCCGGCCGGCCAGTTTTAACGATTTTGAAGCCCCTTCCAGGATGGTCACGACCCGCAGGCCGTTATTCCCGTCGGAACGGGGCTTGGTCCCTTTTTTTATGCATTCCAGAAAGGTATCGCACTGTTTCCTGAGCGGTTCATATTCGTCGATTCTCGGGCAATACATATCTCCGGATCGGTAGGAGAAATGAAACTCGGCATAGGTATCGTAATAAGGAGGAATTTCCAACCCCTTGTCGTATATCTTGATCTTTTCCTGTGATTCCAGGTCATCATAAACCAACATTTTTCGTGTCCCGACAATCGTGGTCTTCCGGATCTTTTTCGGGTCAAGCCAACTGTTGTGGATAAAGGCGATCAAGCCGTTATTGAAATTAAGGGTGGTGGTGGCCACATCTTCCAGTTCTGATTTGAAATGCGCTTTCCCCTGACAGTTGACCGAAACCGGGAATTCACCCAGGACATAAAGAATGATGGATAGATCGTGGGGAGCCAGATCCCAAACCACGTTGATGTCCTTTTGAAAAAGTCCCAGGTTCACCCGGGTGCAGCTTACATAGAGGACCTTCCCCAATTCCCCGCATTCGACGATCTCTTTAATCTTATTCACTGCGGCGGTATATTCAAAGGTGTGTCCCACCATCAGGATCCGGTTTTTTTCTTCGGCCAATTTAATCAGGTTCAGGCCGCTGTCTAAGGAATGGGTCAGGGGTTTTTCCACCATCACATGTGTGCCCTGCTCCAGAAATTCCTTGGCCAGAGGATAATGACTGAAAACCGGAGTGGCAATAACCACCCCGTCCAGGTCCGGCATTTTCAGCAGTTCTTTGTAATCCTGTGTTTCTTTAACGGAGGGGAAAAGGGTTTTTACCCGCTCCAGCCTTTTAGGGTCCAAGTCACAGCAATATAATTCATCCACCTTATTTAATTGGGTAAAATTTCTAACCAGATTCGGCCCCCAATAGCCGCACCCGATTACTGCAATCTTCATTTTGATCCCCCCTCTAAAAAGTTAGCTGATGGCTCATAGCCTGTTGTGCGTTGGAATTATGGAATATTGGAATGATGGAAGGCTTGGACCAGGTTCGAGGAGCGATGACCGAGGATAAAGGATCGGTTGCGTGTTGCAGGTTACGGGTTGCGGGATACCATTTTTCCGATATTCCAACATTCCGTTCTTCCGTCTTCCTGCTCAGGCAGCGCCTTTTGTTTTCAGGACCGCCGAAACCGTTTTCAATAAAATTTTTATATCCAGCCAGAACGACCAGTCCTTTACATAACGGAGATCCAAGCGAACCATCTCATCGAAAGAGGTTCTACTTCTCCCATCCACCTGCCAAAGTCCTGTGATTCCCGGTTTTATCTCCAAAATACGGCGAAGGTGCCAAGACTTATACTTTTCTACTTCATAAGGTATGGGAGGTCTGGGACCGACCAAGCTCATTTCCCCTTTCAAGACATTTAAAAATTGGGGGAGTTCATCGATGCTGAGCTTGCGGATAATTCTCCCGACCGTGGTAATCCGGGTATCATTTTTTATCTTAAAAAATGGCTCATCCCCCTTCCCCGAGTTGAGGGCCTTATGATTCCCCTCGATCAGATTGGCCAGATATTCCCGATGAACACGATCATCATTATTGACCTCCATGGAACGAAACTTATAAAAGGGAAAGCGCTTTCCTTTGCGGCCTAACCGGATTTGCTTAAAGATGACCGGCCCGGGAGAAGATACCTTGATAGCCAGAGCCGTCAGGGCCATCAGGGGTGAGAAAAGAAGCAACCCGATCAGGGAGCCGAATAAATCCAGGCCCCTTTTTAAAAAAAGAGAAAAAGTCCGGCCCTCAGAGGCCTGATCCAGATCATGGAGGAAAAAGTCGGGCTCTGCTTTTGTTTCATCCAACAATTCTTCAAAGAGAGAATCCGGATAAGTCCCCATAACAACAGAAAAAAGGCCGTCGCCATTTGCCTCGGCAATCAAATCAACACACTTTTTCAGCCCGGTGTCATTGGTATCCAAAAAAATCAACCCGATCGCTTTTGAATGGACCCAGCCTTTTATGTCCGTTTCCCGCGTCTTGGTTCTTAAAAAATTTAGTAATTGCTTCAGTTGATATTTATTGTTCAAAACCGATTCCTGTAATTCCAATAAAACGATGGACATGGGGACCGCGGAACGTTCGACCCGGCGTTTTTCTCTTCGTAATTCCATCCTGAAATCTTCAGGGGACAAAAAACAATCATCAATCCAACCCCTTTCCATGGACCGGGTTTTCTTTAGATTTTCTTCCAAGAAAATTTTCCCCAACATTTTATTTTGGGTCATGGCCCCGGTTCCCATAGGAAACGGCGGTTGTAATTCATCTAATGGTGAAATGGTTTGAATCTTTTTCATTAATTTTGGCTAAGCTACCGCCCCTTCGGATACAATAACTATCCGACTGGATACCCGATTAGAACAAAACCGACGTAAAGGTCCTGTTTTTGAAATTAAATGGTTAATAAAATTTGAGTTCCACTCTATGGTCAGAGGGGTTTGCCCGACCTCTTTTGATCGACCATAAACTTTCACAAGAAATTCTTAATAGTCGCCCTTGTTTTTTCTTTCGAATTCTTTTTCTTTTTTTCATTATCCCGTCCGTATCCATAGGACTGATAATACCCATTCGACCCGAAATATCTTTTGAAAAGGCCGGAAGACTTGAATTCAACCTGGTTTAAGATAATCCCCAGGAGCTTTTCCTTTCCTAAAAGATTAATCGCCTGTTGGACGGTTTCCCTGGGAGTAACCCCTGCCCTGACTACCAGGATGATTCCGTCCACCCACTTGGCCATGATCTCCGGTTCAGAGGTCGCCAGGATGGGAGTGGTGTCGAAAATAATGTAGCGATCGTTATATCGGTTTTTGATTTCCTCGACCATGGCCTCCATTCTCTTCGATCCTACTAATTCCGCCGGGTTTAGCGGGATGCTCCCTCCCGGTATCAAATTAAGTTTTTCAATCTTAGTCGGGGTGATCAGATTTGGAATCGATTCCTCACCGACCAGAAAATCCGAAAGCCCTTTCCCGTCGTTCAGCCCGAATTGTTTTCCCAGGGAGGGATTCCTCAGATCACAGTCCACCAGCAAGGCATGGAGATGGAGGTCAAAAGCGATGCCTACCGCCAGGTTGGCGGAAACAAAGCTCTTCCCCTCTCCCTGGAGGGCGCTGGTCACCATGATCGTATTCATGGGCTGCAATTTGATCAGGTACGTCCTGAGCTTCCGAAACTGTTCCGCCGCCAGGGATCCCGTTTTGAAAAGAGGGAAAGAGGGCACGTCAAATTGTCTGGAAGGCAGACTGAGTATTTCTTTCTTGATTCTGGGTCCGTCCGGGTCCTCTTTCTCTCTGATCTTTTGGACATTTCTTTCTATTTCGGCCTTTTCCAAGGCCTCATAAATGTTACTCATTCCTATCCTTTCAAATTAGCTCATAGTTTGATAGCTCATAGCTCATAGCTGAAAGCTCGTAGCAAATAAAAAACCTTATCCTAAAACCCTCCACCAAAGAAGCAGGCCCCCGCAAATCAAAAGAAGAATAAGAATCACCAGAACAACTATGCGGGCTGTCTTTCTTTTCGGGACCGACCGGCCCTCCAATTGGTCAATGATCTCTCTTATGGTTCGGTCTCCGATAACCTTCTGCCCGGCAGTAAAGCCGGCCAGCAGGGCGTTATCACAGGTTATGTTGATCAAACGGGGGATCCCTTTTGAATAAGCATAAATTTTTTCGAAGGCCTTAGCGGTAAAAATATGGGGGTCCGCAGCACCAGCCACAGTCAGCCTGTTCTCAATGTACTTTTTGGCCTCCTCTTTGTTTAAAGATTGCAGGTGATAACGAAGGCTGACCCTTTGCTTTAACTGGCGGAACTGATGATTATCCAAAACCTTATTAAGTTCCGGTTGCCCGATCAGCATGACCTGTAGAAGCTTGTTTTTAGAGGTTTCCAGATTCGTCAGCAAACGAACTTCCTCCAACAGGGCAGGAGTAAGGCTTTGGGCCTCGTCAACAATCAAAATCACCTGTTCATTCCGGCTATATTGTTCTAACAAGAAATTATGCAGTTGGGCAATGTATTGTCCTTTGGAAATTTTCTCCTCCTTCAGTCCCAAATCCTCGCAGATATAGCGGAGAAAATCGATTGAGGTTAATTTGGGATTAAAGACATAGGCTGTTTTGACTTTCCCGTTCAAGCGGCTTAAAAAGGCCCGCACCAGCGTGGTCTTTCCGGTTCCGACTTCGCCGGTGATCACCGTAAACCCTTTCCGTTCCTTGGCCGCATAAATCAAATGGGCCAAAGCCTCCCGATGGCTTTCACTCAAAAAGAGAAAGTCGGGGTCGGGGTTGATCTCAAATGGCCTTTCTTTAAAACCGTAAAATCGCGTGTACATGTTAGCTCATAGGTCGTAGGTCATAGCTCATAGCAAAACATATTAGCTCATAGGTCATTAGCTCATAGGTGATAGCTTATAGGCTAAAACCGGATTATTTCAGGGTGTTGATCAGACCTGAAAGCATTTTGTTGATTTCCTCCGATTCCTTATATTCAGCAATATTTAACGCTATCGAAGTGCACGAGGATTCAAGTTGTTCAATTAAGCGATAATGTCTTCTTGATGTCTCAATCGAATCAATCAGATCGATAATTGAAACTGAAAATTCCACTGCCCTCTGATAAACGATTAACTCCTCAAAGAACAAACCCCATGTTAGCTCGTAGCTCCATTGTTCTTAGCAAATTTATGGTTTTTATTTTCCTATCGGCTATCAGCTATGAGCTATGAGCTACTTAGGCCGCCTCCTTTTCTATTATCGGGATATTGGCCAAAACCTTTAATCCTAACGTCGCTTCAAGGTCTTCCGCATCCCGGAAGGAGCGGTCCATCTGCTCCCGGATAAAGGTCGTCCCCAACCCTGAACCGAGGCTCAAGACCAGGCCGATGAGCAGCACCTTCATTCTATCGGGTTTAAAAGGCTTTTCGGGAACCCGGGCCGGGTCAATGATCCGAAATTGTTCCCCCTTCTGACGGCGCTCCAGATTTTCGGCTTGCTGGGCTTCGGCGCTTTTCTTGAGCAAAACCTGATAGGATTCATTGAGGTTGTTGAACTCCCGAATCATGGAGCTCAGGGCCAGCTCCCGGATAGGCGTGTTTTCAATCCGGGCCTGGTAGGCGGCGATCATGACCCGGATCCGTTCATCCTCTTTCTTGAGCCGGCTGATTTCCTTGTCCAACACGGTCAACTGGGTCTTTCGCTCCCCCTGGATATAATTGTACTGGTCAGTAACCGAATCCCCTCCCTTGGCTTTTTTGGAGGCCCCGGATCCTTCCGATGATACCCGGCTTTCGGCCACCTTTTTTTCCAGCTCGGCGATCTTCTTTTTGGTGACCAGGATGTCCGGATAGTTATCCGTATACTTGGCTTGCAGATCTTCTAATTGGCTTTTTAACTGGCTCAACTGGAGCTCCATCGGGGGTTTGCTCGTGGCGGGGGACAGCAATTCTTCCCGGGAAGAGCCGTTGCCGGAAAGCGCGGTCCCCAGATAGGGCATGTTGGCCAACTGGTTTTGGATAATCAACTTCCGATCCTCGTCGCCCTTGATGGTTTCGTTGATTTTCTGACTCTGGAGATTGAGTTGCTCCAGGACCTTCAGGTTGGCGTCCCGGTTTTCGGGCAATTCGTTGATATAGCGCCTTTTGAAGTTGCTGATTACCTCCTGGGCCTTATCCACTTTCTCCTTTTTGGCATTCAGCTCGGATTCCAGGAATTCAGTGGTCCCCTCGGACTGCTGCTCCCGGATCTTCAAATTCTCCTCGATAAACAGAGAAGCCAGTTTGGCGGTCACCGAGGCCACCACCCTGGGATCCTTACCTATATACGAAATGGCAAAAGTGGTTTTTTTCCTTGTCATTTTTGGGGACATCAATCTCAATATCTTTACGCATGGACTCCACCACCGATTCCATGGGTGAAGATTTCACCTTTTCCGGATAAAGCTTATACTCCGAAATCACCTGTTCCAGGCGGGTCCGGCTCATGATCTCCTGGGCGATGGATTGGAGCCGGTCCTCCACGGTGGAGGTTACCGTGGCCTTGACGTAGGCCTCGGGGATCTTCTGCGGGGAAACCAGAACCAAGGTGCTGGAACGGTACCACTCAGGAGCGGTTAACAGGTAAACCACGGTGCCGGTGATTACCAAGGCCATGGGGATGATGAAGTACCAGATCCGTTTGAGAAAGATATCGACGTACTCGTAGCTGTTGAAAGCCTTTTGTGAATTGATCATTTTTAAAACTCCGTATCTCTTGTTACTTGGGTTCTTGGGGTTACTTGAGTTACTCGGGTTCTCTGGGTTCATTGGGTTATTTGGGTTATTTGGGTTGATTGAGTTATTTGGGTGGTCTGCGTTAGAACCTGATGACTCAACAAACTCAATAAACCCAATAACCCAATGAACTCAATAAACTCTATGAACTCTATGAACTTTTTAATACTCCGCCGTTAACCTCAACAGCGCCCTGTTTTCCCGGTAGCTGTTTCCATTCAAATCCGAATCTCTGGCATTATTAGAGGCCTCGAGTGAAACGGTCAGCCATTTAAGGGGCTGATAGGAGAGGTTGCCGGCCAAGCCCCAGTTCCAATCGGTCCGGTCGGGATTCTGGTACTCATCCCGCCCATAGGTCCCGGTAAGCCCCAGGCTCATCCTTTCCCAAAACTTATGAGTCACGTTGGCCATGGCCTGGTCGTACTTGGAAAAGCCCAGGTTCTCAGAGGTGAAGTACTGTTCCCGGTAGCCCCCTTCGAGGGCCAGGGTATAGCTGGTTTTTTGGATCTGCTTGCTGATTGAAAAGTTATAAACCGGGCCGCTGAAAGTGGGGCCGGCATCCACCACCTGCCAGAACCAGCCAAACTCGGCCTGGCCCTTCAAGCTGGGACTGAAGGCATGCTCCAGGCCGAGGCTCGGGGAGTGGACCGAATAATCAATCCCGGGAGTATCGAAATCCCACAGGGAATAGCTGTATTTCCCGAAAGCCGTTGTATGGGGGTTGAAACGGTAGAGGTATTGCCCGGCCATGTAATGCTTCACAAAATCGGGCTGGTTCTCAAAATAACCGGTAGAGTAAGTATAGTCCAGGTTCATCCCGTTGCGGATATCAAACCAGTAGGCCAGATGGGGGCTGACGGCGTTCTCCGTGCTGTCCCCCCAGAGGTAATGCTGCTATCGGTCCGATAGATCATGTTGCGGTACTGAAGGGACACCAGATCTTCTCTGCCGAACTTATACTCCACCGCCGGCTCGAAAGATATGGCGCAAAAACAGGGCCTGATTGGTATTGGCAGCGGTGGTGGATTGCGGACCGCTCGGGGTGGTAACCGCAAAGGTTTCTATCCCCTCCCTGGAGCGGGTCAGCGCATCATTAAGCCGGATGGTCCAGCGGGGGTCAATGTTATAAAAGGTGTTCAAGTGCCCATCATGGCTGAGATAGTTGTTTTGGGAATTGGAAGCATAAAAATTCAGGCCAAACTGGTAGCCCAGTTCGAAATTATATCCCGGCCCCTTGGCTATGTATTTTAAGCCGGGGGAAATGGTGGTAATAAAGTCGCTTGTTTTATTGTCCTGGGTCAGGTTGATGTTGTCGCTATACTCCCCCTGGAGACTGATGTAGGGGTGGAATTGGTAGATCTGGTCCGGCACCTCCCCGAAAACAACCGGAACGGATGTCAGGATCAGCACACCGATCCAACCCGTTAACCAACCCGTCTTCCTGAGCTTCATCCCCGACTCCTTTCTTTTGGTCTATCTGGTCTGTATCTGCTGGAATAATGGAATATTGGAATTATGGAATAATGGGACTCCGGATCTTTTCCATCTTTCCATCATTCCATCTTTCCGATTTTTTTATGCCCCTTAATCCGGAACGATGATCGTATCCCCGGGTTTGAGAAGGATGTTGGCATTGATATCCTCGCCCGAAATAATTTTTTTATAATTAATCGTCATCCGGCTTTCCCGGCCTTTCTCCCGCCTGATCAGGAGAACTTTTCTCTGGTTGGCCCATTCGGTAAAACCGCCGGCCATGGGAATAATTTGAAGTATGGTCGTCTCCCCTACCAGGGTAAAAACCCCGGGCTTGGCCACCTGACCGCTCACATAGACTTTAAAGCTCCTGGCCTCCCGAACCATGACCGTAACCAAAGGATTATCGACAAATTCCTTAAATTTTTCGGTCAAGACCTCTTTTAATTTTAAGGGGGTAAGGCCTGCGGCCTGGATCTCATCGATAAGGGGCAGGGAGATCTTGCCGTCGCTCCTGACCATTACCGATTGGGACAGGGTCTCCTCTTTCCAAACAAGGATTTGGAGAACATCTTCCGGTCCGATGACATACTTATCACTATCAGGGGGGACCTGGCTTTGAGGAAGCCCTTTGCCCGGGATTGCTTTTGTTTCCTGTGAATTGGAAAGGGACAGGCCAAAAAAAATGATCATTAACATCACTATCAGGGTAAAACTTTTTCTCATCATTAATCCTCCCGGACGGTTGAAAGGTTTAAAGACCCGCCCTGATTCTCGGCTTACTTTTTGGCAAATCCTTTTCGAGCCGGTTCTTTACGCGTATAATGGGGCGCTTTTTTGATCCTTTCTTCAAATGGATCATCATTTTATCGAAAGAAAAAGGTTTTTCGAATAAATCGTCAACACCGGCATCGATAATCTGTTGATATTCCTTTTCATCGATAATCTGATTCGTATTAAGCAAAACATAAATTTGAGGAGACGTTTCTTTAAGTTTTTTTATGATTTCAAGGGTATTAGAATGATCGACCCAATATTCGGTTATGAATATGGAAATCTTCACTCTGGAAATAATCTCTAATACTTTTTCAATCGTATCCGAGACAATAATAGAAAATCCTTTGTTTTCCAAAAAAGTTTTTAAGATCCACCGCAGGTGAAGATCTTCTTCCAGGATAAGAATTTTTTTTGAATTCATTTTTAGGTAAAAAAATGTTTTAGAATTTATTAATTTTGATTGCCTCCTTCAAGATTGCAATTTATAGACCAAAATTTTCTAATTAATAACCTACTGATTTTAAATATATTTTTTACTTCAGAATTTAAGGAGAAAGTTCATTTTCTTAAAATTGAACTTTTTGGGACAATATTGGATAAAAAAATCCTTTCCAAGATTTCCTGCCTCTGATACTTACTCCGGAGCTGACTCAATTGGAATGACATCAAAGAGAAATTCGATTTATTACGATTTCATCAATAAATGTGATTATAGAGAATTATTTAGGTGGGAGAATAACGGCAAAACAGTATTTTTGCGGAAAAAAGACTGTATTCAGAAAGAAGGAAATTCTTGGTCGATCTCCTTCAACAGGGGACTTATGAATTCGGGAATATCCGATTGATCGGGAAAGGTATAATATTGAAAAGCAGATTCATTGAATAAGGTTTGCAGCGATGAATTGGTTTGAAATGAAGGGAGGGTTTGAATGAGTGTTGAAAGTCTTTTCCCCAGATTTTGAGAACCTGATTGATCCGTTTGTTGAAGAAGAATCCCGAGATTGCCGTTTTCTCGACCCAAGAGGTCTTCTTCTCTGAGGGATTTCCGAAGAAGGCGAATCAATTCAAAATAAAAGGGTTCAAACCCCTCAGCCACGATATCTTTCGATGGCAGTTTTAATAAAATAAGGGACAAAGGCTGTTGATGTCGTCTGGCTTTCTTCAATTCCTGCCGAATAAGTCTTTTGAAATAAGGCGGGGTAAAGATTTCCGGAGAATCCTCCCGGTTGGTAGGGTCAAAAAGAGCCTTGTTCATTTTTTTGATTCTCACGACATAATTCTTGTCTTTTTATTCCCTTTTCGATATGGGCCAAAAGTCTTTCCCGGCCATAGGGTTTAACCAACAAATCATCTAAGCCCATATCAAATAATTCTTTATAATTTAAATCATCGATGGTCACCCTGGTACTCATGATCTGATACGTCTCCGGAGTTGACTCTTTTATTGACCGGATAAAATGATGCATCTTCT
Organism: uncultured delta proteobacterium; assembly: GCA_963769305.1. Taxonomy (GTDB): domain Bacteria; phylum Desulfobacterota; class RBG-13-43-22; order RBG-13-43-22; family RBG-13-43-22; genus RBG-13-43-22. The sequence goes on along the minus strand of CAVYLJ010000039.1, from coordinate 66,914 downwards.
CCAGGGGAGTAAAATATTCAGTAATAACAACAGAGTAACAATTCAAAAAACAAAAATGAAGCGCTTCCTCTAAATCAATGGCCGTGTCAACCGCATATCCCTTTTCTTCTAAAATCATCCGATAAACATCGAGAACATTTTTTATAGGATCGACCACCAGGATTGATTTCTTCAACATGTTCTTAATCCAAGCTTATTCTTTGAGAAAACCGGGAGGGAAGAAATCTCATATTTCTTCATGCGGTCAATAAGCATCCTTCTGGTAATACCCAGTAACTTTCTCGACTTTTCCTTATTCCAACCGGTTTCTTCTAATTTTTCAAGGATCCATTTTTTTTCCAGATCGGAAACCATTTTTATTAAATCTATTCTTCCCTTCGTCGTCTCTTTTTCCTCTTTATCCAATTTATCCAAAGAAAAGAGAGAAGGAGGAAGGTCGTTCATGGTAATTTCATTATTATGACAAAAAGTCATCATGTGCTGGATAACATTAGCCAATTCTCTTATATTTCCAGGCCAGGAAAGTGTTTTTAGATATTCCAGGACCTTCGGCTCTATCTTGAAAAGGGTCTTTCCTTCTTGAAATTTTTTCAAGAAATAATCGACTAAAAAGGGGAGATCCGAGATTCGATCTCGTAAGGAAGGAACGACCAGGGAGAGGATACTCAATCGATAATAAAGATCTTTTCGAAAGTTCCCGTTGATGACTTCTTCACGAAGATTTCGGTTGGTGGTCACTATAATGCGGACATCCACCTTCCGGGTTCGATTACTCCCCACCGGTTCCAATATTTTCTCTTCCAAGACCCTTAAATAGACTTTTTGGGTTTGGAGAGGCACCTCGCCTATTTCCTCCAAGATCAAAGTCCCCCCGTCGGCGGCCTGGAAGCGGCCGATCGTATCTTTTACCGCCCCGGTAAAGGCCCCTCGGGTATGCCCAAATAATTCGCTGGACAGAAGCGTCTCGGTCAGGGCGCCGCAATTGACCGTAACCAAAGGCTTGTTTCTTCTTGGGCTATTGTAATGAATGGTTTTGGCGATCAGGTCTTTCCCTGTGCCGCTTTCCCCTTGAATAAGAACCGTTTTATCGGTCTGGCTTATTTTACCGATAAGCTCATATATACTGAGCATCTTTGGGTCGTGGCCGATTATATTCGGAAAGGAATATTTTTCTACTACTTCCTTGCGAAGATCGATGACTTCTTTTTCTAATTGTTGCGTTTTTAAGGCCTGCTGAATAATGGCCAGAAATTTGGGCCTATTATCTAAGATAGGCTTTTCAAAGAAGTAGTAGGCACCCTGCTTTAAGGCCTCTACCGCCAAGGAAACAGAGCCGTAGCCGGTTAGAAGAATAACCGGAATATCCGAATTAATACCCTTAAGTTCACTCAACAGATCGATCCCGTTTATGTCCGGCATCTTAATATCCGAAATAACCAACTTGATTAAATTTTTTTTGAAAATCTTCTACGGCTTCCCGGCCATAGGAGGCGGTGAGTATTTTATATCCCTCATCGCTTAACATCTGGGAAATGGTAAAAAGGGCATTCGAGTCATCATCGACAACCAGGATAGATGGGATAGATGAATGGATCATTGATCCTTATCCTTCGGGTTCGGGGGCAATGGATTAACGGGCAATCGAAGTGTAATGGTGGTCCCCTTGCCCTCCTCACTCTCGATCATCATTTTTCCCTTGTGGCGATCAACAATAATTTTATGACAAATGGCCAAGCCCAATCCGGTCCCTCTTAATTTAGTCGTAAAAAAAGGAATACCGAGGTTTTTTATATTTTCTTTTTTGATCCCCGAACCGTTATCGCCTATAATAATATCCACCCATCCCGAATCACGGAGGGTCTTATTGACCATTTCTATCGTCAACTTTTTTGACGGACTTTGATCCATGGCCTCAATACTGTTTTTCAAAAGATTTAACAAGGCCTCTTTTATTTCGTCATAATTGGCATAGATTTTTGGTAATGAGGGATCAAAATGGGGTATCTATTTTAATATCTCCGATGGTCTCGTGATACATATAAGTGATCATTTGGACACTTTGCAAAATCAACTCATTAAGATCGACTTTTGTCCAAAAATTTTTATTGAGCGGGCGAATAAAATCCAAACATTTCTGAACGAAACCACTCAGATATTGGACCTCCTCTCTGATAATCCTCAGAGATTGGATCAGGGCTTTATCTTTCACATTGGAACGTTTTTCAATAATACTGACGGCCCCTCCAATGGCTTGAAGCGGGTTTCGGAGTTCATGGATAAGAAATGGGAAGAATTGATGTAATAAAGAGCCTCCCTCCTGCCCCGGATCGTTGTTCATGGGCTTAAAAAGGGTGGAGACATTTTTAATGGCCCTTAAAAGATTTTTATTTTCAATAGGTTTTGAAAAAAAATCCAACACGCCATAATTTATTAAATCGGCAACTTCCTTTTCTTTACCCAGAACGGTAAGAAGAATAACCTGATGGGGGACAATTTCATGGATTCTTTTTAATAAATTCCCGCCATCCATACCGGGCAGTTCTACGCTAAGAAGGGCTAATAGAGGGGGATCTGAAGATATCTTTTTGATGGCCTGGTTCCCGTTAAAGGCCAGGGAGACCTGATATCCGTGAGAGAGCAAAAACTTTTTGGTGCTTTCGGCGAATTCTCGATCAGGATCAATAATTAAAATAGTATTTGATGTCATGGACGACTTTTTGCAATACTCAAAAAAAACCTTCCCAAATAAAAATGAGCTTTTCCCCTCAAATATCCTTTAGACCACAATGGTACTGGATATCCTTGACTTTTTATAATATTTTATTCTATGGTTTAATTCAATACTTTTTTCATTAATTCCTTCTTTCGCTTTTCCATTTGGACTCGGCTTTTATTATGATTCATCTCGGTATCTTGTAGGGTTCAACAGATAGGCAGATCACCTTTTGGCCCTACAGGCTCGAGGTCAGTCACAAAAGGAGGAGGTATGGTCGATCAAAATGCACTCCTTGTCTTGAGAAAAAGGTATCTGATTAAGGACGAAACCGGTAAGCCCATAGAGACCCCTGAAGGCCTCTTCAGACGGGTGGCCGGTTTTATGGCCCGGGCTGAGGATAATTTTAAAGGCGGGCAAAGAGAAAAGACGGAAGAAGCCTTCCATGCCATGCTTTCCAATCTTGAATTTCTTCCCAATTCACCTACCCTGATGAACGCCGGGAGGGACCTGGGGCAGTTGGCGGCCTGTTTTGTCCTTCCTATTGAGGATTCACTCGATTCCATATTCGAAAGGGTCAGGGAGACGGCCTTGATCCACCAGACCGGCGGAGGCACGGGATTCTCCTTTTCCAGGTTGAGGCCCCGGAACGATCTGGTCTCCTCTACCATGGGGCAGGCCAGCGGCCCCATCTCTTTCATCAAGGTCTTCAACATGGCCACGGAAGTAATCAAACAGGGAGGGACCAGACGGGGAGCGAATATGGGCGTCCTCAGGATCGACCACCCGGATGTCGAAGAATTCGTCACCATAAAAAGAGACCCCACCGAACTGACCAACTTCAATCTTTCCGTGGCCGTTACCGATGAATTCATGCAGACCTATGCCCAGGGAGGGATGTTCCCCCTTATCAACCCCAGGACCAAGAAAGTGGTCAAGAAGGTGAAAGCCCGGGACCTCTTCCAGCTCATCGCCGAGTCGGCCTGGGCCTCGGGGGAGCCGGGGGTACTGTTCATCGATACCATCAATCGGGCCAATCCCACACCGCACATCGGAAAGATTGAAGCCACCAACCCCTGCGGCGAACAGCCGCTCCTGCCTTATGAATCCTGTTGTTTGGGTTCCATCAATCTTTCCAAGCTGGTGCGGCAGGGGGAAATCAACTGGGAAAGATTAAGGGAACTGGTACACCTGGGGGTCAGGTTCCTTGACAACGTGATCGAGATGGGCAAATACCCGGTGGCTGAAATAGATAAGATCACCCGGGCCAACCGGAAAATAGGTCTCGGGGTGATGGGCTTTGCCCACATGTTGATCCAACTAGGCATTTCTTATGACTCCCCGGAGGCCGAAAATATGGGCGAGAAGGTCATGAGTTTCATCGAAAAGGAATCCAAGATCGCCTCGGGCCGGCTGGCCGAGGAGCGGGGGGCTTTTCCGAACTATGAGGGCAGTATGTGGGCCAAAAAAAATCTTCTTCAGAGAAATGCCACCACCACTACAGTGGCTCCCACCGGCACCCTGAGCCTTATCGCCGGTTGTTCGAGCGGCATAGAACCGATCTATGATATCCGGTATACCAGGCGTCTTCTGGGCGACATAGAGTTGGAGATGATCGACCCTCTTTATGAAGAGATGAAAGGCAATCAGGAGATGGGGAAGAAACTCCCGGAGCTTTTTCGGAAGGCCTACCAGATAGAGCCCCTCATCCACTTGAAGATTCAACGGACCTTCCAGAATTACGTGGACAATGCCGTTTCCAAGACCATCAATCTGCCTGAATCGGCCACCCCGGAGACCATTTTAAGTATCTATCAGGAAGCCTTTCGTCTGGGGCTGAAGGGAACGACCATCTTCAGGGATAAGAGCCGGGCCGTTCAGGTCCTCTCCTGCTCTTCACAGCAGATTTGTTAGGGGAGTGGATGGCAGCTCCAACGACCCGGCTTTTTGCGCCCACCTTAAGATCACAACTTCCCACAATTCCTAGGCGACAGATTGGATGAGACAAATCTAACGGCTAAAAGGTCTTGTTTTACGGTGTAGATTCCCGATATTGCAAGCTTAAAGGGATAAACGCTGTTAATGCTTTCGGCGGGTGTAAATGATTTTATACTGATCGCAAGCGGCCATCAGGCAGCTCGAACATTCCCCCTCCATTTCTTTGGGATCTATCGGTTCGATAAGCACCTCAAACCCCAACTCCCGATATTCCTTCACGGCCTCGGATAGACGAGGCTCATCGGTAGTGAATTGTCTTGTCCAGCCTTCATTTTCCAATTTTTCCTGTCTGGTCATAATAACCCCCTGGCATAAGGTACAAGGTTCAAGGTCTAAGGTCTAAGCGAAAATCAGATAAATTAATCTATTTGATGCTGACAGCTAATCGCTGAAAGCTATTAGCTGTTTTTCTACCAAGAATGCCCGATGGCCCCTTTTTTACAGGCAACCACACAACGCAGAGGCGGCCGGTCTGAAAGGGGCTTGCATGAGCTGCAGGCATATTTAATCTTATTTCGTTCCGATTCCTTAACCGTGGCCACCGGTATCTCCCGAAAGGGGTCATTAGGGTCTTCATCTCTGATCTCAAAAATACCGGACCGGACAGGCCGGGATGCAGTCCCCGCAGCCGTCGCATAGGTCTGTATTGATACTGATAAAATACTCGCCGGAACCGTCTTTGTATCCAAAATTGGCAATCATGATAAAACCTCGGTTGCAAGGTTTACGGGTTCACGGTACGAGGTAGGCTCAAGAAAGGATCTCGACTCATCCATTTAACCTTGAACCTTGAACCTTGCAACCTTATACCTTTCTTTTACTTTCCTTTTTCCGCCAGGGCCTTGGCAAACAGGGCCGCCCCGACCGCACCGGCGATCTGGGTATCGTATTTGGGCGTTAGGGCCTTGATCTTCAACTCCTTCTCCAACCGGGAGACGACGCCGATATTTTTGGCAATCCCGCCGGTGATGGCAAAATCCGGTTCCATGCCGATCCGTTCCAGCAGGGTGGCCACCCGATGGGCCATGGCCGAAGTGTAGGCGGCAATGACCTTTTCCTTGGGCCAGCCTTCCCGTAACAACCCCGAGGCCTCCGATTTGGCAAAAACCACGCAGGTACTGCTCACCGGAGGGGGCTCTTCCTCCACCTTCAAAGAAAGCTCCCCGATTTCATTAATTGAAACCCCTAAAAGATCGGCAAAGACCTCCATGCCCCGGCCGGTCCCGGCGGCACATTTATCATTCATCAAAAAATTGGTCACCTTGCCTCTTTCATCGATGTGAATGGCCTTGCAATCCTGGCCGCCCATATCCAAAACCGTCCGTACGGTCGGGCCGTACATAAAATTGGCCCCCCGGCCGTGACAGGCAATCTCAGTAATGGCCCGTTGGGCAAAGGGCACATTGACCCGGCCGTAACCGGTGCCGACCGTGTATTGAATCTTATCCAGGGTCAGGCCGGTCCCTTCCAAGGCCCAGTTCATGGCATTAAGGGCGCTGTTCGGGCTGTCCGAACCGGTCCTCATGTTACTGTAAGCATACAATTCCCCATCAGTCATAATAACGGCCTGAGAACTCACCGACCCGACATCCACGCCGGCGGTGATGGTCCTGGCCGATTTCCAATCCTTATCCGGTGCGGTCCACCGGGATTCCGTCCATCTCCAAAATTCTTCAGCCATCTATCCTCCTGCAAGGGTATCAAGTTGTGAGGTTTAAGGTACAAGGGAGAACCGTGTACCTTGCTCCGTGAACCTTATTACTCTGATACTCTAATCTTACTTCCCGGCGGCCAGTAAGGCCGCACCCAAAGCACTGACAAATTCCGGATGTTCCGGAACGATCACTTCCGTTTCCAACTCCCTCTTCAGGGATTTTAGAAAACCCACATTTTTGGCCAGGCCCCCGATGAGCATGACTTCCTTTTCCATTCCGACCCGGCGAACCATGGAAACGATCCGGTCGGCAATGGCATCGTGCACCGCCCTGGCCATATCCGGCTTGGGCGTTTTGGCATGAACCAGGGTCACCAGCTCCGATTCGGCAAAAACCGCACACTGGGCGTTCATGGCCACGGCCTGAGTGGATTGCAAGGACAAAGGCCCGAGTTCTTCCAGCTTGACTTCCAAGGCCCGGGCCATGGCCTCGACAAAGGCACCGGCACCGGCGGCACATTTTTCATTGATGGCAAAATCCACCACTTTCCCCCCGGCGTTGATCTTGATGGCCCTTCCTTCTTCGGCCCCCACGTCAATCACCGTCCGGACCCGGTTATCCAGGAAGACGGCCCCCTTGGCCGCTGCCGAAACTTCGGTGACCTGGTCCTGGGCCATATCCGCTTCTTTCTTGCCGGCCCCCGTGGCGATGATCCGGTCGATCTGGTTCAAAGCGATACCGGCCTTGGGCAGGACCTCCTCCCAGGCCTTCTTTAGGGATTCCGGGACATCATATCCGGCCATAACCAGGGCCTGTCCGATAATCGTTCCCTCTTTCAAAATTACAATCTTAACCGTCCTGGCGCCAATATCTACGCCTGCAGTAATCATCCTCAAACCTCCTTTAAATAAAAGTAACCCTGTGTCAAGTGGGAGGTGACGAGAAAAAGCTTGAAATTTAAAAACCCGCCAACACCCGCCAGGCGTCACATTTTTAAAGTATGGGACAAGAAAAAAACAGGGTCAAGAAGAAAAAGGGCGGGGGTGAAAAAGGACGGCGAACTACTGACTAAACAGGCGAACCGTTTTTTTGCCTCTCCTGAAACAGATGTTATCGCTTCCTATTTCTTGGTATTAAGTTCGGATGAAGGAGGAGGAGACCATAGTGCTTTGGTTAAAACGAAAGCTGCCTGCAGGGCCTCTGTCGGGCAAAGCGGAAAACATTCTTTGCAGTTCCAGCACTCCTTGGAGGCTATTTCCGGAATAAAACTGATCTCTTTCCTGATTCCTCGGTCAACAAATCCAACAGCGTTCTTCTTCTTGACCTCGGCACAGTATCTTACACATAGACCACAATGAATGCAAAATGAGGCCTCTTTTTCAAAACGGTTTTTGTCTGCGCCATACTCTTGAGCCAAATCCTGCAATTCGAAGGCATCCGGAGCATGAGCCAGCAATAGCTCCAGGATCATTTTGCGAATTCTATCCACCTTCTCAGATCGGGTTCTGACGATCAAATTTTTTTCTACCGGGTAAACGCAGGAAACAACGAGGTTTGTCCGACCGCGAACTTCTACTTCTACCATGCAAAGTCGGCAACCCCCATAAGGTTCCAATTTTTCGTGGTGACAGAGTGTGGGAATGGATATCCCGGCACTTCGGGCTGCCTCCAAAACGGTCATCCCTTCCCTTGGCTCTAACTTCTTTTCCGTCAATCTGTAAAAGGATTTCACTCATTTTTCTTTGCTCTTTCTGATTATCATTCTTTCTTCTTCAGGGATAGGAGACGGAACAGGCTCGCCGGAAATCTTCTTCACCGCACCAAAACGAGGGGGGCAAACTTCAAAGCAGGTTCCGCACTTGGTGCATTTCTCCTGGTCAACGACATGGATCCGGTTCTTGCCGCCGACAATCGCCTCGGCAGGGCACTTCTTAAGGCAAATCATACAGGCCTGGCACTTAGCCGGGTCAATATGGTAGGCGATCAGCTCCTTGCAGGACAGGGCCGGGCACCTCTTCTCCTTGATGTGGGCCTCATACTCATCTCTGAAGTAGTGTAACGTGCTTAGAAACGGGTTAGGGGCGCTCTTACCTAAAGCACAAAGGGAGGCTTCATTGGCTGTCTCGGACAGCTCCTCCAAAAGCTCGATGTCGCCCTCTCTTCCCTTTCCCTGGGTGATATTCGTGAGAATCTTGAGCATCTGCCTCATGCCTTCACGGCAGGGGACACATTTGCCGCACGATTCATCCGTGAGGAAGTCGAGGAAGTACCTGGAGACATCCACCATACAGGTATCTTCATCCATGACAATCATCCCGCCTGACCCCATCATGGAACCGGCCTTGGTCAGTTCATCAAAACCAACTTCCAAATCCAACAGTTCCTCAGGGATACATCCTCCGGACGGTCCCCCGGTCTGCACGGCTTTGAACTTCTTGCCTCCAGGGATTCCGCCGCCTATCTTGTAGATAATATCCCGCAGCGGCGTGCCCATGGGTACTTCCACCAGGCCGGTATTGGTTATCTTGCCGACCAGGGAGAAAATCTTCGTGCCCTTGCTTCTTTCCGTTCCGAATTGCGTAAACCAGTCAGCGCCTTTATTGATGATCAGCGGCACATTGGCCCAGGTCTCCACATTATTCAAAACGCTGGGTCTACCCCAAAGGCCCACGATGTTGGAGCGGATATACTTCGGTCTGGGCTCTCCGGCCCTGCCTTCCAAGGCCGTCATCAGGGCCGTTGATTCACCACAGACGAAAGCGCCGGCCCCCTGGTGCACTTTAACAGTGAAATCAAAGCCTGAGCCCAGGATATTTTTCCCCAGAAAACCATACTCCTCAGCCTGCTTGATGGCCATGTTCACATTCTCTACCGCCAAGGGGTATTCCTGTCGAACGTAAATATAGCCCTCATGGGAGCCGATGGCATAGGCCCCGATGGTCAACCCCTCGAGGACGGAGTGGGGATTCCCCTCGAGAAGGCTCCTGTCCATATAGGCCCCCGGGTCCCCCTCGTCGGCATTGACGATCACATATTTTATTTCGCCGGGGGCATTGCGGGATCCTTCCCACTTGCTCCCGGCGGGAAAGCCGCCGCCCCCCCTTCCTCTCAGGTTGGATTTTTTGACTTCCTCCAATACCTGCTCGGGGGTCATCTGGGAAAGGACTTTGGCTAACGCGGAATAACCGCCAATGGCCAGATAGTCATCAATACTCTTGGGATCAATATTACCGTTGGAACCGAAAACAAGCCGCTCCTGGTACTTGTAGAAGGGGATTTCAGATTCATGAATGATCTTTTCATTGGTGCTGGGGTCGGTATAGAGCAACCGCTCGATGACCTTCTTCTCTTTTATCGTCTGGGAGATAATTTCAGGAACATCCTTAGGCTCTATCTGGAAATAACATATTTCCTCGGGGTGAATAACGATAATCGGGCCTCTCTCACAAAAACCATGGCAACCCGTCCTCCTGATGTCCACCTCAGCACTTAAGCCTTGTTTTTTAATCTCCTCTTCAAGACTCGCAGCGACTTCTCCGCTACCGGAAGCATGGCAAGCCGATCCGGAACAGAGGGTAATACAAGGTTTATTGGGGTCTCTGGTCGACAAGAGTCCCTTCCTGAATTCTTCCAATTCAGCGGGTGAATTTATTCGCGGCATAATTCTATCCTACTCATAGTTTTTTAACACGTCTGCTGTCTTGGACGGCGCCATCTTACCGTGAGTCTTCCCATCGACTTCCATCACCGGCCCTAAGGCACAGCAGCCGAGGCAGTTAACGGTCTCCAGGCTGAACTTCAAATCCAAGTCCGTTTCGCCGGGTTTGATTCCAGTCAGGTCCTGCACCGTGTCGAGGACGCGCGTCGCACCACGAACATGACAGGCCGTCCCCACACAAATGTGAATTTCATGACGTCCTTTCGGGACTAAACTAAAGGCCTTATAAAAGGTAGCGATATGCTGTATCCGGGTCATCGGAACCTGCAATCTTTCGGCGACCCTCTCCAAGGCTTCCTTGGGAAGCCAATGATTTTCGGCCTGAATCTCCAGCAGTACCTGAATGAGCGAACTGGCCTCGCCGTGATGTTTATCGATGATCTGATCGATTCTCTCGTTATCCATAGCCTCTGTCCTGATCTCCTTCTTTCCCCTCATCGCCGCCTGGCTCTTTGACCTCAGGCGAGAGCATAGCACTTCTGGCTTTCGTCGTACCTCACCAGTCGATGCCTTGATGAAGTACTCAGGTGTTTTGATACTTCCGATGGGGTGAGGCCCAAACCCTTGGCGATCTCTCCGGTGGTCAGGGGCCCTTCCCGCAGGAGCGATATAATTTGGCCGATGGCCAGTTTTTCTACAATGGTTTCATTAAATAGCCGCTTCAGCTCGTCACTGGCGAAAAATTTATGGTACTCTTCTTCCGACATAACGGGCACTCTCAGCCTCTCCCTTTCCACCAGCCTGATGTAGGGGATGAGTTCGGTAACCGCTCGCAAGCTTGCGCTTCAATCCCTTTTCATCTATGCCTTCGCCCTGGCCGAGCGGTCCTAACTCCTTCACCTTCTTAACGAAATCATTAACAGTTTCGACAAAAAGGTTTGCTTCGGCGCCGGACATAAAGGCCATCCGCAACCTTTCCGGATTGAGCCCCAGGTGCTCCAGTATCTTTCTTAGTAGAAGCACCATGTTTAAAGTATGGTAATTTCCATGGGTCATATAGTTACATTCATTTAAATGGCAGGCGCCGATAAACACGCCGTCCGCTCCCTTGGAGAAGGCCCGGAGTACAAATGCCAGGTCGACTCTCCCGGAACACATGACGCGAATAAGCCTCATTTCGGTGGTATATTGCAGTCTGGAAACTCCAGCCAGGTCAGCAGCGCCGTAGGCTCACCAATGGCAGACAAAACCGATGATCCTTGGCTTGAATTTATGTCCTGTACTCATTCTGTTCTCACCTCCGTCTTGAGCGCTATCGGCTATTAGCGTTCACGGCTCTGAGGTACACCGTTTTAGCCGCCGCCTCCAGCGCTCTGACCGATCGTCTTCATCGGCAACGCCGCATCAATTTGATCAAGATCTCTTCATCGGTAAAGTGCTTGAGTTGTATGGCCCCTGTGGCGCACTTGGTGTTGCAGAGACCATCTCCTTTACAGAGGACGGGATTAACCCTGGCCTTTCTGCCCTGCGGCGTCTCATAAAACTCTATGGCGCCATAGGTACAGGCGGTGATGCAGGCCCCGCAGGAAATGCACTTATCCTCATCCACCTCGCACACCGAGCCGGAGGCGATGACGGTATCATGGGAGAGAAGCGTCAAGACCCGGCCGGCGGCCCCATAGGCCTGGTTGATCGTTTCCTGAATAAACTTGGGATAGTGGGCGATCCCGCACAGAAAAACACCGTCCGTGGCAAACTCAACCGGTCTTAATTTGACATGGGCTTCTTTGAAGAAGCCATCCGGGCTCAAGGTGACCTTGAAGAATCCGGCTACTTCCTTGGTTGCGGCCGAGGGAATCACCGCGGCCGCCAAGGCCAGGATATCCGCATCCAGTTCAAGCTTCTTTCCGAGAATGAAATCGGTTGCGGTAACCTTTAGAACCGGCCGACCGTCCTCCGACTGACCCGCTTCCACCTGAGGGGCATCCTGCGGCTCATAGCGGATGAACTTGACATCTTTCTCTGACGCTTCCCGGTAATAATCCTCTTTGAACCCATAGGTCCTCATATCCCTGAAGAGGATGGTGATATCCATCTGGGGATTTCTCTCTTTCAGTATCAAGGCGTTCTTTACGGACTGGCTGCAACAAATCCGGCTGCAATAATTTCGGTCTTCGTTTCTGCAGCCTACGCATTGGATCATCACCAGACTCTGGGCGTTAATCACCCTTTCATCTCCTTGGGCGATTTTCTCCTCCAACTCCAGATTGGTCATGACCCGGTCATCTTCTCCATACAGGTATTCGGTCGGTGTATATACCTCGGCACCTATGGCGATGACGGCTGCGCCATGTTTTATCTCGGTGACCCCTCTGTCGGACTTCACTCTGGTGACGAAATTCCCGATATAACCGCTCGCCTCCATGATAGTCGCATCGGTATAGACATGGATTAAGGGGTGCTGATACACCTGGCGCACAAGATCACCCAAATAGGCCTGAACATCAAGCCCTTCCAGGGTATAATGAATTTTTCGGGCTATTCCCCCCAGGTCGGATTCCTTTTCCACCAGGTGACACCTCATGTCCCTGGTTGGCTATGGAGAGCGCACAGGTCATGCCGGCTATGCCGCCGCCGACCACCAAGGCCGTCTTGTTCACCGGCAGATCAAATTCCTGCAACGGCTCCAGGTGGCAAGCCCGGGCTACCGACATGCGGATGATATCCTTGGCCTTTTGGGTGGCATCTTCCTTTTCTTTGGAGTGGACCCAGGAGTTGTGCTCCCGGATATTGGCCATTTCGAAGTAATATTGATTGATTCCCGCCTCCCGCAGGGTGTCCCGGAATAACGGCTCAAGGGTCCTGGGGCTGCAGGCGGCCACAATCACGCGATTGAGCCCTTTTTCCTTGGTCAGGTCGGTTATTTCTTTGGCCGAATTCGTCGCACAGGAAAATACCTGATTCTGAGCGTGGACCACATTGGGCAAGGTTTTGCAATACTCAACGGTTTCAGGAACATTGACTACGGCGGAGATATTAGCCCCGCAATGACAGACAAAGACCCCTATCCGTGGCTCCTCCTGGGAGACATCCCTTTCCGGCGGATAGATCCTTTCCTTGGTCAGCTTCCCGCGCCGGTAGTCCAGGAATTCACCGCATTGGGAGCCGGCCCCGCTGGCGCTAAAAACCGACTCGGGGATATCTACCGGCCCCTGGAAGCGCGCCGCTGACAAAGATCCCGGGCCTGTTGGTCTCCATGGGATTAACCGGATTGAGCTTGCAAAAATGGTGGTGATTGAGCTCAATGCCGAATTGCTTGGCCAGGCCCAATACATCCGCAGGAGGATTCAATCCAACGGATAAGACCACCATATCGAATTCTTCCTCTTTGACGCCATCGTCGGGGGTAGAATACCGTATGGTGACATTCTTGGTTTCCGGGTCTTCTTTTACTATGGAGATGTAGCTTCTTATAAATCGAACCCCGGGAAGATTCTCGGCTCTTTGGTAGTATCGCTCAAAATCCTTCCCGTAGGAACGAATATCGTTATGGAATATCGTACACTCGGACTCCGGGTGATGATCTTTGGTCAAAATCACCTGTTTCTGGGTATAGGTGCAGCAAACGGCCGAACAATAGCTGTTATCGCCCGGGGTAACCTGTCTGGAACCGACGCACTGAATCCAGGCGACTTTCTGGGGATGTTTCCGGTCGGAAGCACGCAGTATCTCACCCTGATAGGGCCCGGTGGAGGATAACAGCCGCTCATAGTCCATACTGGTCACCACGTTCTGAAACTCTCCGTAGCGATATTCCGCCTTCACCTTGGGATCAAAGGGCTCAAGGCCGGAAGACAGAATGATGGCCCCGACACTTGATTTCTTTCTTCTCCGCCGCTTGATTGAAATCGATGGCCTTATTCTCACAGACCCCTTCGCAAATACGACACTTCTTCTCTTTAAGGTAAAGACAGCTTTCATCGATATAGGAGACCAGCGGAATGGCCTGGGAGAAGTAGATATGGACGGCTTTATTCTCCGATATTTCCTGATTAAATGGATCAGGGTATTTGACCGGACAGTATTCTGCGCAGGTCGTACAACCCGTACATTTGTCCTCCATGAATATACCGGGGCTTCTTAGTCAGCGTTACCTTGAAATTTCCTGCTTCCCCTTCTACACGGTCAACTTCAGTATAGGTGAGGACCTCTATGTTTGGATGCCGGCCGACCTCGACCAGTTTAGGTGCGAGAATTCACATCGAGCAGTCATTGGTCGGAAAGGTCTTGTCCAACTGGGCCATATGGCCCCCGATGCTAGGTGCTTTCTCAACCAGGTAAACCTTAAAACCAGCCGTGGCCAGATCCAGAGAGGCCTGAATACCGCTGATCCCTCCACCGACAATCAGGACATCGCCAATATTGCCGTCAGCGAGACTTTTACAAAGCTGGTCCATCTGTTCTTTTTCCACTTCGTTATTCCCTCTTTAAGTTTCTTTGATTTCTCTAAATCACTTCCTGGATAATTTCCGTAATGTCCTTAACCTCGAGGCGTTCGGTAACATCCAGGGTTAACCGGCTGTCCTCGAACATGGTAATGCAGTAGGGACAGGCCGTCACCAGCACCTCCGCCCCGACCTCCAGAGCCTGTTGCAATCTGAGTTCGGAAAATCGTTCACCCTTTTGAGTTTCCATCCAGATCCGGCCGCCTCCCCCGCCGCAACAGAGGCTGTCTACCCGCGAATCCGGCAGCTCCTTCAGCTCTAAACCGGGGACCTTCTTTAAAGCCTCCCGGGGCTCGTCAAATATGCCGTTATGTCGGCCCAGGTAGCAGGGGTCGTGATAGGTAACTTTCTTCCCATACTCCTTCGTCAGCTCAAGCCTTCCCTCATTAATCAGCTCGAATAAATATTGGGAGATATGAATCACCTCGAAGTTCACCCTGAATTCCGGATACTCGTTTTTGAAGGTATGGTAGCAATGGGGGGAAGAAACCAGGATTTTCTTCACCCCATGATCGATAAAGGTTTTGATGTTTTCCCGGGCCAGGCGTTTGAATAATTCCTCGTCCCCCGTCTTGCGGATGCTTTCTCCGCAGCAATTCTCCTTGGCGCCCAGGATCCCGAAGTCGACACCGGCCTTGGTTGAGAATCTGGGCGGTGGCTCTGGCGACCTTTTTTAATCGGGGGTCATAGCTGAGGTAACAGCCGGGGAAATATAAAAGTTCCATCCCCTCGGTGAAGGGTTTACCGAAAGACCTTCCGCCCAATTGGCCCTGTTTTTTCGCTCTTCACTCAAGGGGTTGCCTTCACCGATCAGGCTGGCGCTGGCGGTGCGGACGGGCTTGACCGAACTCGGAAAAACCCCATATTCCGTTGGCAATCCGGCGTAAGGCTATCCCGGATTTTATCTGCTGGACGTCCCGGGGGCACTGCTGGGGGCATCGGCCGCAGGTCGTACAACGCCAGATTTCTTCGCTTTCTATCTCCGTCAACCCGAAGGTGGCCTCTCGGACGATCTTGCGCATACTGAAGGTCCTAACCCTGTTCCAGGGACAAACCGTATCGCACAATCCGCATTGAAAACATCTTTTGAAGGCGTCTCCACCGTTCGCCTTGATGACTTCGATGATCTCTTTATAGGGGGCTACAGTCTCCACGGTCTTCCTTATCCTTTCTATAGACTGAAATATCTTTTAATGACTCTCATTCTGAATTCTGACTCTGGATTCTGAATTCTGGAATTTTAGCTCTTCTTGGACAGGGACAGTCGGGTCACGGTATCCATGACCTTCTCCAATCCATATTTGTCCACCAATGATTCCAATCCGATCTCCACGTCCTCCGGCTTCGCTTCTTCTTCGCCTTCCTCTTCCCTTTCTTCATACGTCAGGGCATCAACCTGGCACCACTTGACGCACAGGGGTTCTTCTTCGCCTTCACACATATCACATTTCAGCGGAAGACCGGAATCGGGTTCTTTGAAAAGATCCCGGGATGGACAGGAAGCCCGGCAGAAGGCGCACTCTTCGTATTCCTTGCCGTCAATCACATATTTATCCCGGCCCATACATTCGGCCCTGGCATGTTCACCGGCGTATACGGGAACATAGATGTCCTTCAGCGGTTCACGAATCACCCGAATACGCGACCTGGCCGGATTATTGCTGCTGTATCTCGGTGCCGCATGAAAGGCCGAGCAGACCACTTCACAGGCCCGGCAACCGTTGCATTTATCCACATCCACTTTTATGGTTTTGACTATTTTCTTTTTTTTCTCATCCATGACAGCTACACCTCCTTCTCTTTTTCCGCCGAGGTCTCAGTGGAAGGTGTCTCTCCCATATCCGAATAGATCCCTCTTTTTTCAAAGTCTTCGAATACGTAATCCAAACCCAATTCCTGTAAAGACTCTTTGGTGGGAATACCCTCCTTATTCCACCCCTTTAATTTGGTAATACGTATCCAGGAGCTCCTTTTCCAGTTCGGGAAATCTTTTCTTCCAATGGTCTTCAGGAGGCTTTTCGTCTTTTCTCCTCATGCCTCTTCTGGTATTATTGGCCCTGACCAAAGTGCGGTATCTCTTAACGGCCTGGGTCAGTTTTTCTTCATCCATATCGATCCCGGCCCCGGCCGAGATAAACTTCGGGTAATTGTGTATATGATAGGGAGGCTTCAGGGGAAAGGAGGATAACCCGGCGCACATGCCGAGGGCGTCATCAATGTAGTGCATCCGTTCCTGCCAGTCGACAATATCACAACACATTTCAACCGTAGGGTAATAAGGGCATGGATTTTTCACCCCGTGGTTCCCAGTCCAGAAAAATTTGCTTGAACTTCTCATCCGGAACCTGGAACCAATCCTTGACAAAGGCTTCCCGCTCCTCCATCGTCAGAAAAGGGGCCTGGGGGAACTGCCCTTCAATCTGGGTAATGTTGATCTTCTCGCCGGTACTATACATCAGGAAATAAATGGGATTCAGCATGGACAGCTTGAGAGGCAGTTGCTCATGTTTCTTGATGGTATTATGGGCATAGGCTTCAGCGCCCTTGCCGATCTGCTTGGCCGCCCAATAGGTGCCATTGGCCAGCACATCTCCGATCCCTTCCCGCCGGACAATTCGGTCCAGTAACCAGTAAAATCTGCCCCTCATTATCGGACGGCATTCCAGGGAAATCAGCGTCCGTCAATATGCCGTTTTCGTAAAGCTCCAGGGCGAAGGCCATGACTTGCGGGGTTGAGAAGGCGTCCACCCCATACTCCGTTGCACTTTGAGCGATACCCAAACCAAACTCCAGGTCTGACATGGCCGCCATGGTATAGGTCAGTTTCGAGAAGCATTTCATCATGTAGGTTGGAACGTCCCGGAGGGGCAATGGTCGCCCCGCAGGTCATCGGACAGTTATAGCAACTGATCAGCCGCCTCCGCATACTATCCAGGGTCTCCATCCAGGCCTTGGCGATTTCCTCGTTCCAAAAATCCTTTCGGCGGAGGCGGGAATTCCCCCACATGAAATTCTCGGTGTGCCACTTTTCATCATGGACTTTCATCTCTTGCGGCGACCCCAGCCCGGCTAAAATGGGCATGACCCCCGGAACCGGATTTTCATTACGCCATTTGATATAGCTCAGGACCTCGTTGCAAAGCTCCATGTATTCATCCGGTCGGGCAACATTGATATCCTTGGTGCCGCGAACAACGATCGCCTTTACCTTTTTGTCTCCCATCACAGCGCCTATTCCGCCCCGGCTGGCGCTGGACCGGCCCTGTTCGATAGAAGCGAAATAGACCCTGTTTTCACCGGCCAGGCCGATAGCCGCCACCTGGGCTTTCGGCTCCTTCAGCTCCTGTCGAATAAGTTCTTGGGTTTCAACAGCGCCTTTACCCTGCAAATGAGAGGCATCCCGTATTTCCACTTTGTCATTGTTTATCCACAAATAAACCAGATTGGGGGATTTGCCGCGAAGGATCACCTTGTCATAACCGGCATACTTCAATTCCGGTGCCCAAAATCCCCCCATCATGGAATAGGCCATTAACTGCGTCTGAGGCGAAATGGTGGAAACAATGGTTCGATTACAACCGGTAGCCGGGGTGCCGCATAAAAGACCGGCGCCGAATATTAAAAGATTATCAGGAGAAAAGGGTTCGGTTTCGGGGGGAACCCTATCCCATAATATCTTGGCGTTAGTCCCCAGACCCCCCAGATAAAGTTCGGTGTCTCTCGGGTCGGTTTCTACCCTCTCAATGTTGCCTCGGGATAGATCAATTTCTAAATTAAACCCTGTCTCTGCGTACCTCATTTTTTTACCCCTTTTAGATTACCTGAATCCAGCATCGTCGTAATTCTCATAATACCTTATTTTTGTTCATGTTTCGGTAGACTCGCCGCAAACTTTCCGGCCGCTTAGGCCCTTAACCTTTAATTCGCACCGCTAACTATAATGTATCTGTGTTGTAGTTATATAATAGCTATTGATTGGGTAATGTCAAGAAGAAAGTGGGGGTTGGTAAAATAAGCGTAATTCAAAGTAACTACCTGAAAAAACAAAAAATTATTCTTTTTGGTCCAATTTTTTATACAAATTGATAAAGTTGCTCCGGTCAAACCCGATAGATTTGAAAAAGGAAAGCAAATCCACCGAGTCCCAGCGGGCAGCCGTATAAATTTCAAATATTTTCTTCTTTCTTATAGGCTTCAAAAAGATGGGTGGCCAGGGTTTGGCCGATACCTTCTCCCATATGTTTCGGATCTACCCCTAAATTTTGAATCCATCCGCCCTGGTCCATGCCAAAGCTGTTGGTCATGATCTCGCTGATTACGAACCCTAATACCCGTCCTTCGGACAGGGCCACCAAACTGAGGTTCCCTTCTTTCTGAATATGCTCTCTCAAAATGACTTTCTTCTTTGGGGTGACTTTGGTCTTGGTGATCGCTTCCTGGATCTCGATAACCTGGGGAAGGTCTTTGAGCAATAACTTCCTTATCTTAATCGGTTTCAAGGTCTTATTTTTCTTCATCAGTCGATCCTTATAATTTTGACGTGTTTCCCCACCCATTCGGGTGGCAGATAGACCCGTCCGCTGTTTCCGCTCTGCTTGACCTCTTTTTCAATCATTTCTTCCCCAAAAACCTCGAATTTGGCTTTAAGGGACTGGTTGTTTTCTTCCGATCTGGGCATATTCTCTCTTAAAAGGCTGTCTTTTTTCGGGCCGACCATGGGGTCATCCTATTTTTGATACGCAATCAATATGGCTATAAATTAACTATATTTTAACTACAAAATAATTATAAAATGTCTAAAAAATTTGTCAAGGGAAAAAAGACAGAAAACAGGGTAATTCTTTTGTCCGGTTATCTTTTATGACCCTATTGTCCGGTTATTCAAAAAAAAACTTGGGAAAGGCCAATCTGAAGGCGGACAAGAGCTTCTCGGGCTCAAATAGTCGGGCAGGTCTTTTCCAGGGTTTCTTATCCCGTCCAAAATCCGTTGGGATCGTATTGGCGAATAATGGAAAGGGCTTGAGCCGTAGGTGGCAAGGTTTGGGTCGGTTCCGAGTCTATTTTCAGGTCCCAACCGGTTTCTTCCTTGACCTGATCTATGGATACCCCAGGATGGACTTGGGAAAGAAAAGCCTCCCGGGTTTCCGGGTGAAAGCGGAAAACCCCGAGTGTGGTAATAATGGCCGCAGGTCCGCCTCGAACAAGCCCTTCATCTTTTCTCCAGGTCCCCCCCGGGCCATAGCCGGGAGAGGTGACATAGCCGACCTTTTCAACAAAGCGTCTTTTTTCATGGGGCATTATGATCAATAATTTCCTGGATAAAGAGGCGATATCTCCCCCTCCCCCGCTCCCGGGAAGGCGGACAAAACCTTTGGGCAGTCGAATGCGGGTGGTATTCAGATTTCCAAAACGATCCACTTCCGCCCCCCCGATAAACCCGACATCGACCCGGCCTTTCTGAAGAAAACCCATGACCGTCAGCATATCGCAACACATGGTGGCCTGATGGATATTAGGGGGGTCGCCCATAGTGACAATAGGGCCGGTGGCCGGAATTTCCCGCATGACCCCGTTTTCAAACAGTCCGATGGCCTTTGGGGCATGGGTCTTTTTGGCCAGGATAAAGGCCAGTAAAGGAAGCCGCATGCCGACAAAAACCACATCTCCGTCCCGGATTTCCCCGGCGGCCACAGAGACCATTAATTCGGGCGGAGTGTACGGAAGTGCGGATTGCCGATTGCCGATTGGGTCGCAAGAAAGGTCGGAGTTTGGAGTTCGGAGTTCGGGGTCACAACGTTCGACGTTTGAGGTATCGATGTCTTCCATAATATCCTTGCTTTTTCTAATCCACACCTAATACTTCTTTAGCATCCAGCATCCAGCATCCAGCATCCAGCATCCAGCATCCAGCATCCAGCATCCAGCATCCAGCATCCAGTCACAGATCACTCGTCACCGGCCACTTTTTTTATTTTTCCCTTATGAACCGCCATCATCGTGACCATGGCTTTGGCCGCCAGCACCTCCGCATCCGATCGCTGATCATAGACCTCCGACTCTCCGACCAAAACCTGTCCTCCTTCCCGGAGGATCCGAGACTTACAAAGCAGGCCTTGACCATAGGCCGGCCGAAAAAAATTGATCTTGAATTCTATGGTTAAAATGCGAAACTCCTCGGCTATGAGACTGAAAGCAGCATAGCCGGCGGTATGGTCGGCCATGGTGGCCAGGACGCCGGCATGGATATAATCATCTTGCTGTCGGTGCCGGGGCAGGACGGTCAATCGCGATTCGAGATAGCCTCTTTCGTAATGGCTGACCGTCAGGCCCAGGTCAGCGATAAACCCCTGGGAATAATCCTGGCTTAAAAAGGCCAACCGTTCCGGAGTCAGTTCACTCTTCATGGTCTCTCCTTATTCCTCCCCACCAGGGTAAACCAGGTAAATTCCGAATCCCATTCTTTAAGGATCTCAAATCCTGGGACCTGCAACCGGTGCTTGACTTCCAAAAATTCGCTACGGAGAAGACCGGAGAGGATTACCCATTTCTTCTCAAAGAAACCCCTATTTTTGATGAGATCCTGGATGACGGCAAAATGCAGATTGGCCAGAAGAAGATCGGCCGAATGCCGAATATAGTCTTCAGCCCGACCTTCGATGACCTCAATAACCGCCTGCAGGTTATTCAGGAGCACATTTTTTTTGGCAGTCTGGACGCAGGCCGGATTCCAATCAACGGCCAACCCCTTTTCAGCCCCAAGAGAAACCGCGGCTAAAGACAAAATGCCCGTTCCCGTCCCCAAATCCAGGACCTTTCCGGGCCTTTCCTGGTTATATACCCACAAAAGGGCCAAAAGAGAATCTCGGGTCGTTGGATGATGACCGGAGCCGAAAACCACACCAGGATCTATTCGAATAATTAATCCTTTCCGGTCTTCGGGTGGCGACACCCAGGGCGGGATAAAAATAAATTTTTCGACTGACAGGGAATCCAAATCCTTCCCCTGCCAATCCTTATAACTCATTTAATGGGTTCGAACCCAGGTAAGGTGGGATTGGTTTTTTAGAAATTCCCTCAAGGCCCCTTCCTGGGGTTTGGAAAAAAACAGAAAAGTGGAATCCCCTTCCCGCCAGTGAGCCAAAAAGTTTTCCTGGAAAAAATTTTCCGGCTCGCTAACAGTTCCCTCCAACTCATAGATCGTTAAATGGTCATCCGGGTTCATGGAAATTTTGGTCTTCTATCCTTAATAACGGCTCAGTCGGCCGAAGGTTCCCACTTGGCCGTTCGATCCAGTCCAAAATTATATATGGCCATGCCATCTCAAAATAAGGATATTCTTTTTGCCACACTCCTGTTTAAACAGCATGGGATCTCCTTCCGGATCTTGGACCATCTGAACTACCGGTAAACACGCCGCCAGAGTCTTTATCCGTTTAAAGTCAGGGGAGTGATTCAGGACACAGGAATGTTTATTATAACAACATTTGAGATCTTTTTCGGAAAATTTTTTAGACAGGACTTACAGTATGAAAAAAATCCTGTCATCCCGTCTAAAAAATAAAGGGGCCCTTCCTCCTATTCCAGGGGGACCCAATAATAATCCAGGACCGTATTGGGGGTTTATCGGTCCGGAATTCCGCTTTGACCTTCATCCCGATATAGGGTTTCCCGTACAAGAGATAACTCTTTGGGACTGTAGCCAAACCGGGGATCTGGACGTCGATCTGCCAATAAGGGGTGGAAAGCTCGATCCCGGTCCCGGCATAGACCACTTCGGTAAAGGCATAAACCTGTCCGATGACCGGGTTGCGCAGGGTCTTCCGCTTCATCTCCGTGTGGCAGTCCGGGCAATGGGCCCGGGCCGCTCGCTTACCCACGTAGCAAACTGCGGGGAATTGGCTCGCTATCCCTGTTATAATAAAATAGGGCGGTTGGTATATTTTTATATATCCAGAAAAGGAAGGGGAATGGTCATGGGAAAAAATAAATTTGGGAAACTTTTTATTGACAACTTGCCGTAACTTTCCTATACCGTTTTCCAGATACCGCTCTCCTTAGCCTAACCCGAGTAAGTCAGAAAATTATTTGGACCGGATTTTCCGGACAGAAAAGATAGACTTTCCCCTTTCCTGACGAAAGGGAAGACAACTGCTCCGCCATCGGCGGATACGGGTTTTCAGCCTTTCTTCCCGAAAGGCCGAAAAATCTATAAATCCTGTTCATCCTGTCTTAGAAATGTATGATTAAGCCATCATAAATACTGGCTGAAATTAACCGCTTCAAGGAGATAATTTTATGGATTTTTCCTTAACCATGGAACAGGAAATTTTAAGGAAATCGGTAAGAGATTTTGCCGAAAAGGAAATCAAACCCAAAGCCCGGGAGCTCGACGAGAAGGAAGAATTTTCTTACGCAACCTGCCAGGCCATGGGGGAGTTGGGTCTTTTCGGCATGTTTGTTTCCGAACAATACGGCGGGCAGGGGTTGGACTACGTTTCCTATATCATTGCCGTGGAGGAAATCGCCCGGATCGACGGCTCCCATGCCGCCACCATCGCCGCCGGAAATTCTTTGGGGATCGGGCCTCTTTATTATTACGGCAGCGAGGAGCAGAAGAAGAAATACCTGCCTAAACTCTGCACCGGGGAAATGCTCTGGGGGTTCGGGCTGACCGAGCCGAACGCCGGTTCCGACGCCGGCAACACGCAGACCAATGCCGTCTTGGATGGAAACGAATGGGTGATCAACGGGAGCAAGATCTTTATTACCAATGCCTCTACCGATATTACCGGTGGAGTAACGGTCTTAGCCCGGACCGGGATCCGGGAAGCCGGTAAAAAAGAACTCAGTTGCATCCTGGTGGAAAGCGGAACCCCTGGTTTTGAAGCCCGGCCCATGCACGGCAAATTGATGTGGCGGGCCTCCAACACCAGCGAACTTTATTTTGAAGACTGCCGGGTGCCCAAAGACAACCTCCTTGGCCCCCAAGGGGAAGGGTTTCACCAGATGTTGGGGACCTTGGACGGCGGACGCTTGAGCATCGGCGCCATGGGTTTAGGCGGCGCCCAGGGGTGTTTTGAAATGGCCAGACGGTACGCCAAGGAGCGGGTCCAGTTTGGAAAGCCCATTGCCTCTTTTCAAGTCAATTCATTTAAATTGGCCGACATGGCCATGGAAATCGAATGTGCCCGGCTGCTCCTGTACAAGGCCTGCTGGCTGAGGGACAATCGTAAGCCCTTTGCCAAAGAAGCGGCCATGGCCAAGTTATACTGTTCCGAGGTCATGTACCGCTGCGCCAACCATGCCGTTCAACTCCACGGCGGCTACGGCCTGATGAAGGAATACGACGTGGAGCGGTTTTACCGGGACCAGAAATTACTCGAGATCGGCGAAGGGGCTTCCGAGATTCAGCGACTGGTCATTTCCAGGCTGATCGGGGCGATTTAATACAAAGATCGGTCCAGGGTCCAAGGCGCAAGATTCAAGGTCCGTGAAAACCCAATTTCATGCTTCACCGTGTACCTTAAGGGGCTGAGGGTCAAAGGCTTCATGCTTCCAATGAAGCGGCCTTCGGACAACCAATACCGACATTAGAAAAAGGCCCTCTCCCGAATCTCGGAGGAGGGCCTTTTTTTGATTAAAAGATAGGCTTGTTTTAAGCAGCGGCCGCTTTCAAGTAAGGCTCGG
Organism: uncultured delta proteobacterium; assembly: GCA_963769305.1. GTDB lineage: Bacteria > Desulfobacterota > RBG-13-43-22 > RBG-13-43-22 > RBG-13-43-22 > RBG-13-43-22. The sequence continues at coordinate 42,698 of CAVYLJ010000039.1, read as the reverse complement.
CCGGGATCAACAGACGATCCAGGGCCGCCTCTTTCTTGGGGCTCAACCCGAAGGCCACGGCCATCAACTGGGTGATAAAGACCACCGGGATTTTGAAGTTGGTGCCCAAGGCCTTGTTGATTCGCTTCTGGTAGGCCTCCAGGTTCATCTGGCACATGGGGCAGGCCGTGGAAATGATCTGCCCGCCGTGGGCCTGGGCGTCTTCGAGGATATCCCTGGCCAGTCCATAACAGGCCTCCAATTCGGTCAGAAACAACCCGGAACCGCAGCAGCTCATTTTCTTGGGAAAGGGCACGGCTTCGGCCCCCAAAGCTTCCAAGATCTTATCCTGAATGACGGGTTTTTCCACACTGTCATATTCCCCGTAAGGGCGAACGGTCTGGCAGCCCACATAGCCGGCCACTTTAACCCCCTTTAAGGGTTTTTTGACCGCGGCCTTGATTTTATCCAGACCGACATCATTATACAAGACATCCAAAATATGCCGGACCTTGAGCTTGCCGCTGTATTTCAGGTTTCCTTCGGCCAATACCTCGTTGACCTTGGCCATCAGCTCCGGATTTTCCTTTAATTTATGGTTGACTTTATTCAAGACGATATAACAGGAACTGCATGGCGCCACGATGTCCATCCCTCCCTGGGCCTCGGCCAGGGCCAGATTGCGGGCGGCCAAAACATCGACGGAGAGCTCGTTTCCGCCCACATAGGAGATGCTGGCGCCGCAACAGTTCCAATCACCGATCTCTTTGAAACTCAGGCCCAAAACCTTGCCGATGGCTTCAAGTGAAATCATGTAATGAATTCCACTGGCTTCCAATGAACACCCTTGATAGAGAAAATAATCCATCAGGCGGCACCCCCTTTCCCCATGGCCTTGGCCTTGTCGAGCATTTTTCTCAGGGACTTGACATTCTTAATCGGTCTTTCCGGCAAAAGCTTCATCCGCTTTTTGAACAGCATGCCCAGACCCATGTCCTTATTTTCCATCATCAATTTTATCCCCGGCCCCAATCCATGTCCCAGGAAATACCGTTGGGCCACATCTTTTTCATCGATACGGCCCAGCCGATAAATATTATCCCAAAACTTCTGGCCGAAGAGGGCGGTATCTGCCCTCGGTTTATACCCCTGACGCAGGGCATAATGGGCCAACCCATGCATGACATCCACTACCGGCACCTTTCTGGGACAGCGCACCTTGCAGGAATAACAGGAAGTACATAACATGATAGCCTGGCTGCTTAATACTTTTTCCCTTTGACCGGCCCTGATCAAGGTAAAGATCTTTCTTGGGGAATAATCCATTTTTTCTTTCAGGGGGCAGGAGGCGGCGCAGACGCCGCACTGCATGCACATCTTGATCTCTTCCCCTGAATCGACCTTCTGGTACACTTCCCGGGCGAAGGATTGGTCATAGGCCTTTCCGCCGCTGCTTTTGGGTCCTACTACCTGTTCCATAATTTCTTCCTTCTTTAACTATTGCAAGGGTTCAAGGGGTCAAGGATTCAAGGTTTCAAGTGAAAGGCTCGGAAATAGAAACCCCTTGAATCCTCGAACCCTTGAATCCTTGAATCCTGTTTTTATTTTAGAATCCCTTGTACGGATTCGGTTCCAGTTCTTTGATCCGATCCATGAAATCCTTCAATATCACCGGCAGTCTCTCATAATCGTTAATGGAAATCTCTTCCACCCGGACCCGGTCCGGTTCCAAAGCCAGACGTCCCAGGGTCTCCGAGATTTTTTCCATACGGGTATTGGCCAATTCACTTCCTTTGATAAAATGACACTGGTAGTCATCACCCTTACGACAGCCCAAGAGGATTACGCCATCAATACCCTTGGCCAGGGCATCGGCGATCCAGACCAGGTTGACCGAGCCCAGACAGCGCACCGGGATAAACCGGTAGAAGGGATCAATGGGAATCCGGTTGATCCCGGCCATATCCAAAGCCGGATAGGCATCGTTTTCGCAAATCAGGGCGATGACCCTGGGCTTTTCATCATCGGCATCCGGCACCTCAATGCCCTTGATCATGGAGCCGATCATGTCCACCGAGTAATTCTTGAAGGAGATGATCCGTTCCGGACAGGCCCCCATACAAGTCCCGCAACGCCGGCAGCGCGTCAGGTTGGGCAGGGGATTGGCCTTTTCATCTTCGTTGATGGCCCCGAAAGGACATTCTTCGGTACAGCGCTTACACTGGGTACAACGCTGCATCTGGAACTCGGGATAGGTCATATCGCCGGCCCTGGGGAAAGTGGCCGCCCCGATGGCCGTGGATTCGATGCACTGGACGGCCTTCATGGCCGCCCCGGTGGCATCCTCGGCGCAGAGGGCCGTTTCCATGGGGCTGCGGACGCATCCGGCGGCATAGATACCGGTCCGTTGCGTTTCATAGGGGAAGCAGATAAAGTTGGAATCCGGGAAACCATACTTGGTTAAAGGCAACCCAGGCCCCTGCCGGTAGTCTAAATTTAAGGCCATCTCATCGAGGGACGTCGGCACCATTCCTACGGCCAGGACCACCAGATCCAGGTCTTCCAGACGGACCTGTTCGTTCAACAGGACATCATTGGCCTCAACCACCAGGTTATTATTGCCGTCGGCGGAGATCCCGGTCATTTCCCCCCGGATAAAGATCCCGCCGTCCCGCTGCACCTTACGGTAAAAATCTTCGCTCTGATGAGGGGTGCGAATGTCCTTGTAAAGGACGTAGACCGAGGCTTCGGGGTCCTGCTCTTTTACATAGGTAGCCTGCTTCAGGGAAACCAGACAGCAAACCGAAGAACAATAAGGCAGGTGATTTTCATCCCGTGAACCGGCGCATTGGATAAAGAGGACGTTTTTGACCTCCTTTCCATCGGAAGGCCGGGTAATTTTCCCTTTCTTGGCCATTTCTTCCATCTGGACGTTGGTAATCACATTGGGGAATTTCCCGTAACCCAGGTGTTCCAATTTATTGGCATCATAGGGTTTCCAGCCCGTAGCCAGGACCACCGAGCCGACCCGCTCGTTCACCGAGGAGCCGTTCTGGGAGATGGCCACATCAAATACCCCCGGACCGCCGGAAAGCTTTTCGATTTGGGCGGAGGTAAAGACCTTGATATTGGACTCGGCCTCCACCTTTTTGATCTGGCCTTCCAAATCCACAGCCATTAATTCTTTGTAGGGAGGACGGACTCGCTTATTCATCGTATTCATGAACCCGCCTAAGCGGGCCTCTTTTTCCACCAGAACTACCGGGTATCCGGCCTGGGCTGCGCCCACGGCGGCATTCATTCCCGCAAACCCGCCGCCGACGACCAGGATGGTCTTGCTCAAATTCTCCGCCAGATAAGGTTCCGGGGGTGTGCTCTTGTTCAGCTTGACCAGCCCCATGCGCAAATGGTCCTCGGCCATCATCTGGGTATCTTCATCATTGGCCGGCAGCACCCAGGCCACCTGTTCCCGGACATTGACCCGGTCCTGCAAACCAGGGCCAAAATCGAAGACATCGTATTTAACCCGGGGAGAACAGGCCACGATGGAAAGGGTGTTGACCCCTTCAGTGGCCATATCGGACTTGATCATTTCCACCCCTTCGACACTGCAGAGCCAGGGATGGGTCTTACATACCGGGGCCTTAAACTCCTTGGTGGCCACCTTTTTTAAGGCCTCTATATCCAGGGATTCACCGATGCCGCATCCCGTACATATATATACACCCAGTTTTTTATCCATCCTTGCTTACCTCCTCACCACAGATTGAATAGCCCGAAGCGCTGCCCCGGTCGCATCCTGAACCACGCCCGCCACATCAGCCGGTCGTTTAATACAGCCGGCGCCATAAATACCCTTTTGTTCCTGATCAGAGACGATAAACCCATATTCGTCGTAGGTGACGGAAGCCGGCACCTTGACCGTTGCCGTGGCCGGTTCCATGCCTGTTGCCAGGACCACCATATCGACCGTTTCACGGATCCGCTCTCCGGACATGGTATCCTCCCCTTCCAGGATCAGGTTTTTAGTGACCGGGTCCTCGGTAATCATGGCGATTTTTGATTTTATCAGGGACAGCTTTTCGTCTTTTTTCACCTTGACGAAAAAATCCTCCAGTTTGCCCTGGGCCCGAATATCGATAAAATAGATAAAGGCCTGGGCATTGGGATTTTTTTCCCTGAGGTAGGTGGACTGCTTTAAAGAGGCCAGGCAGCAAACACCCGAGCAATAGGCCAGGTGGTTTTCATCCCTGGATCCGGCACATTGGATGAAGGCCACTGTTTCGACCTCTTTTTGATCCGAGGGCCGAAGGATTTTACCCTCCGTCGGTCCGTTGTCCGCACAAAGCCTTTCCATCATGACATTGGTGATGACATTGGGATACTGGCCGAACCCGTAGTTTTCCAGTTTTTTGGCATCATAGGGGTTCCAACCCGCGGCCCAGACAATGGACCCCACCTCCAAGGTGATGGTTTGGGGTTTCATATCCAGTTCGATAGCCTCATATTTGCAGGCCTCGACACACTTGGCGCAAGACTCGTCCCAGGCAAACCGAGCCGTCGATCACGTATTGCATGGGAAAGGCCATGGCATAAGGTAAATAAGCGGCCTTGGTATTATCCATTCCGTAATTAAAATCATTCGCCCGCTCCACCGGACAGACCTCGGCACATTTATTACACCCGGTACAGCGCTCATTGACCAAGCGAGGGGTGGTCTTTATGGTCACCTGATAATTTCCTTCTTCCCCGCTGATGGTTTCCACCTCGGCCAAGGTATAAAAGGTAATTCGAGAATTATTCTTGGTCCGTTTAAAATTTATCTCCAGACCGCAATTGGGTGGACACAATTTAGGGAAATACTGGTAGAGTTGCGCTACCCGGCCGCCCAGATAAGGTCTTTTCTCCACAATGATGGAATCATACCCGGCCTCAGCGGCTTCGATGGCCGTGGTCAGACCGCTCATGCCGCCGCCGACAATCAAAATACTTTTTTTATCTCCCATATACTCCTCCAGGAATTTATTTAATGCTTTTTAGCAGAAATAAAGTTTTCTATGGTTTATCTAAATTTTTTTCAATATACAACAAAAAAAATTCTAAAATCTTCCATGAATTCAGTTTTTTCGAAACGGAAAATAACTTAGAATATTGTCCATAATGGATATAAAAATGACAGGTCTTTTTACGATGTAAAGGAAAAGGCGTCAAGCTCAAGAAGTTTCACAAAGATATTTATTAAAAAAGAGGAAAATATTCAACTCCGGAGTTTATCACCGTCCTCTTTTTAAATAAATACCTTTCCTTTTGTTGAAAAAACTCCAGGCGCCAGAGGCGCCTGGAGATCAAGGGATTAATCTTGATTACGGAATAAGGGGAACCACGTCTCTTTTGAGCATGGTCCACTCACTGGTCTTGGGATCATACTTGCAATTGGCGAAGCAATGCCAGTTGGCTTCGTCCATCTTGGGTTTGTCCGCCCGGAAATAGTAGCCCGGCCAACGGGTCTCTTCCCGGAAGAGGATGGTGCGCATATGGGCCTCGGCCTGCCAGGTCCGCTGAACGTTTTCCCAGCAGCGTTCCAGGTCATAGACGTTTTTGGCGCCTAATTTGGCCGCGTCTTCCTGCAGCATGGCCATGAGTTCCATCCCTCTTTCGCATAAGGCCTTGCTGGTTTTGAAACCGGATCCCCAACCGCCGGCATATTCATCCATCAGTTTCTGAAGACGATGCATATAAGACATGGGTTTAATGTAGTTAGGATTGATATCCGGATCCGTTGACAGTGCGCTGAACTGTTCGTAGGTATTCAGCGGAGCCAGGATCTTTTTCTTCAAGGCGTCAAGCGCAGCCGCATCCACATTGGGCATGGCCGTATTCTCAACACAGTACCGCACCGCTTCTTTGCCGGTAAAACGGCCTTCGGCGTGGGAACCGGAGGAGAACTTGTGGCTGGAGGCACCGGAAGCATCACCGCAGGCAAACAACCCTTTAGTGGTGCACATATTGCCGTAACCCCATTTGTAAGGGGTATCCAGGTCTTCCGGGCCGCTGACCCAGGCTCCGGAGGCACCGGAATGGGAACCGATAAAATAAGGCTCGCAAGCAGCGATCTCGGAACGGCTGGCCTCGGGCATGATGTTGCTGGCCGCCCAAAGGATGGCTTGGGAAATAGTCATATCCAGGAAGTCTTCCCAGGCCTCGGATTCCAATTCCTTCATCTTTTTCTTGAAGGCCTTTTCATCGGGGGTACCCTTGGCTATATTCTGGATAGCCTCAGCCGTCTCCATATAGAGGGGCCCTAAACCGGCTTCCACATCCAGCATGCCTAAGTAATTACGCAGGTTGGCCGGAATCGGTTTGGCCAGGCCGTAAGGTGTCCAGTTGTTGAGCTCGTCTTTGCGGACGACCATATACTCGCCGCCGGTGGCGCTGGTAGCCCGGGATTTAAACAGTAAGAACCAGGCCCCAACCGGCCCATAGGCATCCTTGAACCGAACCGGGATAAAGCGGACTTCCTGACAGGTCATCTCGGCACCAGCTTGAATGGTAAAGTAGGCACTGGATCCGGTGTTGAAGGGCGGATACCAGGAACGGCCTTGACCTTCACCGGTGGACCGGGGACGGAAGACGTGGACCGCACCGCCCATGGCGCAGATCACGGCCTTGGCCTTGAAAACATAAAATTTCTCATCACGGGTCCCGAAACCGACGGCCCCGGCGATCCGGTCACCGTCCATCAGAGGGGCGACGATGAAAACGCGTTCATAGATCTCAAACCCGGCGGCGTCCATGGCGTTTTTGGCGGCTTCGGCCACGAGCACCTTGTAGGATTCACCGTTGATCATGAGCTGCCAGCGGCCTTCATGGACATACTTGCCGTTTTCATCCAACCAGATGGGCAAACCCCATTTTTCAAAAAGATGAACCGACGAATCTACGTGTCGGGCGATGTTATACACCAGGTCTTCCCGGGAAATCCCCATCAGGTCCTGGCGGACATAATGGACATAATCTTCACAGGTATTCTGTCCGTCAGCAATGCCGATATATTGGTTGATGGCCGAAAGGCCCATGGCCACGGCTCCGGATCGCGTAAAAGCGGCCTTGTCCACGGCCGTTACCTTCACGCCGTTCTTTTTGGCCCAGTAGGCGGCCTCAACAGCAGCGCCCGTGGCGGCCATTCCTCCACCCACAATCAAAAGATCGGTGGTTACTTCTACAGTTGGATAATCTGCCATAATCATTTCCCTCCTTGGTTACTTTTTTGGTGTGGGTATAGCTGCCACTCTTAAAGAAGCAGGCTCGGTGAACAGATAGGGGCTCTTCAGATCGCCGGAACCTTCATCGAATCCGCCGCCTGGAACCGCACTGCCTTCTTGCGTGGTCCGGATGGGGAACTTAAATCGTTTCAGAGACCCGTTCCGGAATTTGACGGTCCACATAATGTCTTCAGAACCCCGAAGGGGTGTGACACTGGCACCCATGGGGATAAAGTCGGCATAACCACGAACGTCAATAGCCTGCTGAGGGCATATCTTAACGCAGTTATAGCATTCCCAGCAAAGGGAAGGGTCCCGGTTCCAGGCCTTCATCTCGCCGTGTCCCGCAGAACCGTCCTTGTCCAAAAACATCAGATCAACAGGGCAAATGTACATACAAGCCGTTTTGTCCTGCCCTTTGCATCCATCACATTTTTCTTTAATCACATAACTTGGCATATCTTCCTCCTTGGTTTACTTTTTTAGCCTAAACGCATACCATATCGCTTTATCATCTTTAGGATACTTCAATGTATGATAGCTTCAGTTTCCTCCTTTCTCTATTGATGTTTCTTTTTCAGTCAGGGAATCTTCCCTATTCAGGACGTTGCAATAAAGCAAGGCATAAAAAAGGGGGCTTTAGTCCTACCAAAGCCCCCTTTTGCGCTTAACCGGAATGGCTGTGTAACTTTATCTCCACTTTATTTTCCAGGTTCCGGTAATATTCTTGTAAGAGGACCAGGACCTCGGGACGGCTGAATTCCTTGGGCACCTCTTCCCCTTCGGAGAGCATCTTGCGCAGCTTGGTGCCGCTCAAGAGGAGACGATCATCTTTCCCATGGGGGCAGGTCTTCATCGAGGCCATGCCGCCGCATTTATAGCAATAGAAGGTCCAGTCAATCTTTAAGGGTTTGATCAATAAGGCCCCTGCCGGGATCTTTTCAAAAATATCCTGGGCATCAAAAGGTCCGTAGTAGTCCCCTACCCCGGCGTGGTCACGGCCGATGATCATATCCGTGGCCCCAAAGTTCTGGCGGAAAACGGCGTGCAACAAGGCCTCTCGGGGACCGGCGTAACGCATTTCCATGGGATAGCCTTTTTGAATGGCCCGGTCTTTGGGGAAATAATGCTCTACCAAGATATCGATACATTTAACCCGAACCTCGGCCGGGATGTCCCCTTCCTTCAACTTACCGACCAACTGATGGATAAAGACGCCGTCGGACACTTCCAGGGCGATCTTGGCCAGATACTCATGGGAGCGGTGCATGGGGTTCCGCAGTTGCAAGGCGGCGATCTTCTTCCAGCCCTTTTCTTCAAAAATCTTACGGGTTTCCGCCGGACGGGCATAGAGGCCCTTATATCTTTCCGGATAATAGCTTTCACTGAAAACTTTTACCGGCCCCCCCAGGTTGATCTCCGGTTGAGCCATAACTTTTTGAACGCCCGGGTGGGCCATATCATTGGTCCAAAAAATCTGTTTGCATTCATATTCCTTGTCAATGCCATATTTTTCCTTGACCGTCATGGAACCCATCAATTCCCCGGTCTCATCATCGATTAAGGCGATCTCTTCCCCTTCCTTGATCCCATCGGCCACGGCCTTGTCGGCAGACAGAGTAATGGGAATGGGCCAGAAAGTCCCGTCGGTCATCAAGAATTTTTCACAAACCCCCTTCCAATCTGCCTTTCCCATAAATCCATCCAAGGGGGTAAAGGCCCCGATTCCCAACATAATCAGGTCTGAAGTCTCTCGGGAGGTCATTTTGACTTGTTTTAACCCTTTAGCTTTTTCCTTGGCGGCCTTTAAGGCCTCCCCTTCCAACAGTAACGGTTTTAATTTCCCCTCTTTTCCGTGTGGGGGGATCAAATTTGACATAAGAGTGTATCCTCCTTAATAGAATTTGTGAAAAGGCGAACAAAACGTGGCTATATCATGATTGTATTAAATATGTCAAGTGAAATAATTCTTTTAGTCACGATTTATGGATCTCTTATCCGGGATTTTTCCCAAGCCCTGTTTTCAGGTCTGCATAAAGGGATCAGATGAACCCGAAAACGGTGTCGGGGCCCCATTGAAACGGGAAGAATGGGCTTCCAGGGCCAGTTCGATCAACCGGTCCAATAAAACACCAAAATCCATCCCGGCCGCCCGGGCGGCCAGGGGAAACAGGCTGGTCCCGGTCATACCGGGAATGGTGTTGGTTTCCAGGAGGATGAGTTCTTCGCCCCGCACAATCATATCGGTACGACTGTAACCTTGAAGTTCAAGGACCTTATGGGCCCGCAGGGCATATTCCTGGGCCAGCCGGGTGATCGGTTCCGGCAGGCTCGGCCGGACAGATTTCTTCGGAGGCCTTTTCCTTATACTTGGCTTCGTAGTCGAAAAATTGATAGTCCTCGGAAGGAATGATCTCGACAATGGGCAAGGCCTGGAGGACCTGATTCCCCAAAACCCCGCCGGTTATTTCCCGGCCTTTTATATATTCTTCAAGCAAGACCTCTTTATCCAGGGCAAAGGCTTGTTCAATGGCTTCGGAAAGTTCTTCCAGATTCTTAGTCATCCGGATCCCGATACTGGACCCTTCGGTATTGGGTTTGACGACAATAGGCCACCCCAGGCCATCGGCCAACAGCTCCATAACCAGCCGATCCCCTCGCCGGACGACCCGATCCCTGGCCACGGGCAGACCTTCCTGCCGGTACAGCGCCTTGGTCAGACGCTTATTCATGGCCAGGGCGCTGCCAAGGACTCCGGAACCCTGGTAAGGAATCCCTAATAATTCCAACAGCCCCTGGACCGTCCCGTCTTCCCCGAACCGGCCGTGAAGGATGATCAAGGCCACATCAATCCGGGAAGCATCGGCCACCAGGCGAGGTAAGCTGTCCTTCAGATCATAGATAATAGTCTCGTACCGCTCGGGATTTAGAGCTTTTTGGACTTCGGCCCCGCTTTTAAGAGAGATCTCCCGTTCATTGGAGAGTCCCCCGATAAGCAAGGCCACCCGAAGTTTTTTCATCAGGACTTCCCCTTATCTTGGAGCTCTATCTTCACCTCGACCTTTTGGGAATCCCTAAATCCCTTTAAAGGGGAAAGGATTCCCAGTATCCCACTGCGAACGATTTCCTGAACAAATGCGTTCATGGGGATATTTTTTCCATCCAGGATGACCCGGATAGAAGGTTTACGACGATCTTTTAAAAAACGCTGCTCCAGCAATTGAACCAGCCCTTCAGGATCATCCGGTTTAAAGTGGGGCAAATCCGTCCGGTAGGGTCTTTCCCCAACGGTAGCCACGATACTCCCTCCGATTTCCTGGAAAAGTTGTTCTTCCTTCCCATTGGTCAAAATCGCAATTTTCGGCTTGTTCCCTTTTTTGAACCCTTCCGTCAAGAGAATATCCTGGTCGGTGAAAAAAGACTGTTCAATCCGGTCTAATATCAAATCCCCGGTTTCATCGATTTTTCCAAGAAAGCCGATTTGCCCGGATCCGACCAAGACCACGCCATCGGCACCGGCCCGATCAAGCCTTTGGCTGTCTTTCCCCGGCTGGTCCAAAGAAAAACCATGTCCGGAATGTTTAATCACCCCCACTGAATAGCCTTTGCCGGTCAGGATGGGAATCATTCTTTCGAGCAGGGTCGTCTTGCCGCTCTTGGAGTAGCCGACAATGGATATGATCAGGGGCATAATATCCAACCTCTCTTTCTCTTTTACCATTTCGAAAAAACAATCTGGGTAGGATTAGGATATAGAAAAACTTCTAAATTTTTTCAAGCAAATAGTATTATCCCCGACCTTCTTCTTTCTAACGGTCTTTCCTTCGGCCATTAAGGGCCTTAAGCCCCTCGAACCAGAGGATACTGACCAACCCGGCACTTAGACAGAGAATCAGATCATTTAAATGGAGCCGGGAGAAATGGAACAAAGTCCGTAAAAAGGGGACATAAAGCACTAACCCTAAAAACAGGACCGTGCCCCCCAAAACCCACCACAAGGCCTTATTCGGAGAGCGCAGGGTGCCCAGAATGATCCTCGACCAGGATCGGTTGGTCAGGATCAAACCCAGGTTGGCCACGATCAGGGTCGTAAAGGTCAAGGCCCGGGCATCCAATTCTTCATGGCCGAGACGGAGAGCAATAAAAAATACCCCCAGGACAATGATCAAGACGCTAAAACCTTGTAGAAAACTCAAGCTTAAGGTTTTCCAGCCAAGAAGAGATTCCTGGGGATTCCGCGGCGGACGGCTCATCAGGCCGGCTTCTTCGCCTTCGGCCTCAAAAACGACCGAACAGGCCGGATCGATAATCATTTCGGATCTTGTCCCACGCGAGTGGGAGAAAATAGTCATGAAATAAGCTCGATGTCCTTTAGTATTCTGCCCGGGCCTTCAAGTTAAGGCCTGCCAAAGGTTTAAAATAAGGTGTTTCGCCCGGTAAAATACATATTTCGTTGTAGTGATTTTTGCATATTCCGGCTTTATTCTATCTTTCAATGCCCATGACTTCACCAGGGCCTGGAGGACAATAGTTTTATAAAAATAAAATAAAGGAATCAGGAAAGGGGCGCTATGTTGTCAAAAATACCTGTAATGCTCGACAAGATCAAAGAAGACAATCTCGACAAAGAAATCTTGAGGGCCGCCATCATAGCGGAATTGGATGCCGTCAATCTTTACGAACAGATGGCCGGGATGACCAGGGACCTGGGGATTAAGAAAGTATTGCTGGACATCGCTAAAGAGGAAAAGACGCACATTGGCGAGTTTCAGACCCTGTTGTTGCATAAAGACCAAGAACAACAGAGGGAGTTGGAAGAAGGCAAAAAAGAAGTGGAAGCTTTGATTAAAACACTTTGATGCCTCCGGCGAGGAGGCAAAAAAGGCATTACCTTTTCGTTTTGTTATAAGGAAAGAGGGGTTGATAAAAGGAGGAATGGTCATGGAAGAAGAAAATAATGGTTTTGCCAGGAGTTCTTTAGCCTTATCCTTTACCGCCGGAGGAATAGTGGGAGCGGCCTTAGCCATCCTCTATGCCCCGTCAGAAGGCCGTCAGACCAGAGAAAAGATAAAGGAGTTTGCGGAAGAAGCCAAAGAAAAAACCACTCAATTCTCAAAAACGTGGAAAGAAAAGGCCTCCTGTTTTCTGGAAAAAAGAAAAGAGGTTGAAGAACCGGGAGCGGAGGCCTTTCCCTATGGTTTTGACGACCCGAAGACCGAATCCGCGACCGACAGAGAAAACCTGATCCCCCAGGGGGAGACTTGAGAACCAAAATCGGCAAGCCTGAAGGAATTTTAAAGGTCGCTGTCGCAACCTGACCGTCGTGTTCAGGTGTAACGGGAAATGCCCTCATCCCTAAGGACCAAATCAGATGGGCCTTATCCGGCAAGACGGGGAAATGCCTCGTTAACCCCTGATATGACAAACTGAACGGCGATGGAAAGCAGTATAAGCCCCATAATCCTTATTGCGACCAGCGTGCCGGTCTTCCCCAGATACTTAAAGACGGCCCTTGACCGGCTGAGGATCAGGTAAGAGAGGAAAAAGACCAATCCGATCGTTAAGAAGAGAACAACCCGGTTGAACGGAGTCCCGGCCCTTTCGAAAAGGACAATACCCGTCGTCAGGGCCCCGGGACCGGTCAACAGGGGGATGGCCAGGGGTATGATGGATATTTCTTCCTGCTCGGCATAATGGCCCTCCTCGTCCGCAGAGGATTGAGTCCTGGATTTTCTCCCGTAGAGCATCTCTATGGAAACAATGGTAAGAAGAATTCCCCCGGCAATCCTGAAAGAATAAAGTTCTATCCCCAAAATCTTGAAAAAGAGATTTCCGGTGAGGGTGACGATGATCAGGGAAATGCCGGCCACCAAGACCGCCTTTTTAACAATAATTTTTCTTTCCCCTTCATTAAACCTCTCCAGGAGGGTAACGAATATAGGGACATTTCCTATGGCGTTGATGATCACAAATAGGGCAATGAACGATTTCACAAAAAATGAGACATTGCTCGAATCGGTCAAAAAGGAGAGGAGATTCATGCTAATCAAGGCCTCAGAGACATAACTGCCGCCACTCTATTCGCTTGATCCGGTAAAAAAGCGAATCAAGAAATCGCTGTCCTTTGGTGACAGGTCAAACCTTTTCCCTGCTTCTTCAACGAGATCGATGAGGGTCGGTTTCGGGGTTAACTCCTGCTGTTCATTGATCCATTGAATGGCTCTCCGGAGAATTTCTCCCTCTGGCAGTTTAACGGTCATAACCTTTCGAATGCCTCCTTTTTTTGCACTGACTGCAGACTGCTGGGCCTTTCAGCCGACTCCCCCTAAACCCCTCTAAGTCAACCGGCTTCTTTTCCCATTTTTTCATATTTTAACCTTTTTCCTTTCAAAAGCAACCTATTATCCTGTTACAAATTATTTCCTCCGGCACCAAAAAGACGGTTTTGAGTTGCCTTTGCCCCGGATGTGCGTTAATCTCCTTCAAATCTTCTTTCAGGTTAATAATGGAGAGTATGGAGCACATGGAGAAGAAACTACTTCTGGCCATGGACGGTTCTAATAATTCCTTGACCGCCTTGGGGTATGTTGACCGATTGTTTCTAACCTGCCCCGAGACGATCCTGGTCTTATTCCATGTCCTTCCGCCCATACCCCCAATCTATAGAGAAGAGAGTTCTCTGGACCCCATTGTCCAAAAATATCTTTTACAGTGGAAGAAAAAACAGCAGGCGGCCATTGAGGGAGTCCTAAAAAAATCGAAAGAGCGATTAGTTAAATCAGGTTGGCCAGAATCCCAGATTCATATCCGATCCCGGGAAAAACGGATCGGCATAGCCCGGGACATTTTATTTGAGGCTGAAAATGGGATTTACGATGCCGTGGTCATCGGCCGTCGTGGACTGAGCAAAGTCGCCGAACTATTTTTAGGGAGTGTTTCCAATAAGGTAATTCAGGGGGCCAAGGAATTACCGGTCTGGGTAGTTGGGAAAAAGATCGGCAACAACGCCAAGATAGTGGTTGCCGTCGACGGGTCTGAAAACTCAAAAAGGGCCGTGGACCATCTCTCCTTTATCCTCGGTTCATGTAAAATTGAAGGGATGGAAGTACTCCTGTTGAATGTCCGGCCCGGTTTTATCCGCCTTTCCGGTCCGCGGGTCATCCCCAGCCTTTCCGCCTTTCCGGCTTCCGGTGCAAATTATGAGAAAAAGATGATGCCTTTTTTGGATCAATGTGAGGAACTCCTCCTGGAAGCCGGGATTGCACCCGATAACATAAAAAAGAAAATCGTTTTAAAGGGCGCTGACATAGGCAAAGTCATCCTTTCGGAGGCCCAGAAAGGGGATTATGAAACTATTGTCATGGGGCGGGGGGGAATTTCCATGGCCCAGGAATTTTTCATGGGCAGTATCTCCCATAACATCCTGCAGCAGGCCGGAGATAAGGCGGTGTGGATAGTCGGATGAATCCTAAGACCCCCTTAGCCAAAAAAATCTTTCTAAAGATATCCCCACCCAGTCTAAGAGATAATACGGCTGAAATAGACCGTCTGAAAAGACAAATCGGAAATGAAACGGGGCTTGAATCCCTGACCCTCCCCTTTGCTCAGATCCCTTCCTGGACCTCGGTCATTCGAGAGGCCGGATATCAGGTCACCGCCACAGTGGTCATGACCCCTCCCCTGTACCCGATTATCCATCTGGAATCGGGCGATACGACCCGGAGAAATTTCGGTCTGGCCGTGGACCTGGGAACAACCCGAATGGCCTTTCAGCTTTGGGACCTGGCCCGGGGAAAACTATTGACCGAAACCACCAGCGAAAATCCCCAGACCCGGTACGGGGCCGACATATTGACCCGGATTCACTTTGCAGAAAACCCCGAGCATTTGAAACAATTGCAGCTTTGCATTATTTCCGAAATCGACCGAATCCTCGGGCAATTGGTGAAAGATAACCAAGTTTCTCCACAGGAGGTCCTGGCCCTTGCCCTGGCCGGCAACACCACCATGACCCATCTTTTCCTCGGCCTCAATCCGGCCTCCATTTGCCGGGAGCCTTATATCCCCATCCTGAATACGATAGAACCCCTGACCGCCCAAGACCTGGGGTTAAATCTCCATCCCCGGGCCGTCATCTATGTATTCCCCAATGTGGGCAGTTATCTCGGGGGGGATGTTATGGCCGGGATCCTGAATTCCAGACTCCATCGACAGAAAGCCCTTTCTATCCTGGTGGATGTGGGGACTAATGCCGAAGTCGTCTTCGGCAATGCCGACTGGTTGATCGGTTGCGCCGGGGCAGCCGGTCCGGCCCTGGAAGGCGGGGTAGCTCAGATGGGCATGGTCGCCGATGAAGGGGCCATTGAAAAGGTCCGGATAGACCCCGAAACCAAGGAATTGACTTATACCCTGATCGGTCAAGGGCCTCCAAAAGGGATATGCGGCTCCGGCCTGATCGACCTGACCGCCGAAATGTTCATGGCCGGCCTCCTCGACATTCGTGGAAAATTCAACTTAAAGACACCCACCGAACGGTGGATCCTTCTCGACGGCCAACCTGCTTATCTGCTGGTCCCTGGCGAGGAGACCGGAAACCATCGGCCTATCGTCCTGACCCAAGTGGACCTGGACATCCTGATGCGTTCCAAGGCGGCCATGTACACCATTTTAACCACCCTGGTTCAATCGGTAGGTTTTACCTTAAAGGATATCGAACAGTTTTTTGTGGCCGGAGCCTTCGGCAATCATATCGATCCCCGCCGGGCCATTATCCTGGGACTCCTTCCCGACCTTCCGCTGGAACGCTATATCCCCCTGGGCAATACCTCCCTTAAAGGGGCAGCCGACGTGCTCCTGGATTTTCAAAAAATGGAAGACGTGAAACAAATCGCCGCCAAAATCACTTACCTGGAAATGAACGTCAATCAGGATTTTATGAATCGCTTCAGCGCCGCCCGCTTTATCCCCCATACGGACACCAGCCTTTTCCCGTCGGTTCAAAGAGAATCCTTCTGATTTAATACCGGGCTGTCCGTCATCAACCTATAAATTGCTTGACAGACCCAATCCGGACGGACAGATAAACCAGGCCAGACGGAAGGCCTCCGACCGTATGGCCTATGCCCATAGCATAGCCCATTTCATTTAATCAGGATATGCACCCTTGGAAAGCCGTCGAGCCAAGGCAAAGAAAAAAACACAGACTACCTCCAGACTGTTTAAAAAACGATTAACAAAAAACTTGACAAGGGCATTTTTAAACGGTAATGATATTAAAAAATGCGAAATTAATTTACGCTATGCGTAATAATTTAAAACCTCGATATTTTATCCACGCTCTCGCCAAGGGATTGGCCGTTTTCCAAGCCCTGACCGAAGCCGGTCAGGCCCTTACCCTTTCTGAGATTGCCAAGGCCCTGGGGGTCAATACCACCACCGCCACCCGCCTCTGTTACACCCTAAGCGAATTGGAACTATTGCGGCGCGACAACCAACTCCGCTACCATCTAACCCCCAAGGTCCTGACCCTCGGATATTCCTACATCAGCGGTTTGGATTGGAAAGAGGTAGCCGATTATTACCTGGAGCGTCTCTTCAAGGAAATCCAGGAGACCGTCAACCTGGCCATACTGGAAGGACAGGAAATTATCTATATCCTTCGGATCAGGAAAAAAAAGTACCTACCTTTTGATATCCGGATCGGAACCAAGCTCCCGGTTTATTGTACGGCCATGGGAAAAATCCTCATGGCCCTGGGACCTCCTGAAAAGACCAAGTCCATCCTGAAGACGTTGAAATTTCAGCCCCTGACCACCCATACCCTCACAAATTCAAGATATTTTCTTGGAGAATTGGAAGGGGTGCGTCAAAAAGGTTATGCCATAAACGACGAAGAGCTTTCGATTGGAAACCGGGCCATTGCCGCCCCGGTCGTTGATGAACAAGGCTATGCCGTGGCTGCCATTAACCTGGCTGTTCCAACCGCCCGGTACAGCCGAAAGGACCTGGAGGAAAAACTGGCCTCCCCGATTATGAATACCGGCCGCCAGATCTCTGAGGCCTTATTAAAGATGAGGGCCCCATTGGTTACCGGGGACTCTTAGGATAGTGAATTGGGTTAAACCGCGGGGAATAGGATCAGACTCCAATGGATCCTATCGAATCGGGCAAGAGCGTTTTCTATGCGTCGGAAAATAAACAGAGAGGAGAAACTTTTATGGAAAATTGGCTCAAAGACAAAATCGCCATCGTGGTTGGAGAACGCGACGGCGTCCAGGGTCCCTCTATCGCCCAGTGTCTGGAAGCGGCGGGGGCCAAGGTGGTTTACGCCGTTACCGAATGTTTCGTCTGAACGGCGGCCGGAACGATGGACCCGGAAAACCAGTCCCAAATTAAGAAGATCTCGGATTCGGTGGAAAAAGGAGATGGCGCCGGTAATATCATTGTGGTTTTGGGCGCCAGCGATCTCGAGGGAGCCTTAATTTCCGCAGAGACGGTCACCATAGGGGATCCAAGTTTTTCCGGGCCATTGGCAGGGGTTTCGTTGAAACTCCCGGTTTATCATATTTTGGAAAAGGCAATTAAGGATGCCGTGCCTGAAGCGGTTTACGAGGAAAATGTAGGCATCTGGTCTTTGGCCGTAGAGCCTGAAAAGATCGAGAAGATAGGGAAGGAGTTCAAGGCTATTCGTGAAAAGGCCTTAGGAGGCGCTTAGGCGCACTTACCTTTAGGAGGGCTTAATGAGACTGGAGATTGAATCGATAAAGATAAAAGATATCCAAGCCGATAAACGGACCTATGCTGAGAATGGGGTGCTGCATGTAGATCTCAGTGAACTGGAAAGGGTTACTCCTTAAAGATACCCGGTTTAAGTCGGTCGATATCGCCTTGGCTTATCCGGGTGACCGGGTCCGAATCGTCAACATCGTAGACGTGGCCCAGCCCCGCTGTAAAATTGACAAGGTCGAAGCGGACTTTCCAGGTTTTATCGGGAAAATGCAGATAGCCGGGATTGGGCGAACCCGGTCGCTGGAGGGGATCGGCGTTATTGTTTCTAATCCTGAGACCAACCGGAAATATTCGGCTTTTCTGGATATGTCCGGCCTGGCGGCGCGAAATGAGCCGGTACGGAAAGATGAAGCATCTTTGTATTGCTCCCTACAAGGCGGAAGGCGTTGAAGAGCGTGATTTTGAAGATGCGGTAAAAATCGCCGGGCTTAAAGGAGCGGTTTATCTGGCCCGAGGGGCCGAGAACCACCCCATTGACCACAAGGCCGTCTATGAACTGGATATTCCCTCGCTCAACAGGTCAACGGGACTGCCCCGGGTGGCCTATTACTATCAGCTTTACAGTCCCCAACATGATCATCTGGGAATATCCGATCCCTGTTTTTACGGGACCGATGTGCGCAATCTGATGCCGACCATCATCCATCCCAACGAAGTATTGGATGGCGGCGTGGTGGGAGCCCATACCGTTCGCGCCCTGGATACCTACACCATTCAGAACCATGGGGTCATTAAGGAATTGTACCGGCATCATGAACAGGACCTGATTTTCGCCGGGGTTGTCTGCGGGGTGGCTAATATGGAGCCGGTAACCCGGTCCCGGGCAGCCATGATGGCGGCCAGTTTGGTGAAGCATGTTCTGGGGGCCGATGGGGTCATTCTGACCAAGATTCACGGGGGGTTGCCCCATGTTGACCTGGCCCTGGTTGCGGAAGAATGCGAAAAACTGGGCGTAAAAACGGCCATCTTTACCCAGCCTTTGATCAGTTTCGGTACTTTGGCCGACACCTTGTTATTCAACGCCGAAGCCGTCAATCTGATCATCACCGTGGGGGCCACCATGGAACGGGTCCGGGTCCCCCTGGATGCCGACCGTTTCTTCGGAGGGACGGCCGATACCAAAATCTATTGTCCCGATCCTATCGTTCAGCATGCCGGGGATCCCCTGATTGATGTCGAGGAATTTTTGATAGCCGGGGTCCACGATCATCTCGGAGGCGCCCCTATCGTCGTTAAAGAATATTAGGTCTTCCCAAATCTATGGAGGAAAACATGGGCGAAAAAACATTAAAGGTCGTTCATTATCTGAATCAATTTTTTGGGCAAATCGGCGGCGAGGATAAAGCCGCCACCGGTTTCCTGGTGAAGGATGGTCCGGTTGGACCCGGGTTAGCCCTCCAGAAAATCCTGGGGGATCGAGCGGTCATCGCGGCCACCTTGATCTGCGGGGACAATTATTTTGCCAAGGAGCCGGAACGGGCCGGGGAAGAAGGCTTTCGACTCATCGCCTCCTATCAGCCCGACCTGTTATTCGCCGGCCCCGCTTTTGCGGCCGGAAGATACGGGATCGCCTGCGGGGCGATCTGCAAAGTGGTCAGCGAAAAATTGGGCATTCCCGCCATTACCGGGATGTACGAAGAGAACCCCGGGGTGGACCTGTATCGAAAATATGCCTTTATTTGCCGGACCGGCAACAGTGCCCGCGATATGGCGGAGAGCATGAACCAGATGACCAAGCTGGCTTTCCGGCTCCTTTCCGAAGAGAAGGGGTCTCATCTGGTCTCCCGGGAAAGTCTGCCGAGACCGGAGGATTTCGGGTATTTCCCGCGCGTTATCCTGAGGAATGAGTACACGGATAAAACCGCTGCCGAAAGAAGCGTAGAGAAATTGCTGGCCAAGCTAAAGGGGGAACCCTTTGAAAGCGAGGTCATTCTTCCCAAGTTTGAAAAGGTGGAACCGCCGGCCCCTCTCAAGGACTTCAGCCAGGCCGAAATCGCCCTGATCAGCGACGGCGGGATCGTACCCAGGGGAAATCCGGCGGGGTTGAGCGGAAGAGGTAACCTCCGCTGGACGACCAATGAAATCGAGAATTTTTTCCCGGAGGATTTCAAGTCTTCCGATTATGAGATCGTTCATACCGGCTATTTCCCGGTGGAGGTGCTGGAAAACCCCAACCGTCTGGTCCCGGTGGATATCATGCGGGAAATGGTCAAGGAGGGCAAGATCGGCAAACTCCATCCCACCTTCTTCTCCACTTCGGGGAACGCCACGGTTTCCAGACGATGTGCTGAAATGGGGAATGAGATGGCCGCCGAACTGAAATCACGCCGTATCGATGCCGTGATCTTTACCTCCACCTGAGGCTCAAGCACTCGTTGCGGGGCAACGATCGCTTCAGGCATTGAGAAGGTGGGTATTCCGGTGGTTCAGATCACCGCCGTTCCCAACGTGGCCAAGATGGTGGGGGTCAACCGGATTTTGCGGGGTCAGAGTATTACCTGTGTCGTAGGAAATTCCGTTCTCACGGCCGAACAGGAAAAGGCCTTGAGGCGCAGATACGTCCGGCGGGCCCTCGAAATTCTTCAAACCGAAGTGGATGGCTCAGCCATTTTTACTTTAGATGGGACCGAGTAGGGAGGATATCCATGGCTATTGAAGTGGTTGCCGATACCTTTGAGAAAGAAGTGCTTCAATCAGACGTACCCGTACTGGTTGATTTTTGGGGGCCCCAATGCGCCCCCTGCCTGGCTTTGATGCCCCAGGTGGAGAAGCTGGGGACCGCCTACGAAGGGAAATTAAAAATTTCCAAGATCGACGCCTCCAAGAACAGAAGACTTTGTTTGAATCTAAAGGTGCTGGGGCTGCCGACCTTTCTTTTCTACAAAAACGGGCAGGAAGTGGACCGGCTCTCCGGAGGCGTTCTGAAGATCGAGGAAATAGAGGCTTCCGTGAAAAAAATGATCATCTAATAATATAAAGGAGCGTTTTGTCTTATGTCCGTAGTCATACGAGAGGTGGGTTATCTTCTTGCCCATGTGCCTGATTTTGTCCAATACGGGTCAAAGCCCAGTAGAGACATCTCGGATAATCGGGAGGTGTTTAAGGAACTGTCCGAGCGCCTCAGGAGTTACCCGGAGGCGGTTAATTACCCACCCCATCAGGTCTTTATCGGGAACAGGCATCCGGATGATTTAGCCGTCATTCCCAAGCCCTGGTACGAGCACCCGGTCCTGGAAGGAAAACGCTACGGACCCTTCGGGGAAATCTTGCCCGAAGAGGAATTTTATGCCTGGATGAAGGCCGCGGATGATTTTGACCTGCTTTGGTTGACCCCGGATTTCGTGAGGCGGATCCGGGAACCGTTTGCCGCCCATCCCCTTATCAGTGAGACCCAGGTAAAAAAATTAGGAGAAGGAAAATCTCCCGAAAAAATAAAGGAAATCCTCGACCAGGGGGCCGCCTTACCCCTTTACTTTCAGGGTGAGTTGATCGGTTCCCTGCGCCGGGATCACGACCGGGATGATACCCTGAAACCGGAAGTCCTCATGGAAAATTTAATGGCCAAGGCCTCCGGATCCTTGGCCATGCTCCACCTGTTTAAGAGAGCGGGGATGGCACCCACGGAAGTCGATTTTGTCCTGGACTGCACCGAAACCGCCATCGGGGACCGCTATAACCGGGGGGGCGGCAGTCTCTCCAAGGCCATGGCCGAAATGAGCGGTTGCCTCAATGCTACCGGTAATGATATCCGGGCCTTTTGTTGCGCACCGGTGCACGCCATCATTAATGCCGCCGGGCTGGTCGGTTCGGGGATCTTTAATAATGTCGTCGTAGCCGGCGGAGGATGTCTGGCCAAGGTGGGTATGAAGTTCGCGGCCCACTTAAAACACCACATGCCCGTCTTGGAAGACGTCCTGGGGGCCGTTGCCTTCCTGATTACCAAAGATGACGGCCTGAGCCCGATCCTGCGATTGGATTCGGTAGGTAAACATGATGTCGGCGCGGGTTCCGCCCAGCAATCCATCATGACCTCCCTTATTTTGAAGCCTCTGAAAAAACTGGGTCTGAAAATGACCGATATTGAAAAGTATGCCACCGAGATGCACAACCCGGAAATCACCTTGCCGGCGGGGAGCGGCGATACGCCGGCCACCAATTACCGGATCATGGCCTCCCTGGCGGTCCTGAACAAGGAGATTGATAAAACGGAAATCGATGCCTTTGTCCGGGAGCATGGAATGCCCGGCTTTTCGCCCACCCAGGGTCATGTGCCGGCGGCGGTCCCGTTTTTGGGCCATGCCCTTGAGGCCATGAAAAGAGGGGAAATGAAAAGGGCCATGTTTGTGGCCAAAGGAAGTCTGTTCTTAGGCCGGATGTCGCAATTGTCGGATGGTCTGTCTTTTCTGCTGGAGGCCAATCCCAAGGCCCATAAATAGTATCCGGACCGTTCATAGAGGGTGCAAATAGGTCTTAGGTAATTTGCTTGATCCAAAACCCGGTCTTGTTGATGGTCCGAATCGGAATGATAGAATACCGTAACTACCCTAAGAGGAGGTAAAAACATGGAACCCTCATTGGCAGCGCAGTTGGCCAAATTCGTCGTGCAAACCAGTTATCCGGAAATACCTAAAGAGGTGGTTGATTTTACGAAGGGGCTGGTACTGAAAACGGTTGCCGGGACCTTGGCTGGATCGGCGACACCTTCCGGACGGAAGATGTCCTCCATCATCAAATCACGAAATTTAAGTGGAGTGGCTGGAGTAATCGGCTGCGGTTTTAAAACCACTTTATGGGATGCGGTTTTTTTAAATGCCTATCTGGCTCATGCCAGCGAGTTGGAGGATGACAGCTTCGTTGGAGGGGTATCCTGGGATATTACCGTGATCCCCTTACTCCTTCCCCTGGCGGAACATCTGAGAATGTCCGGGAAAAAGTTTAATCGAGGCCCTGGTCGTGGGTCTTGAAACGCACACTCGAACCTGCTCCTTTCCGACCGAACGGTTGGGAGTGGTCGTTTTCCCGGGAGCGGTGGGGCCGGCGGCAGCAGGAGCAAAGGCTTTGGGGTTAGATCTGGGAAAAACGGCTTCGGCCTTGGGTCTGGCTATGTCAGGGGCCGGCATCTCACTCTTGAACCTTGGAACGGATGCCCATTTTTTGGAGTCTTCCCTTCAGTCCTTACAGGGAATCATGGCCGCCGAGATGGCCAAAGAAGGAATGACCGGCAATCCCGAAATTGGGACCTACCTGTCTAACTTCCTGGGTAAGGAAAATATTAATCCGGAAAAGATGGTCCTGGATTTGGGGCAAGTCTGGCAATTTCGAAATATCGGCATTAAGAAATATCCCTGCTGTTTTTTTACCCATCGCCAGATCGATGTCGTCCTCGAATTGAGAAAAGAACACAACCTTTCCTTTAATGACATAGAGAAAATCGAAGTGCATGCCAGTCCGGCCGATGAATGGTGCAATCGTCCGGAGCCTCAATCCCTTGGAGATCTTCAATTTAGTTTTCAACATCTTTTAGGGGCAGCGATGCTTGACGGTGATGTAAATTTTGAAAATGTGGATGCGGATGTTTTGTCCGATCCCCGATACAACGAAGCACGCTCCGGGTCGAAGTGATTATTCATCCAGACCGGTCTCCGGTATTAGTGCAGGCACCGGCCGAAGTGATTATCAAAAAAAAGGACGGCACGGAATTTGTCCGGTCAAAGAATGTTTACTATTGGATCGCTTCAAGAACCGCTTTCCGTTGAACAATACATTGAGCTTTATTCCAAATTTACCAAGGGAATACTGTCCAACGAACAGATTGAAAAAAGCGTGGAGGCCATCCTGAATCTGGAAAAACTTAATGATTTGATAGGGCTCATGGATTTACTGACTTCCAGAACCAGTAGATTAGTTATAATGGTATACGTACCCGATGGGGAATTCTAAACGGAGGGAATATTCCCCCGTCGTCTCGGTGTTTCACAACCGACAATCTGCAACATTTGTCGATAAACAGGAGGCGGATATGAAAACAGCACTGGTGACAGGGACAGGAAGCTCAATTGGAAGAGAGGTGGCTTTATCTTTGGGCTCCCAGGGTTATAAAATATTAACCCATGGGAGTGAAATGAAAAAGTCTCTGGAAGAAACGCATCATCAACTTGACCAGGCAAAAATTTCTTATGCTTCCTACCTGGCTGACTATGCCTCGTTGGGTCAAGTGGATACGATGTGTCATAAGATCTTAGAAAATGAACCTCAACTGGATGCCATGATTCATGTAGCCGGAGGGGCCAATGCCTTCGGGTATAATAAGATAACCCCACAACAAATTATTGATTCAATGAATGTAAATCTCATTGCCCCCATGATTATCACCCATAGTTTATTGCCGCTGTTAACGGAAGGGAGTTCCATTGTCTTTACTTCCGGCCTGCCCGGTATTCACTCCGGATGGTATCCCACTGATGCCTGCTATGATGCCGCCAAAGGGGGCGTGCTCCGTTTTACCGAAAATATGGCCCGTAACTTGGGTCCCAAAACCAGAGTGAACTGCATTGTCATCGGACTCAACTATGTGGACGACAATCACAAGGAATGGCGAACGGAACGGGCGGCTCAAATGCCCATGAAAAGAATTGCCTATGCGGAAGATTATGTCAAGTGCGTTGATTTTTTTCTAAATCACGGCTACATAACCGGGGTTTCCCTACCCCTGGATGGGGGATGGTTCGTTTATAATCCTAACCCGCCGTTTAAGACGGCCAAGGATTGGGATTAAAGACTAATAGTGGGAATCCGATTAACCTCACGTCTTTTTTGATTCAAACCCAAGACAATTGATAAAGACGGTGAGTACGTATGGATTGAAGTGGGAGAGGTGATATGGAATTTTGGATAATCCAGACTCTAAACGCCATCTCATTCGCCATGCTTCTTTTTTTGCTCTCGGCGGGATTGTCGGTCATCTTTGGGTTGATGAATATCCTTAACCTCTCCCATGGCTCATCGTATCTACTGGGAGCTTACATCGGACTCACCGTCATCAAGATCACTCACAACTTTTTCCTGGGATTATTGGGCGGTATGGTGGCGGCCGGTTTCATCGGTTTTCTTTTACAACGCTTTTTGCTTCAAAGAATATACGGCAAACGGCTCTTGCAGGTCCTGCTGACCATGGGCTGCATGTTTATTATCGGCGACGGAGCCATCCTGATCTGGGGTGCCGATCCCACCGCCCTTCCCCGTCCAGGGTTTTTGACCGCCTCCGTCCATTTAGTCAACATCACCTTCCCTTCCTACCGGTTGTTTGTCATCGGCGTCGGGGTTTTCGTCGGTTTGGGGCTCTGGTTGTTGCAGGAGAAAACGAAATGGGGGGCCATTCTTCGGGCGGCCGTCGATGATGAACAGATGGCCCGGGGGGTGGGAATAAATGTCCCCGCCCTCTTTACCATCGTCTTCCTTTTAGGCGTGGCCTTAACCGGGGCCAGCGGTGTGCTGGGGGGGCCCTTTGTCGGGGTCTACCCCGGTGTGGATATAGAAGTTCTGCTCCTGGCCATAGTCGTGATCATCGTGGGAGGTTTAGGGAGTATGAAGGGGGCCTTCCTGGGAAGTCTCATCGTCGCTTCCATAGATAACTTTGGAAAGGCCCTTTTCCCGGAACTGGCTATGTTCACTATCTTTGCGCCCATGGTCATTGTCTTGGCTTTAAAGCCGACCGGATTATGGGGGAAGATTTGAAACAGAAATTTTGGATTATCATTTTTATCGGCATTTCGGCAGCAGTCTTGACCGGCATCCCCTTGATCCTGCCTGAATATTATACCGGTTTGGTTACCAGGGCCCTTATTCTGGCCATTCTGGCCATGTCCGTCAACCTGCTTCTCGGCCACTTGGGTCTGGCCTCAGTCGGCCATAGCGTCTTTTTTGGGATTGCTTCCTATGCCGTGGGTATTGTCACCATGCGCCTGGGGACATCCTTTTGGCCGTCGGCGGGATTGGCGATATTAGTAGCCATGATCGCCTCAGGACTTTTCGGACTTTTAGCCATTCGGACCACGGATATTTTCTTCCTAACCATCATGCTGGCCTTTTGCCAGGTATTTTACGGCATATCGGTCAGTTGGAAGGCCCTTACCGGCGGTTATGACGGTCTGCCCGGTCTCCTCAGACCGCAGGTCATTCCCGGATTGAATTTGGAATCAACGATTCATTTTTATTTTCTGGTAGTATTCTGCTTCCTGGTGGTCATGGGCGGATTTTGGATTTTGACCAACTCACCCTTTGGTCTGACCTTGAAGGGCATCCGTGACAGCGAGAGCAGGATGAAAGTGCTCGGGTACAATGTCTGGCTTTACAAATATCTGGCCTTTAATATTTCTGCGCTTATCGGCAGCTTTGCGGGGATTCTTCATGCTTATTATGACGGCTGTCCCAACCCGGCGGATTTCGGCATCGTCCGTTCTTCCACCGCCCTTTTTATGGTCATTTTGGGCGGCCCAGGGACCCTGGCGGGTCCGTTAGTAGGGTCCGTGATCATCGTATTTTTGCAAGACCTGATCAGCAACATTACCGACCGGTGGATTATGGTTCTCGGGGCCGTCTACGCCTTGGTCGTCCTGCTTTTTCCCGAGGGAATTCTTGGAGGAATCAAAAAAAGGATCGAGGCCTCTTTTGGATTAATACGAAAGTAGAAAGTTTACCTCCCCCCTCTCTCCCCTTTGTTAAAGGGGGGATAAAGGGGGGTCAAAAGGGAGTAAGCAGGGTGAGAGATATCCGTTAAGGGACAGTAATTTTAATTAAAGGAGGTAAATGCAATGGGCAAAAAAGATGGGCGGGTAGTTATGAACAATGACAGCGGCATTAATAGTCAGTTTGGTCTTGTTTTGGGTGAACGGTCCTTTTGATCTAAATGCGTATGGGGCGGAGCCGGTGAAGATCGGCTACGCGATTTCTCTGTCAGGGGTGTTTGCCAGTTTGGGAGAAGATTTGAAGGATGGCCTCAATCTTTACATGGATAAAATAGGACACAAGGCCGGAGGGCGCGAGATCAAAATCTTCGTCGAAGATATCGGCAGTAACCAGGTCAGCCGGGCCCTGGACGTCGGACGCAAATTGATACAAAAGAATAATATCGATATCCTGGCCGGGGTAATTGACACCGGTTCGGCTTATGCCCTGGCTAACTTGGTAGAGAAATACAAGATCCCTTTTGTCATATCCAACGCCGGGGCAGATGATCTGACCCAGAGAAAAGCTAATCCTTATATTATTCGCGTTTCTTTCACTAACAGCGGCGGGTCTCACCCTCTCGGGGTCTGGGCTTATGAAAAAGGTTATCGCAAGGCTGTAGCGATGGGTTCTGATTATGGTGCCGGATATGAGCATGTGGGAGGGATTTGCCAGACTTTCAAAAAAATGGGGGGGAAAATCATTCAAGAGATCTGGCCCCCACTGGGAACCCAGGATTTTGCACCCTATCTGGCCAACATTAAACGAGACGCAGACGTGGTGATGGTTTTCTTTGCGGGTTCCGATGCGCTACGTTTTGTTAAGCAGTACGAAGACTACGGTCTCAAGGGAAAAATCCCCCTGATCGGAAAAGGGTTTTACCTGGATGAGACCATACTGCCCAAACTGGCCCAATCGGCCGAAGGGGATATTTCCGAATCACATTGGTGCTTTTTGTTGGACAACCCTGAAAATAAGGAGTTCGATGCGGCTTATATAAAAAAATATGGACGCAGTCCGACTTGTGTTTCGGAACAGGGATATGTAACCGGAATGGCTATTGCCCAGGCGCTTGAAAAAACCAAGGGTGCGATAAAAGGAGCAGAATTCGTGAAGGTTATGCGATCCCTGGAGTTGAAGGCCCCAAGGGGTTTGCTCAAGTTTGACAAGTATGGCGAAGTCATTCAAACCTATTACATCCGCAAAGTGGAAAAGGTAAAAGGCGAGTGGCAGAATGTTCCCTTTAAATCGTATCCGGCAGTCAGCCAATTTTGGACCTGGAGTCCGGAGGAATACATGAAGATGACCCCCTATATGGAAATGAAAGGGAAATGGGCTGAATAGTATCGCCATTTTGGTTTGGTGCCTTCGATAAATAGATGATTAAACCCAAAGACTTAACCTTGGAAAAGTACAATAGATTGAGTCGAGAAAGCGGGATCGAGAACTTAGCACGATTTTGGCTTATATAAATTTTCGATTCTGTGATAATTTTCTTATCAAATTGGGGTCTGCGCTGATAATTTAGGTTAAGAAAGGAGGTACATCCTGGGAGAAAGGTTCTTGGCTTGGCATTCGGTGTTGGGGCTTGCAAAATATTAGAGTAAAAGGAGGTTAAACAGTATGGAACAAGTAGATAAATTCATGGCGGTTGCAGTTCAGCCCGAAGTAAAAACACACTATATAACAGGGAAAAGTCCACAGGAACAGCTTAAGGAAAATCTCGAGCATTGTTGTTCATTGATCGACAGGTTTTATATGTCGGCATGGATGCGGCGCTCCATGAAACCAATGCTTTTTGTTTTCCCTGAATCATTTTTGCACGGGTTTGGTCCTGCACGGACGAGAAGCTACAAGACGAATAGCGCTCTGGCTATAAATATCCCGGGGGAAGAAACAGGCGTATTGGCCAGGAAGTGTGTTGAGTACGATATCTATCTGGCCGGATCGGCCTTTGAGCGGGATCCGGAATATCCGAACCATTTTTTCAATACGGGTTTCATTATATCCCCCAAAGGAGAGGTCGTTCTTAAGTACCGGAAAATAAATACGACCAATAATAATATCGAGCTTTCAACAAGTCCTCATGACGTACTGTCTCAATACGGAAACGATCCTGCAAAGATTTTTCCTGTTGTTGAAACTCCTATCGGAACTCTCGGTATGTTTATTTGCTACGATGGGATGTTTCCCGAGGTGGCCAGGTGTTTGGCTCTGAACGGCGCAGAAATATTGATTCGGCCGAACCAATGGTTTTGGGGGACAACGTACGACCTGGAAATGATGTCAATGCATAACAGGATAAGGGCGGCCGATAACGTCGCCTATCTGATAACCACCAATTGGGCGAGATCGCCCCAATCCGAATTTGAGTCCTCATGTGGGCACGCTATGATTGTCGATTATGAGGGCCGGGTCGTTATTGAAAAAGGCGACAATGATGAATCATTTGTCCAGGGAATAATAGATGTAAAGGCCCTTAGGGAATACCGGAAGACTGTAAAATGGGCCAATTGCATAGCGCAGCTAAGAACCGAACTCTATGCGGAGGCCTACAGGCGCAAACCCCTGTGGCCGAAGGATCAGTTTCTCGAGAAGAATATGGATAGCCTGGAAGAGAAATACAGACTTCACGACAGCGTTATAGAAAACCTCGTGAAACAAGGAATTTACAAATAGATTTTGATCGGTTGATCTGGAGGCGGCCTTTTGGGTCATTCCAGTTTTAATGATGTCCCTATTTTAAAATAGTTATGAAAATCTTTATGAAACCGAGCTTAAAATGCGGTGGGTCCGGTTACAACGGATGCCGGTCTCGTCTCGGCGCCAGCCCGAAAGCATGAAACCCAAATTGAGGACTGCAAAGGCCAGGCGTCATAAATCATATAAATCAATTGACGGGAACTTATGACCATTCAGGAGGAACGAAAATGAGGAAAGCGATGCTATTACTCGGCATTCTGTGCTTAGGGGTCGTGACGGCAACCTCTGCACTCGCAGCCAGTCCGGCTCGAAAAGAGATCAAGGCCGTTACCTTTGAGACAAAGATGTCCAAATTGACTGAGAGCTTCCTGATGTTCGTCAACCTGGTCAATGAGCGGTCTAAGGGCGAGCTGACCATTAAATATCTCGGGGGACCGGAGGTCATTCCCCCTCCAGACCAGCCTCTCGCGGTAAAAAGTGGGGCTATGGATATGGCCATGAGTCTCAGTGCCTTTTATGCAGGGCTGGTCCCTGAGGCTCTCACGTTGTCCCTTTCAAAAGTGGGCGGACCCGGCGAGAGGAAGGTGGGGTATGACAAGCTTCTGGACGAATATCATCGTAAAGCCGGTCTGGTCTATTTGGGCAGGCCGGATCCTAAAGCCGATCCAAAGTTGCTCTATCTATTTTCCTCAGAGACAAGCCGGTTCAAAAACCGCAGGACTTGAAAGGACTGGTTATTTCTGCCGGAGCTCCCAATGTCGTTTCATTTTTGCCCCAGTTTGGTGCGAGTACCAAGGTGATACAATTACATGAGGCTTACACTGCGCTTGGAGCACGGAGAAACAGGGGGTCAGGTCGTGCCGCTTAAGGAATGTGTCGATTTTGGTATCTACAAAGGCGTCAAATACGCTGTTGATCATCCGTACTGGATCAGCTTCGCCTCAATTATCATGAACCTTAATACCTGGAATAGTCTCACCCCCTCCCAGCAAAAATTGTTGAGGGATTGCCTCATTGAACTGGAACCCAAGCTTATCCAGTTCAATCAAGAGCAGGCAGCCATCAAACGCAAAGTACTCGAGGACGCCGGGATCAAATTTATCAAGTTTTCGCCAGGAAGATGCCAAGATGTTCATGGATACTGCCTACAAGTCTGAGGCGAAGCGGATAATGAAAATTACGCCTAATGCCGAAAAGCTGCTCAAGATGATAGGCGCTTTCGATTAGCATTGGAGAACTGGAATAAAGCACCCCATTCTTCTGACAGATATTCACTGGTGACAAGGAGGCCGAGATTACTATGTCCGAAAAGTTCATAAAGAGGGCTGTCGCTGTTTTCGACTGCGCCAATAACATTTGTGCTTATCTGGCCATGGCGTGTATTTACATCATAATGATCTCAGTGACCTTCGATGCCGCCATGAATTTTTTCGTCAGAAGGCCGCAAAACTGGGTACCGGAAATCACCGAGTACAGTCTGGTGGCCATCACATTTCTTGGAGGGGCCTGGGTACTTAGAAGAAAGCAGCATGTAAGAATTGATACACTGCTGGCGCATTTTAAGCCGGGAGTCCGCCGCTGGTTTGATATCGTCACCTCGCTGGTATGCGCCGCCGGATGGCTGTTAATTACCTGGTACGGAGCAAAGGTTACCTGGGAGCATTATCAAATCCATTATACCCTTCCCACAGTGTTAGAAACGCCTTCCTATATCAGCATGGTGCTTATTCCTATCGGCGCCTTCTTGCTTGGTATTCAGTTTATAATAGAAGCTGGTTCGACTTGGACCGGACCTATAGCGGACTCCCGGCAAGATACTGACCTTCAACAGGAATAGAAAGGTATAGAAACCGATGGAATGGTATTACCTGCTTCTATTGATGTTTGGCAGCCTGATTTTGCTCATGGCCACAGGGATGCCGGTGGCTTTTACTTTTCTGATCATCTCCATCCTGATGGTCAGCTTTTTCTGGGTTGGTGGAGCCGATGTGGGGTTGGGACACTTGGTGGTTGTTTTGCGAAGTTCTGTGGCTTCCTTCATTCTAATGCCTATCGCCATGTTTGTCCTGATGGGTGAAATCCTCTTTCACTCGGGCATCGCCCGCGATTTGATAAATACCCTGGATCAGTGGATTGGACGTGTTCCTGGCAGATTGAGTTTGCTGGGCGTGGCTGGAGGAACTGTCTTTGCAACACTGACCGGCGTCAGCATGAGCAGTTGCGCTTTGCTGGGGACAATACTTTTGCCTGAAATGGACAAAGAGGGCTATCACAAATCGATGAGTATCGGGTCTATTGTTGCCAGCGGCGCACTGGCCGTATTAATACCCCCCAGTACCCTGGCCGTACTTTATGGTGCGATTGCACAGGTGAACATCGGCGCTATTTTGCTTGGAATTACTGTACCCGGTTTCCTTATGGCTATAATTTACGCGATCTATATCATCGTTGTGTGCTACTTCCAACCTTCCCTGGCACCTCCATCAAAGGCGCCTCGTGTCGCTCTGGCGCAAAAGCTAAAGAGCACCTGCTGGCACCTGCTGCCGGTAGGATTAATCATCTTTCTGGTCATTGGGGTGATCTTTCTTGGTATAGCTACACCGACCGAGGCAGCGGCGCTGGGCGCTATCGGCAGTTTCATTCTGGTCGGAATCCACAGAAAACTGAACTGGCAGTTGATAAAAAAGGTCTCCTTTAGTACCCTGGAACTGACCTGCATGCTGCTGATGCTCATCGCCACATCGACGATTTTTTCTCAAATCCTGGCATTCACCGGCGCCAGTGCAGGCTTAGCCAAATTCGCTGCTAACCTTCCGGTATCTCCGACCCTCGTTGTTATCGCTATCGTGACCGTACTCCTGATACTGGGTTGTTTTATGAGCGTAATTGCTATCATGCTCATTACAATTCCCTTGGTAGTGCCGGTCGTTACTTCGCTTGGCTTTAATCCGGTATGGTTTGGGGTAGTGTATATCATCTGCATGGAGATGGGAGCTATAACACCGCCTTTTGGTTTGAACCTCTTTGTAATCAAAAATATTGCTTCACCGGATACTACGATGGCCGATGTCTTTCGATCCAGTCTGCCCTGGATCGGACTTCAGCTTATTCTTTTAGTTCTGCTTTTCATTTTGCCTGGTCTCACAACATGGTTGCCCAGTATGATAGAATAGCTTGTCCAGGTAAAGAACATCTGGCTGATATTAGTTTTTTGCTGTCAGTTGAACAAGAAATGCTGGTTCTTGCTGGTAACCACTTTCATAGGTGAATAGCTTGTATTAAAAAGACATACCATGTTGGCATTGACACTGGATAAAATTTCTGTCTCCTTCGGTGGCATACAAGCCTTGGCTTTGCTTTCTATATCTGTTGAAGTAGGAGAAAAGCGAGCCATAATAGGGCCAAACGGAGCGGGGAAGACCACTCTTTTCAACGTCATCAGTGGAATGATCAGGCCTACGAGCGGCAGGGTCGTATTATTTGATCAGGAGATTACCGACTGTCCGGTTCACCTTCGTGCCCTCTTTGGATTATCCCGGACCTTTCAAATTACCAACCTGTTTAGCAATCTCTCAGTCCTTGAAAATATTATTCTTGGCCTCCAGGCCTTGACTCGGACGAAATATGTATTTTACAGTCGTACCGTTTCGTTCAGAGAATTACAGGATAATGCCGAATCCCTCCTTAGCAAGTGGGGGCTTTGGGAGAAGCGAAACTACCCGGTTCGAAACCTCTCCCACGGGGAGCAAAGGCAACTGGAAATTGTGTTGGCCCTCTCGGGAAAACCCAGGCTGCTTCTGCTTGACGAACCCACCCAGGGGCTGTCTACGGCTGAAACAGCCATGGTTATACCGATGCTCGAGCAATTAGACCCGTCTACCACGGTTCTTTTTATTGAGCATGACCTGGATGTCGCCTTTAAGGTGGCGGACAGGACCAGTGTATTATATTTTGGGCAGATCCTGGCCGAGGGGAAAGAAAATGAAATTCGGGGCAACCCCAAGATAGCCAAAGTATATCTGGGCCTGGATGCGCAGCATGCTTGAGGTCAAAGATCTTCATAGTTATTATGGGGACAGCCATATATTGCAAGGCGTTTCCCTAAGGGTGGCTAAAGGAAGCATCACGGCCGTCTTGGGCCGGAATGGGGTAGGGAAAACAACCCTACTCCATTCCATCATCTCTTTTGTGAAACCCCGGCAAGGAACCATTCGCCTGGACGGCGACGAGATAACGGCCAAGCCCATCCATGAAATTATGCGCAGTGGTGTGGCCCTGGTCCCCCAGGAACGGAGGATATTTCGTTCATTAACGGTGGCCGAGAACCTGGCTGTGCCTTATCGATGCTCTGTTTCAACAGGAACGACCATCAAGCCGTGGGGGGATGAGGAGGTATTTGAAAACTTTCCTGTCCTGGGTCATCGACGTAAACAAAAAGCCATCAGTCTCAGCGGTGGTGAACAACAGATGCTGGCTATTGCCAGGGCCTTGGTCAGCGGGCCAAAACTTCTGCTTCTGGATGAGCCTTCGGAGGGCCTTGCTCCGTTGATCGTTAAAGAAATAGCGCAAGTCATAGTACGTTTGCGGCAACAGGGGATGGCTATTTTGTTAGTGGAGCAAAATTTCCATACCGCTTTAACCATATCTGACCGGATTTATGTCATGAGCCGGGGCACCTTGGTCCATGAATCCACGCCCGAAGATTTACTCAACAACGAAAAAATTAAGGCCCAGTATTTAGGAATATGAGGTTTGAATCCAGGTGAAAAAATGACCGCCTCGCTTCATGAGGTCAAACTGTCGGCGGAGGCGCCAGACCGGGCTAAACAGGAAGCTTTATGCCGCTCGATGACAATTGCCCTGGTCATTCTCGAAAGAGACCTCGGGCGGCCAAGTCTTCACCGCGGAATGGATTGGTGATTACCCAAAGGCTTCTGACGGGATGGAAGAAGAAGACTCATTTCAAATCATGGCTGAACAGCCGCTGCCCGACCACAAGGTCCAGTTGGTTAAGGACCGCGCCGGGTGTTACCACCTGCGGAAGGTTTCGGCGGAGGATGAGATGATCTTATCAAGCGCCCCGGTTCACCGTGACCCGATTGTGCTAGCTGAGGCCAGGGAGCTGTTTCCGGATCTCCTGCCTTTTGGTGGGTTACCAGTGGACGCGACTTAATTTTTTTGACCTGATGAAGCTCGACCGCGGCAGCGCGGTTCCTTTGAGTTTTGGTTGATTCTTTTGCTATCCGAGACTGCTTTGCCAGGCGGACGTGACTTCCTCAGGGTAAGTCCGTATTTCTTCATCCTGGTTCTCAGAGTCGGACAAGACATCCGCAATTAGGGCAGGCCCAAACAAATGAGGCGCACTATACAAAATCCCCTTTCTTTAGGAGGCCCAAATGGCTGACCATGAATTTTCTCATATCTTCGGTGAAGGTAAGGTGGGAAAGTTTAATGTTAAGAACCGTGTAAAGTATGCCGCCTGCTGTGTCAGCAATTTCAACACCCGGGACGGCTTTCTCACAGAACGGGAATTCGCCCGGGACCAGGTCATTGCCCAGACTGGCGCGGCGATTATGACCAATCAGGGCGCCTATCCCGATACCTCAGGCGAGGGCAAGGCCTATCACAGCCAGCTCTGTATTAACAACGACAGATATATTCCAGGTCTCAAAAGGATCTCGGACCTGTTTCATGACCATGATGCGGTTGCCATTCAACAGATACTGCACGGAGGCCGGTACGGCGGCATCGATTTGGGATACTGCGTGCAGCCTTCGGATACCCCGCAGACATTAAAGCACTTCCGTCCTCCTCGAGCCATGAGCAAAGAGGAAATTCAGAAAGCAATCGCCGATCATGCCCAAGCAGCCGAGCGAGCCGTCCTGGCCGGTTACGACGGAGTGGAGGTGACGAGCTTCCTCGGGTATCTGTTGAGCTGCTTTCTATCCCCCTTTACCAACAAGCGAACCGATGAGTATGGGGGGACGGTTGAGAAGCGCGCCCGATTCATGGTGGAGATCATCGAAGCCCTTCGTAAGGCCGTGGGCCCCGACAGGCTGGTGATCATACGCCTCAATGGCACCGAGCTCATGGACGAATACGGGGGGAACACCGAGGAGGAATGCCTGGAGATCATGAAAATCGCCTCGGGTTGCAGGGTGGACATGATCAGCATGGTGATAGGCTGGCACGAGTCCAGGCAGGGGGCGTTGGGGCGAGACGTGAGCCGGACAGAATGGCTCTACCTGGCCGAGAAGGCCAAGAAAGCTATCGGAGACGTCCCCCTGGCCTTCGGCCCCAGACTTTCCGACCCTTGGGAGGCGGACAAGGCCATTGCCAACGGCGTGTTCGATTACTGGGAGATCTGCCGGCCACTTTTGAGTGATCCTGAAATGATCCATAAAATCAGAAAGGGTACTCCCGAGCGCATCAAGCCGTGCATCGGCTGTATGCTCTGCCTGGCCAAGATGTTCTACAACCAGCCCTATATCTGTTCCGTGAACCCCCGGCTTGGACATGAGGTCGAACCTGAATACTGCCTTAACGCCGGCCGCGGTCCGCAAAAAAGTCATGGTGGTCGGGGCCGGGCCGGGCGGTCTCGAAGCCGCGATCGCCGCGGCCCAGCGGGGCCATGAGGTGACCCTATTCGAGGCCTCGGATAGCCTTGGCGGAGGGCTTGTTCCGTCATCGAAGGACATCAGCGGCGGTGAGGTCTTGATGGAGCTCCTCCAGTATTACAAATACCGTTTGGAAGACCTGGGCATCGCCGTCCGGCTCAACACGCCGGTCAATCAGCAGTGTGGCGGCTCAATTCGACCCGGATGTGGTCATCGTGGCCACTGGAGCGGCGGTGAAAAAGCCCGATATTCCGGGAATCGATTCTGAACTGGTTCAGGATGCCTGGGAAGTCTTGGCCAAGGAAAATTGGGCCGGTTGGGGCCCCCGCGTGGTCATTCTCGGCGGAGGCAAGATCGGGTTAACGGTAGCCGAAGTCCTGGCCGAGAAAGGCAAGAGGCCGGTCATCGTAGAGTCTGAAAAGAGGGTCGATTTTGACGTGTCGATGACCTTCAAGTGGCGTCACAACGCCCTGGTCAAGAAGTTCAACATCCAAGTCTTTACCGAAGCCAGGCCCCTGAGCATAGAAAGCGGTTCGGTGAAGATCAGGGACAAGAATGGTAAAGAACTGGACCTTCCGGCCGATGCGGTCGTCCTCGCCGGTCCGGTCAGGTCTCGCCAGGAGCTGATGAAGGAGCTGGAGTATTTCTGCGATGAGCTGTACATTCTTGGCGATGCAATGGTTCCCCGAAGCTTGTACAACGCCATTCACGACGGCTTCAAGTTAGGGGCGCGTATTTAGATCAATTCAAGGAGGTTAAAGACCGTGGAAGGTTTTACACCTTGGCCGAAGGAATTTGCTGAAAAGTATCGGGCGGACGGGTACTGGCTCGACCGGACCATAAGTGAAGTCATGGATGAGTGCTTTGCCAAGTATGGACCCCGAACGGCGCTGATCACTCCAGGAGGGCGAGTGCTCACTTACGGTGAGTTGGGGAATCTCGTCACCCGTCTGGCGCTCCATCTGGTGAATCTGGGTCTGCGCAAGTATGACCGATTGATCTTGCAGATGCCGAACATGGCCGAGGTGGTCATCACTTATCTGGCCACTCTAAAGGCCGGGGGCATTCCCATCATGGCCCTGTTTGCCCACCGGGAGGCCGAAATCAGCTTCTTTGCCGAGCTTTCTCAGGCCCGGGCCATGGCCATCGGAGCTGCCTGGCGGGGGTTCGACTATCAGGAG
The DNA here is from genome assembly GCA_963769305.1 of uncultured delta proteobacterium. GTDB lineage: Bacteria > Desulfobacterota > RBG-13-43-22 > RBG-13-43-22 > RBG-13-43-22 > RBG-13-43-22. The sequence continues at coordinate 5,444 of CAVYLJ010000039.1, read as the reverse complement.
ATGGCCGCCCAGGTCCGGGCCAGGAATCCTCAGTTGGAAATGGTTCTTGTGGCCGGCGGAGATCCCGAAGAGCGGCAGCCATTCGATTGATGCCCTGCTCCAGGATCCCATCGAGAGTCGCCTTGGGCCGAGCGACCTTCCCCGTCCGGACCCCAGCCTTCCGGCGGTTCTGCTTCTTTCCGGTGGAACCACCGGTATTCCCAAGCTGATTCCCAGGACCCACAATGACTATGTGTATAATTTCCTGTGTAATGCGGAGGTGTGCCGGCTCGACGAAAATACGGTTTCTCTCATCGCCATTCCCCAGGAGCACAATTTTGCCATAGCCTGTCCCGGCCTGAAGGGGGTGCTCTCTCAAGGCGGCTGCGAGGTTCTCTCGGAAAATCCAGGCCCCGAGGCCATGATGGAGCTCATCGCCGGGCACCGGGTCACTCACTGCGTAGCCGTACCTACCATGATTGTGGGCATGCTGAACCATCCCAGCCGTAACCGGTACGATCTGAGCTCCCTGGAAGTCATCTTGACCGGCGGCTCCAAGCTGAGCCCGGAAATTGCCCTGCGGATCAAGCCGGAGCTGGGATGTGACGTCCAGCAGGTCCTGGGAATGGCCGAAGGCCCGTTGTACTGGACGCGGAGAGATGATCCCCCGGAAGTAAGCCTTTATACCCAGGGCCGCCCCCAATCCCCGGGAGATGAACTTAAAGTCGTCGATCCGGCCACCGGGAAGGAAGTCCCCCGAGGAGAGGTTGGGGAGCTCTGGTGTCGCGGACCCCATACGATCCGGGGCTATTACCGCGCCCCCGAGCACAATGCCAAGGCCTTCACGGAAGACGGTTTCTACAAGTCCGGCGACCTCGTTCGGTTGCATCCCACTGGCAACGTGATCGTGGAGGGACGAATCAAGGATTGTATCAACCGGGGAGGGGAGAAGATAAGCGCCGAAGAAGTCGAGAATCATATTCTGGCCCATCCGGCAGTGGCAAACTGTGCCTATGTAGCCATGCCGGACCCCCTATTGGGCGAGAGGGCCTGTGTTTACGTGATTTTGCGGCCTGGTTCGGAAATCACTCTCAAAGGGCTGAACGAATTTCTCCTCAACGAGCGGAAAATAGCCAGGTTCAAGCTACCGGAACGCCTGGAGGTGGTTGACGCCTTTCCGCTCACCGCCGTTGGGAAGATCAACAAGAACGCCCTGCGCCAAATGATAGCCGACAGGATAAAGCAAGAAAAACCTTGAAAGGAGGACGGAGAAATAGAATTCTGAAAAATAGAATTGAGAGTCAAAGAAACCGAAGGGGCCTCATCATCACCTTAATGGGGGCCTGCATCCGGTGACCTTTTTAGGACCTGGCTGTCCGGTATAAACATATAAATAACCCCGGACAGACTCAGGCCGGCAACACATAAATACCAGGCCGGACGAAAGGCCTCCGGATGACTCAAACCTCGAGGGCCGGCCTCGACCAACAGGCCCATGGCCTGCATCAGAAAAGCCGCACCCAACATGGTAAAAAGATTAATCCCGGTCATGGCCGTGGCCATGGCTTCGGAAGGGACCAGTTCCTTGATATGGGGATACATGATCTGGCCGGGGCCAGAGACCAATCCCATGGCCAGAGACCAAAGATAAATCCAGACCACGTTAATTCCCCTGGGGAAAAAGGCCAGGATAAGGATCAACAGCAGCCATGCACCACAAAGACGGCATGATGACCATTTTTCGAGAACGGACCCAAAGATCGCTCATCCGGCCGAAAAGGGGATACCCGATCATGATACCCACCCCCATTAATAAAAGGGCATTTCCTGTGGTCAGGATGTCCATCCCTAAACCATTCATCAGGTAAGGACCGGCCCATAGCCCCTGAATGGCCATCAAACATCCATAACGGAAAAAGGTGCCTATACTAATACCCCAATAACCCGGCATTTTCACTACCGTCTTCAACCCTTTTAAGGGATTACCTATTTTTGGAGTCGAGGCCCGGTCTTGGGGAGGTCGATCCCGAACAATCAGGAAAAAACCCAGGGCCAGAAGGACATTGAGCCCGGCTAACAGTAAAAAACTTTTTCTCCACCCCAGGCCATGGGCCAAAAAGGCCAAAGGCGTTGCCGCCATCAAGTTTCCCAAGACACCTATGCCGGCCAAAAGCCCGCTCAAGGTGGCAAAACGGGTCACCGGAAACCATAGGGCTATCAAGGTCATGGCACCCATGAGATTACAGCTCATCCCGATACCCATAATCACCCGCGCCCAAACCATTTGGGAAGAAGTCTGGGCCAAAGAAAAAAACAAAGCGCCGATGACCCCCAGACCATTTAAAAGGGGAACCACCAGCCGAATACTTAATCGATCCAGGGCCATGCCCAACGGCAGTTGACATAAGGCGAAGGCATAGAAAAAGGCGGAAGATAATGACCCCAACTGACTGCTGGTTAAATGCAGATCGTTCACCAATTCCGCGCTGATGACGGTGGTGGAAACCCGGTAAAACATGGACAGTACAAATCCGGCACTGCCTATCCAAAAGATGGCCCAGCCCCGCCGCGTATCAGAAGTCTGAGGCATTTATGCTTTAGTCCAGAAGGGCAATAGTGACCCCCTCCCCACCCTCGGATCGGTCTCCCTTTCTGAATCCTTTTACCAGAGGATGTCCTTTCAAATAGTCTCGAACCGCCCTGGCCAAAATCCCCGTGCCCAGCCCATGGACGATGACGACCTCCTGCAGACCGGCTAAGACGGCATGGTTTAGAAATGGTTCTATCAGCGGAAGGGCGTCATCCACCCGCTGGCCGATCAGATTGATTCGCGAAGGGGCCTCTTCATGAGAAATCAGAACCGAGGGAAAAGCTCTCTTCTCCGGCCTTGATCTTCCTTCACTGAATCCAACGTCTGAAATGGGGACCTCGATTTCCCGGCCCTCAGCCCGCACCCTTAAACGACTTTGGTTTAACAATACGGCCAGCACCTCGGCATCGCTGCCCAGAGAGCGGATAAAGACCTGATCTCCTTCGTGGAGAGACCCGATTTCCAGAATGTCCTCTCTCAGACCTTTCACCTCCCGCAATTTTTTGGAGAGGGATTCCTCTTCTTCTCTTAATTTTTGAAGGACCTGGCGCCGGTCGGCTTTGTCCTTTTTCTTAAGCTCTTCCAGGAAAAGATTCATCTGGCCTTTGGTCCGGGCCGCGATTTCCAGGGCCTCCTGATAGGCCTTGGCCAAGATCTCTTTCTGCTGATTTTCAGCCTCCGTCAGCAACTGTTTTATTTTTCGGTTTTCCTCGGCCACCCTTTCCCGTTGCCCGGCCAGTTCCTCCAGTCCTGTTTCGTATTCCCTTCTTTTCCGGTTCAGATCCGCCACCAATTGTTCAAACCCTTCTTCCCGGCCGGACAAAAGCTTTAAGGCCGTTTCCAGGATCGGTTCCGGAAGACCGTACTGCCTGGCGATCTCAATAGCATGGGACTGGCCGGGCTCGCCCATCCGCAAACGATACAAAGGGGTCAGGGTCTTTTGGTCGAATTCCATGGAGGCATTGACCATTCCCTCGGTACGATGGACAAAGCCCTTGATTTCCGTCAAATGGGTTGTGGCCAGCACCAGGGCCCCCTTGTCCTGGAGATTTTTTAATACCGCGCAGGCAATGGCCGCCCCTTCCACCGGGTCGGTACTGGTGCCCAGTTCATCCATCAGGACCAGCGTCTTTTCATCGGCCCGGTTCAATATCCCGGTGATCCTGGAAATGTGGGCCGAAAAAGTAGACAAGCTGCTTTCAATGGATTGTTCATCCCCGATATCGACCAGGAGGTCATTAAGCAGAGGAAAACGGGAGGCCGAATCGGCCGGAACCGCCATACCGGACAAGGCCATAAGCAGGAGCAGTCCGCTGGTTTTGAGGGCGATGGTCTTTCCACCGGCATTGACACCGGTGATGACCATCACCCTGGACTTGTCCTCCAATTCCAGGTTTAAGGGGACCACCTCTTTCCCCGGTCCTTTTTTTTCAAAGGAAAAGGATAAAAGGGGGTGCCGGGCATTGACTAAGCGGATCCCGGTTTCCTCATGGACCATCGGGGGTTCCATACGCAGCCGGTCGGCCAGTTCAGCCAGACAGGAAAGAAGGTCCAGGTGAACCAGGATCGCTTGGTCGGCTTCCAGGGCATCAGCCCTTTGGCGGATCATGGTGGAAAGTTCTCTGAGGATGCGGATCTCTTCGGCCTTTTGCTCGGCCAATAGATTCTCCAGTTGATTGGCCAGGCTGATGATGTTCAACGGTTCGACAAAGGCCGTTTCACCGGTCCGGGAGACGTCGTGGACCACCCCCGGAATCTGGGTCTTGGAATCCATGCGCACCGGGATGACCCACCGGCCGGACCTCTGGGTAATAAAATCATCCTGTAAAAAGGCAGCCACCCGAGGCTCCCGAATAATCTCTTCCAGTTTCCGGCGGATCTGGGTCTCCAACTGGCGGATCTCCTTCCGTAACTCAGCCAGCCAGGGGGAGGCCTGATCCAGGATATTTCCTTCTTCATCCAAAGCCCTTTCCAGGAAGGTCAAGAGTTCCGGAAAACCCTTTAGCTTTTGAGTCAATATTTCCAATTCAGGAAAATATTCGGCTTCCTGGACTTGATTGGGAAGGTCCCGGGACATCTTTAAAACAGGGATAAAAGCGGAAAGCTCATAGGATTCCACGACCGCCCCTTCCGGCCGGGCCTTTTCCAGTAAGGGTTTCAAATCGGAAAAGGGATAAAGGCGCGAGGGGATTTCCTTCGGCCTTAAGATTTCGCAATTCTTCCACCAGACGCTGCCGTTCGACAATGGGGTCCAGATCTTCAAAAGGACGGATACCCAAGACCGCCTGCCTTGTGGCCGGACAATGGGCCGGCTCGGAAAGGATGCGCAAGCAGCTTGGGATATTCCAACAGTTCCAGGGAATTTTCAGATATCATAGGCCTTCTCTATTGTATAAAAACTTGCATTATTGGGATCTTTTTGTAAGGATACTATGAAATAAAATATCCGGAAAGGCAATAAGAAAGCCATGTTCCTCATGCACCTTTTGAACGCTACAAAACAAACTAGGATTCAAGGGAAAGTCAGGAAATGAAGCCCCTTGAACCCTCGAATCCTGGAATCCTTGAACCCTATTTTTTTATATAAGGCCATGACCGATTCCACGAAAAAAGAAACCCTGGAAGTGGTGGACGAGAAAAACCAGGTGATCGGCATGGCCAGCCGTTGGGAAATCCATCAGAAATCCCTGCGTCACCGTTCCGTCCATATCTTCATCTTCAATTCCAAAGGAGACCTCTATCTTCAGAAACGCTCCCCCCATAAAGACCAGTACCCGGAGCATTGGGACTCTTCAGCGGCCGGCCATACCGATCCCGGAGAGACGCCCTTGGATACGGCCCAACGGGAGCTCATGGAAGAACTCGGGATTGAGGC
>CAVYLJ010000038.1:0-63745 GCA_963769305.1 uncultured delta proteobacterium | reverse complement strand
CCTTCTAAAATGGGCACATAATGAGTTTTTTGAGGCTAAAAAAGGAGGTTTTCCTGATATGGCAGGAGCGAAAAGACATTACATTCCGGGATACGTCTGGCACATCACCCACCGAGAGAATTTCTTCTAAAGTGAAGCCCTGATCTCCTTAACTGAAGACGTGACATGCTGCCCACGCAGAAAGTTGCGGGGATTGCGCTCGCTATCCATGTTCATGGAAGGCGATAGAGGATATCAATTACGGGAGGGACCTGCTCCCTATAAGGCTCTTTTCGGGGACGAAAACGACGATATAGGTTTTTAAAATACCTACTTCGGGGACATTAAACCTGAATAATAAATAACTTATCATGGCCCGACCACAGTTAACCCCTTAAGGCTATCAACCCAAACAAAAAGCCGGATGTGGATGAGAGGACGCCCGAGGAACTCATGGACATCATCGAGGCCAAAGGCCGGGAAGTCGCCGAGGCCCTGGCCGTCCTACGAAATCGTGGGTAGCAGGTAAATAAAAGAACGTGTGACACATAACCGGCCTGCTGGGCGCAATAATTTCCATAGAAAGTCCCTCAAAAGGTTGATAACTATACATAGCGCATTAGTTAATTGCGCATAATTTTCGGACCGCCTCATTTCCGGATGTCCATTTACTGAATTTAGACTCTACCGACTCCACGACATCAGCAAGGGTCGGAAAGTATCGATTGTGCAGGCAAAGTTTTCGAGTCAATTTCCATAACCGCTCAATGGGGTTAAGCTCAGGGCTGTAGGGAGGTAGAAAATCCAAGACGAATTGAGGCTCTTGTTCCTCCCTCCAATCCTTATGAAGCTTGGCATGATGATATCTGGCATTATCCACAATGGCCACTACACGTCGTTTGCTTCGAGAACTGGTTTGTTTAAGGTGTTTGAGAAACCAATAAAAGGTCTCAGCATTAAACTTTTCCTCTTCTCTCTGAAAAGCCAGTTTTCCATCACGCAGACGGACAGCTCCGAAATAGCCCACGCTCTTACGAGTGGGATGATGCAACAATACGGGGTCCTCCTCCTCCGGAGGAACCCCTATCACACAACGCGATCCATATCGCTGAAAATGAACTTCATCGATCGACCACAAATCAATTTCGGGATCGGCTACGAACTTTCGGAGTTTTTTTATATGCCTCCTGAAGTTCAGGATCAGCCCTGGCAATCAGAGGACGTGGTTTGCGCCGGCGAAAGCCAAGGATTTCAAACATGTATTGGCACTGCCGAACCTTTAACGTCACTCCATATCGCTCCTTAATGAAAGCAGCCAACCCTTTGCCATCCCAAATACCACTGGCAATTCCTACCGATTCTGGTGGTTGCCGCAAAATCGATTTGATTTCCTTCAGTTGCTCATCGTTCAGCCGACGAGGGCGGCCGGTACGTTCTCCTTCCACTAATCCGGCTAAGCCTCTTTCCTCGAAATGGCGGACCCAGTATTCCACCGTTCGCGGTGAGTCTCCCAGCAGACGGCTGACCTCCGGGCAACTCATCCCTTGGGCCACTAGCAATACACCGTGGAGACGGTGGTCGTACCGAGATTCTTCTGAACGACGGATTTCATCCTGTAATCCAAGTACAATGGTCGGTGCATCGACTATGGTTAATGGTCTCATGAAGAAACTGTATCATATTTCTTTCTTATACGCAATTATTTATTGCGCTATATATAAATCGAGGAGATATGGGATGAGCACCAAATGGGGGTTTGACAACCACTGAAATTTTTAAATTTCTATTTTTGAAAAAAGACAAGAATACAAGTAGAAATTCTTTATCTAATCTATTCCTATTTCAAGATATTTTCTAATTATGTACAATCCAATTTGACATACTAAACAAATTCTCCTATATTAAACCCTTAAAAAAAATCTTAATTTAACCGGTTAAGCCACCCATACTGCTATTTTCCGGCGGGGTTGATTTTCTTTTGTTTTTTTGAAATTTGTTGGCTTCGAAAACATGCTATAGGTAGACAATTATGGCTAAAGAACAGATCCTCAACACCATAAGAAGCAATAAGCAGGAACTGGAAACCCTTTATGGGGTCAAACGGGTTGGTCTTTTTGGTTCCTATGTCAGCGGGAGGGAACGAAAGAAGAGTGATATTGACATACTCGTCGCCTTCAGTCGAGATATCGACCTCTTCGACTTTTTGGATTTGCGCGATTACCTCGAAAGCCGACTCCAGTCCAAAGTTGATCTGGTTATGGAATCAGCCCTCAAGCCAGCCATTGGCAAGCGCATCTTATCCGAGGTCGAATATGTCTAAAGCCAGGGAACTCACCGATTACCTCAATGACATCAAAACTGCTATTGCGGATGTCGAGGAGTTCACGCAAGGAATGTGCTACGAAACATTTGTGTCGGACAAGAAGACAGTCAATGCAGTAATTAGAAGTCTTGAAGTCATTGGTGAAGCCACCAAACATATCCCGGCATCATTTAGGAGAAAACATCCCGACATTCCCTGGAGTAAAATGGCTGGTCTACGTGACATTCTTATTCATGATTATATGGGTGTTGACTTGAAATCCGTCTGGAATGTAACACAGAATCGCTTGCGGGAGTTAAAATCCTTGTTTGAAAGAATTTGATCACGCAACGAACTTGCAATAAACCGCATTAATCCTACCGTATCTCTCAACAATCCCAAATGATAATTTCCTCCCATATTTTCGAAACCTATCTCCAATGCCCTTCAAAAGCTTGGTTTTTTTGTCTCGGTGAAAAAGGCAAATCAAATATTTATTTGAATTTCGTCGAGAAAAAGAAAAATGTATACCGCTCTGAGGGAATTGTTAGATTGAAAAGTAAAGTTCAAGGGAACGAATCCGTTGTCCTTTCATCTATACCAGTGGACCTAAAGATTGCTACTTGGCGATTGGCAATAGACGTCCCAGTAAAAAACGAAAATCTGAAATCCGATCTTCACGCGATTGAACGTAACACCTCTAAAGACCATAACAAACCAAGCGGCAGCGTGACAAACGTGAGAAGTATCATCACTCTCTTAAGGCACTGGCAATTAGAGAGAAGAAAATCCATATTGTAGGCAATCCAGAACTAAAAATTACAGGCACGCCGGTTTATTTTGACGTTGAAGGCCTACCAGATAATGATTTTTACTATCTCATCGGCTTGAGAATCAGAAACGGAGAGTCTGTTGTTCAACGCAGTTTGTGGGCAGATCATTCCGAAGAGGAAGGAACAATCTGGAGGGAATTTATTGGCATACTCAAAACGATTGATAATCCAATTCTTGTACATTATGGAAGTTTCGAAAAGATTTTTTTGAAACAGATGTCCAAGCGGCATGGGATTCAGGAATCTCAACTTAATAAACCTATTGCGGAATCTGTAAATATCCTTTCGATTCTTTATGGGCAAATTTATTTCCCTTTGTTTTCTAACGGACTAAAAGAAACAGCGGCCTTCCTCGGCTTTAATTGGACGGACACTGATTGCTCAGGGTTACTGTCCATCGCATGGCGGCAGCTATGGGAGAATACGCATGACAGATTCATTAAAGAAAAGTTGATTCGGTACAACGCCCAAGACTGTGAGGGACTGGAACTTCTCGCAGACACCATTCGACGAATTGAAAAATTTAACCAGGTTAGTCCAATAGATCAACATAGCGATGAAAATATCATTCGTGCAGATTTTGAAAAATATCCAATAAAATCTAAGTGGCATATCTTTACCAGCCCAGTTTCAAGCTTGGAATATATAAACTCCGCGGCACATTGGAACTACCAGAGGAATCGTGTTTATGCTCGGACAGAGAAAGCCAAATCGAAACCGCAGAAAAAACCGCAGAAAAAAATATTAGGCGTGGATCTGACGATTACATGGAAAAATTCACGTATTTGCCCGGTGTGCGGTCGAACTTTTTACCGCAAAGGCTCAACCCGGCTAAAAAGCCTTCATGATATTATTTTTGGCCGAGGTAGCATTAAGTTAAGACGGATAAAATATATTTTTGCAACTTATTATTGTCGGAAGTGTGGGACTAACTATGGAATTCCAGAAAGGTTTCGACACTGGCGATGCAAATATGGCTGGAACTTGATTTCTTATTTTTTCTACCAAGTTGTAGAATTATGCATTCCCCAACGCACGGTAGTACAAAGCTTCAACCGGCTGTTTGGTTTTGAATTAAGTCGGAGTACTTTACATAACCTAAAAATACGGACTGCCAATTATTATACTGAAACCAAACAACAGATTCTTGAACGAATTGTTAATGGTGATCTTGTTCACGCAGACGAAACTCGGGCGAACATCAAGGGGCGATCGGCTTTTGTTTGGGTACTAACCAGTTTGCATGAGGTATTTTACCTTCTATCTGAAAGCCGAGAAGGTGAGATCGCCCAAAAACTTCTTATTAATTTTAAGGGAGTTTTGATATCCGATTTCTACACGGCTTATGATTCCATTAATTGTCCACAACAAAAATGCTTAATTCATCTTATTCGAGATTTAAATGACGAAGTTTTAAATAGTCCATTTGATGAACAACTTAAACAAATTGTCATTAATTTTAGCTATCTTTTAAAGCCAATGATTGAAACGGTTGATAGGTACGGCTTGAAGAAATATTTCCTAAAAAAGCATGTGAAATTGGTCGATAAATTTTACCATGACCTTCAAATTACAGAATACCAAAGTGAAACTGCTTTGAAGTGTAAAGATCGTTTTGAAAGGAACCGTGACAAACTATTTACTTTTTTAAAATACGATGGTGTCCCTTGGAATAATAACAATGCGGAGCATGCCATCAAAGCTTTTGCAGGACTCCGAGAGGTAATTTCCGGAATATCTACCGAAAAGGGGACGGATGAATACTTAACGCTTTTGAGTGTATGTCAGACTTGTAGGTATAGTGGATTGGATTTTCTTGATTTTCTTCGCTCCGGAGAAAAAGATTTTTATAAGTTTAAGGCTCAATATAAAAATAAACGAGGGCAACCGTCAAGCGTCGGCAGAATGTTCACAAGGTAATTATTAAGGAAACCGCCAGTTAAGATCCGAATTGATGACCATTACATATTTCAAAAGGCAGTCTAATGGGGTCGGGCCACGACAACTGATCGATCAGGCAGGGAATATTATCATCTGTGCCCTCTAAAATGGGCCCATAATGAGTTTTTTGAGGCTAAAAGGGAAGGTTTTCCCGATATGGCAAGACCGAAAAGACATTACATTCCGGGATACGTCTGGCACATCACCCACCGAGAGAATTTCTTCTAAAGTGAAGCCCTGATCTCCTTAACTGAAGACGTGACATGCTGCCCACGCAGAAAGTTGCGGGGATTGCGCTCGCTATCCATGTTCATGGAAGGCGATAGAGGATATCAATTACGGGAGGGACCTGCTCCCTATAAGGCTCTTTTCGGGGACGAAAACGACGATATAGGTTTTTAAAATACCTACTTCGGGGACATTAAACCTGAATAATAAATAACTTATCGTTGCCCGACCACAGTTAACCCCTTAAGGCTGTCAACCCAAACAAAAAGCCGGATGAAGATGAGCGAACGCCCGAGGAACTCATGGACATCATTGACGCCTAGGGCCGGGAAGTCGTTAAGGCCCTGGCTGCCCTACGAAATCGTGGGTAGTAGGTAAATGAAAGAACTAGTGACACATAACCGGCCTGCTGGGCGCAATAATTTCCATAGAAAGTCCCTCAAAAGTTTGATAACTAAATCGAGGGAATATGGGATGAGCACCAAATGGGGGTTTGACAACTACTGTACTTTTGTTTTTGAATTTTAGCTCGCCATGTCAGATTTCAAATTGTAATAAATAAAAAAGGGTTGAAATTTATTGAGTTTCTGGTAATTAGGGGTAAGAAATCTAAAAACAAATTAAGGAAATTTTCTTTTGGTAAACCCTTTTACAAAGGAGTTACAATGGAAAAATAGCAGACCCCACTTCTCAAGAAATAAGTGGGGTTTTTTTATATGAGGCCATGGCCTCCCACCGTCCTTACAGGCCTGTCTTGGGGATTGAAAAAGCCTTAGAGGAAATTTCGCGGAACAAAGGGATCCTTTATGATTCGAAAGCTGTGGAGGTGTGTTTAAAACTGATTAGGGAGAAGGGATACCATTTTAATTGATTGGTTTAGTTTCTATTCTCCTGCCATCAGAATCGAGTCGCGGAATTCGGGGAGTTGATATTACATGTGTTCCATCGTATTTGCTCATTCATCTTTTTATAAATTTTTTCCAATCCTGAATAAAAGCAATTTACCTATAGAGATGGCGATAGGATTCAGAAGCATCACCTGGAAATATTTGAGGTGTACAATGAAAAAGAATGACGTCCGCTGTCCCAAGGTCGAAGGGACCGGATGAACAAAATCAGACAAATGCTTTGGAATGTGATTTCCAGTGGACTGCCGAGCAGCGGCGATATCGAGGTGCTTCGCAAGGTGGTTCTGCAGAACCTCATGTTCTTGATGGGAGCCCCTTGCCTCTTCCTTTTTATCTTTGTCGCATATACGAAAGAGAATATTCTGCTGGCGGCCGTCGACTCGACGGTTGTGGCATTTTTGATCGGTTTGTTCGTTTACCTGCGAAAGACCGGCAACTATCGCAGGACAGGAGAGTTCGGAACAACGGCGGCCGGCCTTTTGTTTACTTTCCAAATCGCCAGCGGCGGCATGGGCCAGACCGTCTTAATCTGGTCTTTGACCTATCCCCTGATTGCCCTCTTTTTGCTGGGTATCAAGCGAGGGGGCCAAATGTCTTTGCTGCTTCTGGGGTTGGCAATCGCGATTTTTATCCTCGGGAAAGAGGTCTCTTGGATGGCGGTTTACCAGATGGACCTTGTCGTTCGTTTCATAGCGGTCTATATCATCATCTTTTTCTTCTCATTTACGATGGAAAAGGTTCGCAACAATGTCCAAGGCCAGATGGAGACATCAAACATAGAGATTCAGAAAGCACTGGCCAAAGTCCAGGAAGGAACCACAGCACTGGCCGAATCCAACCGGGAACTGCTGGTGGAAATCACCGAACGCAAGCGGGCAGAGAAAGCTCTCAAGGCCTTGTCTCTTAAAGATGAATTGACCGGCCTCTATAACCGCCGGGGTTTCTTTATATTGGCCGAACAAGCTTTGAAGACTGCCCAACGGATGGGATCAGAGATGATGCTCATTTTTGGAGACTTGGATAATTTGAAGGGAATTAATGATACCTTAGGTCATAAAGAAGGGGACCAAGCCTTGGTGGATACTTCACAGATACTTAAAGAAACCTTTCGGGAATCGGATATCATCGCTCGCATAGGGGGGGATGAATTCCTCATCCTGGCCATAGATGCAAGCGATGAAACCAGAGAAGTTCTCATGGAACGTCTACATAATTATCTTGATGATTACAACAGACCTGAAGGAAGAAGCTATACGCTCTCCCTGAGCATAGGCATAGCATTCTATGACCCTAAAAAACCCCTTTCTCTCGATGAACTTATAGCTCAGGCAGACACGCTGATGTACCAGGAGAAGAGGAACAAACAGCATTAAAGTTATTCACCTCCCCATGCATGTTTTATATGGTAATCGGTATTTTTTCTTTCGTGAGAAATCATTTAGTAATGAACTGAGCACTTGATTATTGGCAATGAGGCCGATCCGGATTCTTCCACCGCCCACCCCACACGCCACCGATGCCTTCCCATAGTGGCCCGCCTCATCATAATCGGGCCCGGCGCTCTGGTTGGTATCCACCCCTAATGGGGGGTCGGGCCACGACAACTGATTGATCAGGCAGGGAATATTATCGTCCATGCCATATAAAATGGACCTATAATGAGTTTTTTGAGGCTAAAAAGGAGGTTTTCCCGAAGCGCGTCATAAAATTGAATTATTCTTCTGCCCGAGAATTGGTCAAACTTCCCCAAAATAGGCAAGAACAATAATATTGGGAGTCGGAAGCATAATTGACTTCTATTGGGAAACAGGTCATAATGTCCATAATTAATAAAATGACCTGTTGGAGGAGAATGCCATGATCCTGGAAACCGTCTCTATTGCCGAGGCTAAAAAAACCTTTTCCGAACTGCTGGGAAAAGTTGCCTATGGGAAAAAAAGAATTATCATCACAAAGAGAGGCAAGCCGATGGCCTTGTTATCTCCGCCGGAAGAAATCGATTCCCCGACCTTCCAGGCAAAAGGCTGGCTTAACGAAACCGACCCCTTTTTTTCAGAGATCGATAAGATCGTTCAAGAACGGACCAAGCACAGACCACGAATTTTAAGGAAAAAAAATTAATCGCATGGTCCTCCTGGATACGAATATACTCAGTGAGTTAATTAAAAAAAGACCGAATCCGAATTTGTTGTCCCAATTATCTTCGCGGCCGGTCCATACCCTTTATACCTCAATGATTTGTCTGATGGAATTACGATACGGCAGCGCCCTGCGAGATGATTTCGATCGCTTCTGGGCGAAGATAGTGGAAAACGTAGTTTCCCAGATTCAGGTCATTCCTCTGGGGCCGAAAGAGGGATTGATCGCCGGAGACCTCCTGGCCCGGCTTCGAAAAAAAGGACAGACGATCGGATTAGAAGACATCCTGATTTCGGCCACGGCCATCAGTCATGATCTGGTTTTAGTTTCAGGAAATACCAGACATTTCTCGAAGATAGAAGAATTAGTTATGGAAAACTGGCTTGTTCTTTCATGATCGACAAAACCAAACCCCATAGACTAATCATGCCCTACCGCATGAAAATAGACCTATTAAAATATACTACGAGGGGATAATTCGGTTATCACAAGATTCAGTCCTGGGGTTTAGCCTCTTGACCAATACCCTGGAGGCCGACGGATACACGAAGCCATTTGAATACATTTTGAGTTTCGTTAAAGGTGGCCCCCAGATTATTACGTTTGGACAAAAACGTGAAAACTATCTGAAACCTTATAATTTAATCAACCATAGGGAGAGATGTCGAGATGGAAAGCATGACAGTGACAGCCAACAGCTATGATTTTGGTCCCGTGCATGCGGCAATGCGGCGGTACGTAGATGCGAACATTCTTGCGGGAGTTTCTTCCGCGGTCCTAATAGGGCGAGACTTAGTAGACCTGAATTGTGTCGGGTGGGCAGACAAAGAGCATGACATCCCAATGCGAACCGACCATCTTTTCCGGGTATTCTCCAACACCAAGCTGATCACGTCCTGCGCTGCGCTGCTTCTATTTGAGGAAGGTCGATTCCAACTGGATGACCCGATCGAGAACTTCATACCGCAATTGGCTAATCGTCGTGTTCTAAGGCCCGGAGCGACGGCATTGGATGATACGGAACCCGCCCGCGGCCCGATCACTATTCGTCATCTAATGAGCCACAGTTCGGGATTGAGCTACGGACTTCTGGACCCCGGAACGATTATCTATAATGCCTACGTCGAACATGAAGTCCGCAATCCGGATACGTCGTTGTCAGACATGATTGATACGTTGGCCGACCTGCCCCTCGTCTTTCATCCCGGTACTGGGTGGGAATACTCGGTGGCAACCGACGTTATGTCCCGGCTTGTCGAGATCATCAGCGGCCAGCGCTTCGACACCTTCATCCAGTTACGAATACTCGGTCCGCTTGGCATGGTGGATACAGGTTTTGTCGTGCCAGAGGAAAAGCGCCACAGGTTCGCGGCGTATTATGCCGGTGCAGACCTTCTGAATCCAATGAAGCCGGGACTCGCCCGCACAGATGACGCGCCATATCCCCAAGCCTATTTGCGACCAGTCCCCCGACTGTCGGGCGGAGGTGGATTGGTCTCGACATTACCGGATATGGTGGCCCTCCTGCGTAGCCTTTTGCCCGGTGGTCCAACATTGCTAAAACCAGATACTATTTCCTTGATGATGACTAATCAGTTGCCGGAAGGTGTATGGGTCCGGTTTCCAGGATTAGGCGAAATTCGGGGATATGCCTTCGGACTTGCAGGTATGCTGACGCTTGCGCCCTCCCCACTTGAACCCAAAGAATCAACTGGCGAGTTTCAGTGGGGCGGCATTGCAGGCACTCAATGGTGGATATCGCCAAAGACGAATCTTGCAGGATTGCTGATGACACAGCGCCAGATGGCCTTCATGCACCCGTTCCAGTTCGAGTTCAAACAATTGGTCTATCAAGCTGTCAGCCGATAATTTGAGATGAACGCGAAGTTGGACCCTCTAAATTGCTGTTTTATAAACCCAACCACTACGTATTAAAACGATCCTGATCTTGATTACATCCAGTAGGGAGGACAATTATGAAAATCATTGCCATAATAGGAAGCCCGAGAGGAGCCAAAGGGGCTACGGGTTCCCTGGTAAAGATAGTGCTCCAGGGGGCCGAAAGCCTTGGGGCCACTACCGAGATCTTCGCCATCAAAGGACAGGAAATAAAACCGTGCAAGGCCTGCAATACTTGCCATCGAGAGGGCTCTTGCCCACAGAAGGACTCATTCAAAACGATCAAGGAGCGAATTGACCAGGCCGACGGTCTCGTTCTCGCCAGCCCCAACTATATATTTCATGTTAGCGCCCAATTAAAAGCCTTCCTTGATCGCTGTTGCGGGGTGGTCCATTGCCAGGGATTCGACGGGAAGTATGGCGTAGCGGTGGTAACTTCTGGGGGGGGCGATGAGGCCCCCATAGCGGACTATATGCAGCATTTCCTGGCCACCACCGGCGCTATCCCTGTCGGTGCTGTCTGGGCGACGATGGGTGAGATTCAAGATTATAACTTCCCTTCGGAAATAAGAGAAAAGGCTTTTGCACTGGGCGAGAGACTGGTGAAAGCCTGGTGGGCCAAAGAAATCACCCCCGAGTACAGGGAGATAACCCGGAAGTTTAGAGATCGTATGCGTTCACTGATGCTCTGGCGCAAAGATGAATGGCCCTATGAGTATGAATACTGGAAAGCACACCGGGGTTTGAAGGGGTAAGTCTGTCGGCCCTTTATCATCAAAGCTTTTTGGAAAAAATTAGAGACAGAAACGAACGCAGGATTGCCATGCTTATGACTCATGGCGGTCTTAAAGCCAAGCATTTTGAATGGTCGGTTATGGCTAAAGACCAGATTCGGGAAATTCATTAGATCTTTAATAAAGGATCAAGATAAATGGAATCATAGCTGGGCTTGGGGGGTCGGGCCATATGAACTAATTGAATTAGCAGGGAATATTATCATCTGGGGGATTGTTCGGAGCCGGCTCCTATGACCAGCTAAGGAACAGCCATAAGGGATGGGTAGAGGAATATTTGGAAGAAGAGGCGGAGACCCGTCAAGATGAATGGGCGCGTAGTATTGCCGTAGGGAACAATCCTTTTGTTGAGAACGTTAAGGCACTCTTGGGTTTCCGGGGCCAAAGGGAGAGAAATCATGGAAATCAACCTAATTGATAAAACCATATCGATCATGATATCGTAATACAAAATAGATCGATGGAGGTATCGGCATGCAATCAATAACCGTATCACCAAAATATCAAGTCGTTATACCAAAAACAGTTAGGAAGTCATTGAATATTCAGCCGGGCCAAAAAATGCAAGTTGTCGAATATGCCGGACGTATTGAACTTATACCGGAACGCGATATTAAAGAACTCCGGGGATTCCTCAAGGGCATCAATACCGAATTTAAACGAGAGAAAGATAGAGTATGGTGATCGGTATGTCCGACGACGAAATGAAGTTCTTAGAGGGTAAACCGCCATTTGCAGAACAGTTCTTTGGGATGAGGGTCCGGAGGGGCAAAAAGACATTCCACCTTTATCCGGGGATCGATTTCCCGGGCAAAACTTTCGAACTCCCCCTTATGCATGTGCTTGCAGACAAATTCATCTAAGCCCCGCCTGAGCCGGGCTTCCTGCGTGGCGCAGTGGGGCACGGTGATGATGACTTCGTTTTCTTTTTCCTCAATTTGATAATCGATCAGGAGGGTCCAGGGGAAAAGCCTCAAGGCCTTGACGAATCCTTTCAGTCCCTTTTCTGGTATTTCAAACCGCTTAACGAGATCTTTGGCGGCCATTTGGGGCACCCTGGCCCAGACCCGTTCATTGATCCTTTCGGCCGTGGGCTGGTCGAATTTATCGGCCACATAAAGAAACCAGAAGGCATCCATGACCCGATAGTGCCAAAGTAAAAATTCCAGATAACTTCGCAGTTGCGGGGCTTCCATTTTTTCAAAGACCGTCATGTCCATGGGGCCTCCTTTTTAACACCCGAGAAATATGATGGTAGTTAAGGTTGAATGACGCAAGGCGGACCAATCGAACCTTTGCAATACCATCAAGGCTGATGATTTCTAAATTGACTTTTCATCATTAAATACAATATATAAACTTATCGGGTCAAGACAAATGATGATCTTTCAAGAATCTCAAATCCAGGGCATCAAATCCATTGCGCCGGATATTTATCTCCTGCGTTTCTCCGCAGGCCCCATAGCCTCTCAGGCGCAACCCGGACAATTTGTCATGGTCCGCCCGAAAAAATTTTCAGAGCCCCTTTTACCCCGGCCTTTCTCCATCCACCGGGTCCAGGGAAATCAAATCGCCCTTCTCTTTAAAGTTGTAGGACAGGGGACCCGGCAGTTGGCCGACCTGAAAAAAGGGGACCTCCTGGAAGTTAGAGGGCCCTTGGGACGAGGGTTTGTCCTTGATAAGGATCAGGAGCCCATCCTTGTGGCCGGTGGGATGGGCGTGGCCCCGCTCCTTTTTCTGGCCGAGACCTGGAAAAAGATTCAAAAGAAAGCACCGATGAAATTTCCCAAACTTTTTATCGGGGCCCGGACCCAAAAGGAACTCCTTGGTTTGAAGGAATTTGAACGGGCAGGGGTAGAAATCCTGGCGGCCACCGAGGACGGTTCTTTCGGCCATAGAGGATTGGTCACTGGTCTGTTAAACAAGGGGATTAAAAAACCATCTCCCGGCCAGACCTTGTTTGTCTGCGGGCCATTGCCCATGTTGAAGGCGGTCCGAAGCTGGGCGCTTCAAAAAGGGGTCCCCTGCCAACTGTCTCTGGAAGCCCGCATGGCCTGCGGTCTGGGGGCCTGTCTGGGGTGCGCGGTGGCCAGGAAGAATGAAAGCGGCTGTTCCTATGTCAATGTCTGTCAGGAAGGGCCGGTTTTTGAAGCCGGCGAGGTCCTTGGGGATGAATAAATCGCCTGTTCCTGATCTGTCCGTCGACATCGCCGGCCTTCGGCTGAATAATCCGGTCCTGACCGCCTCGGGGACCTTCGGGTACGGGAAAGAATATGCCGACTTTTTCGACCTGAATCAATTGGGGGCCTTGATCACCAAGGGGATCTCCTTAAAACCCATGGTTGGTAATCCTCCCCCAAGGATCCTGGAAACCCCTTCAGGGATGCTCAACGCCATCGGCCTGCAAAATGTCGGGGTGGAAGGATTTATCCGGGACAAGCTCCCCTTTCTCTCAAAATTAACCATCCCGGTAATCGTCAATATCCTGGGTCACTCGGTTGGGGAGTATCAGGAGCTGGCTAAGCGCTTGAATGACCAGCCGGGGATTGCCGCCCTGGAAGTCAACATCTCCTGTCCCAATGTGGCCCGGGGGGGAATGGCCTTTGGCGCCCAACCCCGGGGGGCCGCCCAGGTCGTCTCCAAAATTAGGCAGGCTACCCGTCTGCCGCTGATCGTCAAATTAACGCCCCAGGTTACGGATATTTGTGCCGTAGCCAGCGCCGTGGAGGGGGCCGGTGCCGACGCGGTTTCCCTGATCAATACCATCCCCGGGATGGCTGTGGACATTCATACCAGGCGATCCAAGCTGGGCTGCCTTGGCGGGGGGCTTTCCGGACCGGCCATCCGTCCCATTGCCTTGCGCCTGGTTTATCTGACGGTCCGTTCAATTTCCATACCGGTTATCGGCCTGGGAGGCATCCGAACGGCCGAAGACGCCCTGGAGTTTCTTATTGTCGGAGCCAGGGCCGTTCAAATCGGAACGGCTAATTTTGTCAGACCTGATGCCGCCCTTGAAGTTGTCGAAGGAATAAAAAAATTTCTTACCGAGAAAAAAATCCCCAAATTAACGGATTTGATAGGTTCCTTTATCTCTTGAGCCTTGAGCTGAAAAAATGAATTCTTCCTTGTCCCAGCGCACCCTTAACGGGCTTTCTTTTTTCCGATTCTCTCTATTTCAATCCGTACCGGGATTGATTCACGGGATTTTTTCCCGTCATGGAGGAATCAGTCAAGGGGCTTACGCCAGTCTCAATTTAAGTTTTGCCGTGGGAGACGACCGGCAAAAAGTCGTCCATAATCGGGAGCTGGTCCTGAAAACATTGGGGATTGGCGGTATCTGGAGCCTCAAACAGGTGCATGGG
The DNA here is from genome assembly GCA_963769305.1 of uncultured delta proteobacterium. Taxonomy (GTDB): domain Bacteria; phylum Desulfobacterota; class RBG-13-43-22; order RBG-13-43-22; family RBG-13-43-22; genus RBG-13-43-22. Next base: position 49,360 of record CAVYLJ010000038.1, on the reverse strand, counting down.
AAGGAAGCGGTGGTTATTCAGGACAGTCCGCTTAAGACTTCGCATCGGGTTCCCGAAGAACGATCCGGGGATATCCTCATGACCCGGATAACGGGGCAAGGGCTGATGATCAAACAAGCCGATTGTCAATCCGTGCTGTTCTATGATCCAAGGCATAGGGCCGTTGCCAATATCCACTGCGGCTGGCGGGGCAATGTGAACAACGTCATCGGAGAGGCCGTTAAACAAATGAAGGCCTTCTATGGGACCCAACCTTCGGACCTGATAGCCGGCATAGGGCCTTCCCTGGGGCCATGCTGTGCCCAGTTCATCAATTACCGAAAAGAGATCCCGCCTCGGTATTGGACCTATCAGTCTCGTCCTTATTATTTCGATCTCTGGCGGTTAAGCCGGGATCAATTAATGGCGGCCGGGGTTTTGGAAGACCATATTGAGATCGCCGGCATCTGCACCTCCTGCCAAACCCGGGATTTTTTCTCCTATCGGAAAGAAAAGGAGACCGGCCGTTTCGCCACCGTCATTGCCTTGCAGTAAAAATTTTTCTATTCGTAGAAAGCTTGAGTAAGGCCGGTATTGACTTTCCTATTGTGGGGTCCTAAAATTATTAATGTCTATTCGAAAACTACACACTTCCGGATGGAGCGGTCAGCGATTAACCCTCAGCTTTAAGCAACCTGTTAATAAAGCTTAAGTAAAGGAGGAAGAAAATGACCGAAAAAATGCGGATCATGTCCGAGAAGCCTTTGAATGCCGAAACTCCGATCACTCATCTTCGCTCCTGGATCACATCAAATGCCGTCTTCTTCGATCGGAATCAGGGAGAAATCCCTCAGGAACCCATCTCATTGGCTGAATGGCGGCTTCAAATCGATGGGTTTGTGGAAGAGCCTATTCAGTTCTCCTATGATCAGATCATTCGAATGCCAAAGGCCATAGCCTCCAACACCCTGGAGTGTTCGGGAAACGGCCGCTCTCTTCTCGCCCAAAAATCAACCGGCAATCCCTGGACCATAGGGGGAGTGGGCAATGCCGTCTGGGGAGGAGTTTGGCTCAGAAACCTCCTCGTAAAGACACGCCCCAAGCCCGATGCCAACCATATCGCCTTCCAGGGATTGGACAAGCCTGTCGGGAGTTCCGGCGTTTCTTTTATCCGGAGCATTCCCTTAACCAAGGCCATGTCCTCCACCCTCCTGGCCTATGAGATGAACGGTGAACCTCTGCCCATGAAACATGGATATCCTCTCCGGGTTCTGGCCCTGGGATGGACCGGGGCCAATTGCGCTAAATGGCTGCACAAGATAACGGTCCAGGACCGCCCTTATGAAGGTTTTTTCATGGACAAGGTCTATCGCGTGTTTCAAAAAGACCAGGGGCCCGAGAGCGGATCGGTGGTGACGGCCATCAAACTGAAGTCCATTATCACTCAACCCCTTCAGGACGAGAACCTGCCGGTTGGGCCTATAACGATCCTGGGGGCAGCCTACGCCGGGGAGGGGGAGGTTGAGCTGGTGGAGGTTTCAGTCGATAACGGTAACCGTTGGCAGCCTGCCGCGTTCATAGGCCCCCGAGAGAAGTTCGCCTGGAAGCAGTGGCAGTTTATCTGGAAGGCCGAGGAGAAGGGGGATTTCAAGATCATGGCCCGGGCCACCGATTCCGACGGTCGAATTCAGCCCATGAATGCCCCCTGGAATGTCCTGGGGTACGGCAATAACGGTGTCGCCGAACACGCTATTCTCGTTCACATCCTATAGCTGTGGGCGGATTTACGGTTATGCTCTGAGGTCCTAAGGTCAAAGTGACAGACGGTGGATGGGATCGAGCAACCCTCTCCGTTGAACGGCTGGAGAAGAAAAAAGGGTGGATATCGGCGGAAATATTGGGCCTGGTCGCTGAAGGTTTAAACGAGATAATCGGCCCATAACTGATTTAATAACTGAAATCGTGTTTTTCGATTTTGGCTCATTATGCTGTATTACAAACGGTAATGATGGAAAATTTTTGAGATTGCCTGAAAACCGAGCGACCAACGAAAAACTATTGGAAGTGGGCATTAAGCTGTTCCACGTTATTTTAAAAGGATAGCCCCACCATTCATTTTTCGGCGCATCTACTGACCCTCAGTATCCTGGAAATAATCGATTTTATTGTCCAAAATATAGCCTTTTTTGTCTAATCGTGGAATTGAAACCTGCTTCTCAGCCTATTCCCTTTCCTTCAAAAGGTTCCCTTTAAAACCTTAACTTCTCAAAATAATTGAAATTTCATCGTTCGACAGACTAATGGCCTAATTGTTGCAAAAAATAACTGGGAAATCTGATTTACAAAAAAAATAAGAATTTCTAAATATCACTCCGTATGCAAAGTACGAACTGGGCCGGGTTCCCAGCATTTTTGAATATCTCAGGGATCTGTGACTCATAAGGGCACTATCTATGACCCGATCGATCATGTTCGACATCACCAAACGCAAAAAGGCGGAGGAGGTATTTCTCGAGTTAGGTATAGCCCAGGATATCACTGAAGATAATCGAATGGAGGAGGCAATACGTCAGTCTGAGGAGAGATATCGAACCATAATCGATGAGATAGATGTTGGTTACTACGAGATGGACCTGGCCGGGAGTTTCACTTTCGTTAACGATTCCATGTCTCGGATCTTGGGATATTCTCGGAAAGAGTTGATTGGAATGAATTACCGGCTTTTCACGCCCAAAGAAGAGGTAAGAAGCACATATGAAATCTTCAACAAAGTCTACCGGACAGGTGAGACATTAAAATGGGTTCCGTTTATCAATATTAGGAAGGATGGAGCGCAGATATTTGTCGAGGACTCGATATTCACTTTACGAAACAAGGAGGGAAAGATTATCGGGTTCCGTGGCATCAGTCGTGACATCACCGAGCAAAAAAAGGGGGAGGAAGAATCTAAACAAAGCTTAAACAAAGTACATAGAGCATTGGAAGGGGTTATTCAGGCCATGGCCCTGACTATCGAAACCCGCGATCCTTTTACCGCCATCCATCAACGTCGGGTCGCCGACTTGGCCCGGTCCATCGGCCAGGAAATGGGGCTGACCAAAGATCAAGTCGAGGCCATCCATATGGCCGGGATGGTGCATGATTTAGGAATGATATCCCTGCCGACAGAGATCCTTAGTAATCCCACTCAACTATCCTCTATCGAATTCGGCCTGATCAGGGTCCACCCCCAAATCGGTTATAACATCTTAAAAGATATAGATTTCCCCTGGCCCATTGCCAAGATTGTTTATCAACACCACGAGAGGATAAATGGTTCAGGGTATCCCATGGGGCTTAAGGATGGAGAAATTCTCCCCGAAGCGAAGGTCTTAATGGTGGCTGATGTGGTCGAAGCCATCGCTTCCCACCGTCCTTACCGGCCGGCTCAAGGGATAGACGTGGCCCTGAAAAAAATATCCATGAATGGAGGCATCATCTATGACCCTGAAGTTGTGAATACGTGCCTCAGACTTTTCAAGGAGAAAGGGTTCAAATTGAAATAAAAACGGTCCTTTCTTTGCTTTCTTTCTATTGTAAATTAAAGAGGATGTAATTGGGGAACCTTATAACGAGGAAGTGTCGATAGAAATATAATAGACCCCATTTCTTAGAGAGGAGTGGGGCTTTTGTTGAAAATTTTAATCCGAGATTTACGAGATGAACTACACCAGGAAGACCAGAGAGCAACTAATCGGGGAAATGAATGAATTGCGTCAGCGGGTTCATGAACTGGAAAAATCAGAAATCCAGCTCAAACAGGCCAAGGAAGCTCTCAGGACCTTGTCTATTAAAGATGACCTGACCGGCCTCTATAACCGTCGGGGTTTCTTTGCCATGGCCGAACATGGGTTGAAGACGGCCCACCGGATGGGAACGGAAATGGTGCTCATTTATGGAGACCTGGATAATCTGAAGGAAATTAATGACACCTTCGGCCATAAAGAAGGTGACCAAGCCTTGATGGTAATTTCAAAGATACTTAAAGAAACCTTTCGGGAATCGGATATCCTTGCCCGTATCGGGGGCGATGAATTTGTCATGCTGGCCATGGACACTCTTGAGACCTCGGCCGAAAAATTGATTAAACGTTTCGAGCAAGTATTGAATGACCATCATCTCCAAACAAACCCCTCCCATAAACTCGCCATGAGCTTTGGTATTGCCTGTTTTAATCCAAAAAATCCTTCCTCCATAGATGCTCTGCTTGTCGAGGCAGATAAGTCGATGTATAAAAATAAACAAAAGAAGAGGAGACAGTTCAGAATTACTGGCCCTGACTTTTTGGCATCTTCAAATCGTAATTGTTGACCTTTTGCATTGCTCGGATTTTTTCTCGTTTGCGGTTGTAAATATCTCTTTTATGATTAAATAAACGCACTTTGAATAGGTCGCTTTGCAGGAGATAAATAAAAATAATGAAGAAGTATCTAAAATTAGGATCAAATGAAAGATTTGGAATTCAAACTAAACCGTCATGCCCCGCCAGGGGCGTGACGGTTTAGTTTCCAGTTTCGGTAGGCCCGGAGGGGCAGGATAAGACCAAAGAATGGAATCAGGTACATGGCTGCCACTGTAGGCTCCAGGGGGGTGAAGAATTGAGAGCTAAAAACGATTACGAGCACGTTGTTCATGAGGCCAAGGCTAATGACTGCGGCCAATTGATCCTGCAATGGCCTCCCCCAGGCCAGAATAAGGCCCGATATTAGATAGAGGCCGCCGAGAATGATCGCCACCAGGATCGCTACCGCGATTGTCGCAGGCCTTTGATAGAAGAAATCAGAATATTTGGAGAATATTCCCAGGTTGGTCATGGCAAAAAGACCTAAAGCGATAGGATACTGGTTCTTCATCAGCATCTGAGTAAGTCCCTCTGATAACCTTTTAACCCCTTCCGCCAGCAAAATGGGAATGAAGATAACCATAGATAGAAGCCTAATCATGCTTAATAGAGAAATATCCAGCGCCTTTCCGAAAAAAAAATCCACGAGCACAGGGAGAGTGAAGGGAACCAGGAGAGACGATATGATAACCATGACGAGAACGACTGATGTGTTGGCCCCGAGTAGATTCGAGATGAAGGGCGCAACAACACCGGTGGATATCCCGCTCAAAAGCAAGGCAGACAGAGCATATTCGGGCCATATAATCTTGAATAGGATAGCGATCGTCACTGGCAGGAGGATCATTCGTATGATCAGAAAAAGCGAGATTCCCCCCAGAGATTCCGCCAGGGTCTTCTTAATGTCGGCAAGGCGAAGAGGAAGAAAACTAAGAAATAGAAGGATCATCATGGAATAAAAAGGGACGGGTTGAAAAATGGAGCTAAAACCAGGGAAAAAGATTCCTGTCAGAAGGGATGAATAGATCACCACTAAGAGAATCGCATCTCTTGCACGAAACATCCTTTAACCTTCCCTCTTCTATCCACGACAATAGAAGAACTTTCCGACTTTTGTTCAGACGATAAGGAGTCTTTTTGGGGAGTCCGAGATTACGGGATTAGGTCTTGTGTGTCAAGACAAAATCAATCCAAACATAGGACATGGGGGTAAACTTCTGAAGAGAGAGATTGAGATAGTTTCCCCATGTCTATATTTCATTCTACATCAAGCCCCTTATAAAACCCCCCATCCACCTGGGTGGTCGTGCCGGTGATATAGGAGGCCCGCTCGGAGGCCAGAAAGACCACCAGGTTGGCCAATTCTTCCGGTCTCCCCATCCGTCTCATGGGGATCTGGGCCTCCCATTCCTGAATCACTTTTTCCGGCGAGATCCCTTTTTGGGCAGCCATAGCCCCGGAAAGTTCTTTGACCCTTTCGGTCAGGGTGACGCCGGGGCAGACATTGTTGATCAAAATGTTATAAGGGGCAAAGTCATTGGACAGGGTCTTGGCCATTCCGATCAATCCGGTCCTGAGGGCATTGGAAAGAATCAATCCTTCCAAGGGTTGCTTCACGGCCACCGAGGTGATATTGATGATCCGCCCGAATCGCTGTTCCTTCATCAAGGGCAGGGATTCCCGGATCAGGATGACGGCGCTCATCAAGGTCAGGTCAAAAGCCGATTTCCATTGGGCGTCGGTAATCTCGGCAAAGGGCAAAGACGGCGGTCCTCCGGCGTTGGTCACCAGGATATCCACCCGGCCGAAATGATCCAGGGCCTCTTTGAAGAATCGGCGGGCCTCTTCAGCCTTGGACAGGTCGGCCGTTATCCCCAGAACTTCCATTCCGGTAGCTTTAGAAATTTCGGCCGCGGTCGTTAAAATATTTTCTTTGTTGCGGGAACAGACAGCTACTCTGACCCCTTCCTTAGCCAGCCCCAGGGCCACGGCCTTGCCAAGGCCTTTACTGGCCCCGCAAACCAGGGCGATTTTATCTTTGATGCCTAAGTCCATATGACCTCCTTACTGTGAAAAGAAAGTTGGGAGTTGCGGAGTTCGGAGAAAACAACTCAAAGCTCAAAAGCTGATAGCTCGAATTTTGTAGCGGATGGCCCGTCACTCGTCACTCGACAGTCGTCCCATTATTTTTAAACTGCAACTGATACAACCGATAATAATACCCTTTCTTTCCCATCAATTCCTCATGGGTCCCGTCTTCCACCAGTCTTCCCTCATGGATCACCAAAATCCGCCGGGCCTGCCGGAGGGTAAAGATCCGGTGGGCGATGATCAGGGAGGTCCGTCCTTCCAGCAATCTTCGGATGGCCTCCTGGACCAGGGACTCGGTGTAGGCATCCACCTGCGAAGTGGCCTCATCCAAGACCAGGATCAAAGGATCTCGGACCATCACCCTGGCCAGGGCCACCAATTGCTGCTGCCCGGAAGAAAGGGAATCGACCTGTTGGCCTTCCATCCGGGCCAGCAGGGAATCCAGAAGCCCGGTCTCTGTAAGTCCTTTTTTATTTTTCCCGGAATCCGCGTCCTGCTGAAGAAAGATATTTTCATTGAGATCACCGGCAAAAAGAAAGGTTTCCTGGGGGACCAGGCCGATGATGGAGCGTAAGCATTTTTTTGGGAAAGGTCCGGATGTCTTTTCCGTCAATCAATATACGTCCTTTTTGAGGGAGGTAAAATCCTTCCAGGAGATGGATCAGGGTGCTTTTGCCCCCGCCGGTCATACCCACAATGGCCACCGTTTCCCCGGGTTTGACCGTAAAAGAAAGGTCCTTGATCACCGGGTGATCGGGGACATAAGCAAATCCGACATCTTCAAATTGGATTTCTCCCTTGAGGTCGCCGACCGTCTCCCGGGCCTGGTCTTCCGACCCTTCTTCCGCCGGTTCATCCATGAGGGCGAAAATCCTTTCCAGAGAGGCCATGGCCGCCTGCATGACACTGTATTTTTCGGTCATTTCCCTCAAGGGTTTAAAAAACATCTGGATATAAGAAAGAAAGGCCACCAGGGAGCCGAGGCTCAAGGTCTGCTGAATGACCCGGCCGCCGCCGTACCAGATCAGAAGGGCCACGGCCGTTGCCGAGATCAATTCCATCAAGGGCATAAAGAGGGCAAAAACCTGGACCTGTTTCATGCCGGCCAGAAAGGCCTGGTGGTTGACCCGCTCAAAATCGTCGACTCTTTTTTTCTCCCGGACCAGGATCTGGATCAGGGCCAGTCCGGACAGGCTTTCCTGGAGAAAGGCATTCAACTGGGCCACCCGCCGGCGCAGGTCCCGGAAGGCGTCCCGGGCCTTACTGCTGAAAAGACGGGCGCTGATAAAAATCAGGGGGATCATGGTGAAGGTCACCAGGGCCAACCTGACAGTCCAGATATAAAAGGATGCTCAGGATCCCCAGGGCCAGGAAGATGTCTTTTACCAGGGTGGCCAAGAGGGACTTGACCATCTCGTTGAGGTTTTCGATATCATTGGTGACCCGGGTGACCAGCCTCCCTACGGGGTTGTGCTGAAAAAACGACAGAGGAAGCGTAAGGAGATGGGAAAAAATTTTCATGCGCAGGGTGTGCATGACCCGTTGACCCAACCGTTCCAGGACCATGACCTGAATATATTGGAGGCCGAAGTTTACGGCCAGGATCAGGAGCAACAGGAAGGCCACGGCCCTTAAGCCATTCCAATCCCCGGTCAGGATATGGTGATCAATGACCTGCTTGGTCAGATAGGGCGGGACGAGGTCGAGCAAAGTCAGAATAACCGACAGGGACAGACCCAGGAACCACCAGTTACGCCAAGGCCACAAAAAGGGGAAAAGTCTCTTCAACAGGCCGAAGTCATAGGGCCGTCCAAGCTGTTCGCCTTCGATATACCCGAAATCATTAAAAGGCACTTAAAAGACCCCCTGACGCAATTCCAGCTCCAATCGCTGATATTGGTAAAGTTGAAAGTAGAGTCCTTGTTTTTGGAGTAATTGTTCGTGGGTCCCCGTTTCGGCCAGTTCTCCGGCTTCCAAAAGAAAAATCCGGTCCACTTCTTCCAGACCGATCAATTGGTGGGAAATGTAGATCGTTGTCTTTCCTTTTCGAAAACGGCCCAAGGTTTCCTTAATGATCTTTTCGGTATTCAGGTCCACGGAAGACAGGGTATTGTCCAGGATAAGGATCGGGGGGTTTATCAGCAGGGTCCGGGCCAGCGAAAGCCGTTGTTTCTGCCCGCCGGACAACAAGACCCCCTTTTCTCCCACCACGGTATCCAACCCCTGGGGAAAGGCCCGGACTTCTTCCTGAAAGGCCGCTACGGCCAGGCATTCCCAGAGGTCTTTTTCCCCGGCCTCGGGCTTAGCCAAAAGCAAATTGGCCCGGATGGTGTCGGAAAAGAGAAAGGGTTCCTGGGGGATCAGGGAAACGGCTTTTCTAAGCCCGGAGAGGGGAAGGGAATGGATTTCATGGTCGTCTAAAAAAATACTCCCCGAAGGCGCGTCCAAGAGGCGGATCATCAGCATGGCCAGGGTGGTCTTGCCGGAGCCGGTCTTTCCGGTTATCAAATAGGTACGGCCCGCAGTCAGGTCAAAGCTCACCCCATGCAAGACGGGTTTTTCTCTCCTGGCATAAGAAAAAGTCAGGTCTTTCAACTCCAGGCGGGCCCCAAGGAGTGACGGGACCGTCAGGCCGGGAAGATCGGCGATCTCGGGGCGTTCGTTCAGAATACGCTCGATCCTTTCCAGAGAAACGGCCCCTCTTTTGATGAGGTTGATAACCCACCCCAGGGCCATGACCGGCCAGGAGAGGAGCCCCAGATAACTGATAAAGGCCACAAAATCACCGGTGGTGATCACTTTGGCCAAAACCTGTCCCCCGCCGATCCAGAGAACGACCGCCAGGCTCAAGTTGGTACTCAGGATCGACAGCGGGAACAGGTTGCCGGTGATCCGGGCCAAACGGATATTTTGGTCCTGGTACTCAAGGCTGTAACGGGCCAGGTTTTTCTCCTCCCGTTCCTGCAGGGTATAGGCCTTGACGACCGTGATCCCCACTAAACTCTCCCGGACTTTTTCCATAATTTTAGAAAAGGTCGCCTGGACCATCTCGAATCGCTGATGGAGCAAACGGGTCAACCTTTGGGTCATAAAGGCCACCAGAGGCATGGGCCAAAGGGAAATGAGGGTCAATTTAAGGTTGATATAGGCCATGAAGGCAATGGCCGCGGAACCCAGGACCAAAGAGTCCACCAGGGAAACCAGACCCATGCCCAGGGCCATGCGAACGGCCTCCATATCATTGGTGGCATGGGCCATCAAGTCGCCGATCGAGGTCCGATGGTAATAGGATTGGGAGAGGGTCATTAGATGGCCGAAAAGACGGTTGCGCAGGGCCTCTTCGACCCGGCGGGCCTGACCGAAGATCAGCCGGCGCCAGATCATCCGGAGTATAAAAATCAGCAGGGCCGTAGCTAAGATCAGCAGGCAATATTGGGTAATCCCCGGACCGATGGTCCTTTTAGCCGTGAGCTCATCGACCGCCCCTTTTATAAACCGGGGGATAACAAGCTGGAGAAAATCCACGGACAAGAGCAAGACGGTACCCACGATCAGGGGGATCAGCCCTCGGCGGAAATAAGGCAGGAGCATTCGATAAGATTTCATAAATGGGCGGTACAAAAACCCTTTCTCGAGAAAACAAGTTTTCAAAAAATAAGATAAATGGGTTACAATCGCTGGTCAATGAAAATTTTCCAATAAATGCCCGCCCCCTTTTAGGGGAGGCAGAAATAATCTCACTGGATTCAATAGGGATAACCCATGCTCAATGTTATTTGGATGGTCTTGATCTTTGTGGGAACTCTTGTGGCCGTTGGCCAGGATTTGTTCGACCTGTCCACCAATCGATACCAGAACGGGAAAGCAATCAAGATTGATCTTCGAATGGACTCCCCGATGGATCGATTTCTTAAGTCCTCCCAACCTTACCCCTGCACCGTAATGATAGAACCCGGTGCCTATCGCCAATGGGCCGGCCAATCGCTTCCGGGAAGCGGAGCCATTCGGCAGAAGGCGGAACTTTACTCCACCGGAGGAAACAAAGGGACCCTGCATATCTTTGTCGATGAGAACACCCCGCTTCTCTGGAAAGAGATTTTTAAGGTGCAAAAAAATCCCGATTACCTGCTGGCCAAGATTCGCTGGGGAGATCCCCTTCAACATGAGAGTCCGGCCACTATTTCTTTTGACCCCATACGGTTTACCAAGGTCCAGGCCATAACCAACGACGGCCTGATCCACTATGCCAAGGTGGCCGTGGAATTGGCCATCGGCCTGATCGGCATCATGGCCCTCTGGCTGGGTCTGATGAAGATCGCCGAACAGGCCGGTCTGATTGAACGCCTGGCCAGGGCCCTAAGGGGGATCACCACCCGCCTTTTCCCCGATGTGCCGCCTGATCATCCGGCCATGGGGGCCATGATCATGAACATGTCGGCCAACATGCTCGGCCTGGGAAATGCCGCCACGCCCCTGGGATTAAAGGCCATGGAGGAACTCAATAAACTCAACGAAAAACCGGGCACGGCCACCGACGCCATGTGCACCTTTTTAGTCATCAATACCAGCAGTGTTCAATTAATACCGGCCACGGTCATTGCCATCCGGGCCGCTGCCGGCTCGGCCAATCCAACCGAGATCCTGGGGCCGGTGATCGTAGCCACTACCATCAACACCCTGTTCGGCGTCTTGGCCGTCAAATTTCTGGCCAGGTTACCCTTTTTTAAAAAACAATTGAAAACCGAGGGGAGATAAGCCATGGAAACCTTGGCCGCTGCGATCAATATCCTTTCCATTTTGGCCATTCCTCTTCTGGTGGTCGTTATTCTCTTGTTTGGAATCGTGAAAAAAGTGAAACTCTATGAAACCTTTATCGAAGGGGCCAAGGAAGGATTTCAAGTGGGGGTGCGGATTATCCCCTACCTGGTGGCCATGCTGACGGCCATCGGGATCTTCCGGACCAGCGGGGCCATGGATATCCTTTCCTACCCTGGTTTCTCCCTTGACCCGGCTGATCGGCATGCCTTCGGAAACATTGCCCATGGCCCTGATACGTCCCCTTTCCGGGAGCGGGGCCTTGGGGGTCATGACCGAAACGATAAAGGCCCATGGACCCGATTCCCTGATCGGCCGCATGGTGGCGGTCATGATGGGCAGCGGCGAGACTACCTTTTATGTACTGGCTATCTATTTCGGTTCGGTGGGAATCTCCCGCACCCGCCAGGCCGTTCCGGCGGGCCTTATCGCCGATGGAGTCAGTATCCTGATGTCGGTCTGGATCGTCCGATTTATCTTTGGCTGACCGGCAGGTCAAACAATTCTCCAATCGGGGCATGCGCTCTTTTTCACTTGTAATTACGGGGTTTTTCCCTTGACAACCGAAATAACTGAATTAAAATTATTTTAAATGCAATTGTTAAAAGTTTAAACAAAATTCTATGGTCCAAGATCTATAGCGAGAAGGAGGGATTATGAACATGGACGACCTTTTGAGCCAGGTGGAAATTTTTAAAGGGCTGGATCAGCAACAACTCAATGCCGTCAAAGATTGCTGCCGGATAATCACCATTAATGAAGGTGAAAAAATTTTTAGCGATGGGGGAGATGCGGCCTTTCTATGGGCGGTACTCGAAGGCGGTGTGGACCTGCGTTATGACCTCCCCGGACGCGATTCTTCAAAAGAAACGACCGTGGCCACCATTTCTTCCGGAAAGGTATTCGGGTGGTCCAGTTTTGTCCCGCCTTTTAAATACAGGCTTTCAGGTTATTGCTCCTCTAAGGGCGGCAGACTCATTGAGATTAAGAAAGATTGTCTAAACAAAGTCTTCGAGACCAACGCCTCGATTGGGTATCGGGTTATGACCAATGTGTCCGTAGTCATCGGAACCCGCTTTCAACAGTTACAGGATGAAATTGCCGTTTGTGAAGGGGAAATTTTGTTGCATCACAAGGATAATTAAAAGAAGGTAGGAGGTAACCCGATCTTCTTTTCAATCACGGCCAACAAATCCGTAAGGGTCTCACCTCGCAAGGCGCACACCGGAACGGCCTGATAACGAACGCATAATGTGCGGGCATATTCAGGAGAAACGAGGTCACTCTTGTTGAAGACCCGGACCGTGGGGATTTGGGCAAGCTCAAGCTGGGCCAATTGATTTTCCACCACCGCCATCTGCTCCTCAAACCGGGGATTGCTGACATCGATCACATGCAATAAAAGATCGGCTTCTTCCAGCTCCTCCAGGGTGGCTCGAAAGGCGCTCAGCAGGTCCTTGGGCAGGCTTTTAATAAATCCGACCGTATCGGTAATAATGACTTCTTGATCCCTGGGCAGTCTCAGCCGGCGGCTGGTCGGGTCCAGGGTGGCAAAGTAGCGGTCTTCAGCCGCCAGACGGCTGTGGGTCAGGGTATTTAACAGGGTGGATTTGCCGGCGTTGGTGTATCCGACAATGGAGATCACCGGTAATTCCCTCCGGTTTCTTTTCCTTCGCCGCTCCTTACGCTGGGTTCGAATGGCCTCCAACTCTTTTTGAAGGCGTTGGATTTTTTCCCGGACCCGGCGCCGATCGATCTCCAGCCTGGTTTCTCCCGGCCCCCGGCCCCCGATCCCCCCGGTCAAACGGGACAGGGCATCATCCCGTCCGACCAGGCGGGGGAGGATATATTTTAATTGGGCCGTCTCCACCTGGAGTTTACCCTCTCTGGTCCTGGCCCGCTGGGCAAAGATATCCAGGATCAACTGGGTTCGGTCGATCACTTTCAGTTCGGTGAAATCGGTCAGAGAGCGGACCTGGGAAGGATTCAAGTCCTGGTCAAAAACCAGCAAGGAAGCCCCTAATTGAAGGGCCCGGATGGACAAACTGCTTAGGCGGTCTTTGCCCATCAGGAATTTGGGGCTGATCTCTCTTCTGGATTGAATCACGGTTTCCAGGACCGATAGACCGGCCGAACGGGCCAATTCCTCCAATTCCTTCAGGGATTCCAAGGCGGCCGACCTGGGTTGGGTGGTCACACTGACCAGGATGGCCTGTTCTCCCGGAGAACGGATCCTCCGAGAGGAAATTTTTCTTCCCCATTCATCCTCCAGGGAACGAATCAGCTTCAGGACATCGACTTGGGATTGTCCGACCTGTTCCGGATCCAGGATCATCCATTGCTGACCATCCGGATTGTCGGGTCGGAGGTGGGTCGTGTACAACCACTGGGCCTGACCTTTATTAGTGATTCCAACGGCGGTTACCATATCCAGACGCAGCAGGGCCAGGTCCATTTTGTCTTCTTCGCTGATCGGCTCCCCTTTCAAATGGGTGTGGAGCAAACGAAGGCCTTTGAGACGGCCAAAACCGGCCCGAAATTGGGTGAGCGGCGGAATGACAATGGATTGGTCCGTGCCCAGGATCACCGTCTCGATCCCGCCCCTACGATCGATTAAAAGACCAATTTGACGATTGAGTTCGAGGGAAAGTTGGCCTAAAAAATGGGCCAATTCGGGAGAAACAATCTGAGAGGGATCTACCTGGCGGCGGTAGAGGGATTCGAGTTTTTTTAATTGAAGGGCTTTGAGGCCGGAAGTCTGTCCAAAAATACGGTTAATTCTCAATTCCTCCTAATACGGTTCTTCAACACCGGCGGCCAGAGTTTCAAAGCGGGTATATTCATTGAAAAATTTCAGAGAAACCGATCCGGTGGGCCCATTACGATGTTTTCGGATTAAAATTTCGGCAATCCCTTTTTGCTTGGAATCGTCATTATACATTTCTTCGCGGAACAGAAAACAAATTAAATCCGCGTCCTGCTCAATGGCCCCCGATTCCCGGAGATCGGCCAGGACCGGCTTTTTATCGTCACGGCCCTCGGGCCTTCGATTGAGCTGCGACAGGGCGATAACCGGAAGATTGAGTTCCTTGGCCAGGCCCTTTAATGATCTGGAGATCTCGGATATCTCCTGTTCCCTTCTTTCGGAACCTTCTCTGCCTTTCATCAACTGGAGATAATCAATAACGATCAAACCTAAGGCCCTTTCCGCTTTTAAACGCCGGGCCTTGGCCCGCATTTGCAAGACGGTCATGGTCGGCGAATCATCGATAAAGATCGGGGCATCGGACAAGTTTCCGGCGGCCGCGGTCAGCTTGGGCCAGTCCCATTCTCCGATAAATCCGGTCCGAACTTTATTGGAATCCACCTTGGCTTCGCTGCAAAGCATCCGTATGGCTAATTGCTGCCTGGACATTTCCAATGAAAAGATAACCACCGGGACTTCGTGATCCACGGCGGCATTGCGGGCGATATTCAAGGCAAAGGCGGTTTTCCCCATGCTGGGACGGCCGGCGATAATAACCAGGTCCGAATTTTGAAAGCCGGAGGTAAGCTTGTCTAATTGGGGAAATCCGGAGGGAACACCGGTGACCGTTTCTTTACGGTCGTATAACTGTTCAAGGGTTCCGATGCTTTCGGTAATGACCTGACTGAGGGGATAGACCAAGGGGTTGATCTTGGCTTCCGAGATTTCAAAGATGGCCTTTTCAGCCTCATCCAGCAGATCCTCGGCATCGCCGGCAAAGTTATAGCCCTTGCTGGCAATCTCGGTGGCCCGATTGATCAGGCGGCGAAGGACCGATTTTTCCCGGATGATGCGGGCATAGACATCCACATGAACGGCCGAGGGAATGGCATCGGCCAGGGAAGTCAAATAGCTGGCCCCGCCGATATCTTCCAACTGTCCTTTGTTCTGGAGGATTTCCATCAGGGTGATCAGGTCCACCGGGGTCCCCTTTTGATAAAGGTCCAGCATGGAATTAAAGATCTTGCGGTGGGTCTCCCGGTAAAAATCCTCCCCGGTCATAACTTCCAGGACCCGAGAGAGGGCTTCCTGCTCGAGCAGGATACTCCCCAGAACCGACTGCTCGGCTTCGATGTTCTGAGGAGGGACCTTCAGATTCGCTCCGTTCGAGCTTTTCATGGAGTTTTATTTGGTTTCTACCACGCTGACCTTGAGGGTAGCCGTGACCTCGGAATCTAATTTGATGGGGACTTCAAAGTCACCCAGGGTTCGGATCGGTTCCTTTAAAAGGATCTTTTTCCGGTCCAGGGAAATGTTTTTTTCGGCCAATTTTTCCATCAGGTCCTTGGTTGAGACCGACCCGTATATTTTCCCTTCTTCCACCACCTTGCGCGACAATTCCAGGGTCAAGGTCCCAAATAGTTCGGCCAGCTTTTGGGCATCCTCCAGATCTTTGGCCTTTCTTTTCAGAATGATCCGTTTCTGCTCCTCCAACTGTTTTTGGTGGTGGGGGGTTGCCTCCAGGGCCTTTCCCTGGGGGATTAAAAAATTGCGACCAAAGCCGCGGGCCACCTCTACCAGGTCACCGGCTTTCCCCAAGGTGGCAATATCTTCTTTTAAAATGACCTTCATTGTCTAACCTCCTGAAGATGATGGGGTAATTTTATCTGATTTTCCCGGGCAAAGCAATTTTTTGGAAAGGGTCTTTGACCAAGGGAAAAAAGGAAAGGGGGGCCTTTATAAAAGCCCCCCTCTTCTCTTGAAGCTCCTAACCATAGGTTGAAGAAATCCTTCAATGATAAGGACCCGATTAATGTTGAATGGAGGTGGCCAGGTAGGGCAACAGGGCGATCTGTCGGGCCCTTTTAATGGCGACCGTCAGTTCCCGCTGGTGTTTGGCACAATTTCCGGTGATCCTCCGGGGGATGATCTTTCCCCGCTCCGAGGTAAAATGCTTTAACGTTTTGGAATCCTTATAATCGATGATCAAAGTACTATCGGCGCAAAAACGACAAACCTTCCGGCGGGGGAAAATCCTTTTTTTCCTTCTTTGTTGAAGCATGGCCTATTCTCCTTCCTTTTCCGTTTCATTTTGTTCCACTTCCGTTTCCTGAACTACGGCCGGCTCAGGTTCTTCGGCAGTGATCTGGGCCTCCTGAAGGAGCTGTTCTTTTTTTCGTTCTTCTTCCAGGGACTCGGGATTGAAGGGATCACGGGTCTTGACGGTGAGAAATTTTAAGATCTTATCATCGATTTTGAGGTTTCGTTCAACCTCCCGGATCATGGAGCCGGGGCCGTAAAAATCAACCAGGATATAGTTCCCTTTGGATTGTTTGTTGATATCATAAGCCAACCGCCGCTTGCCCCAGTCCTCGGTTTTAATAATGGTACCCTTTTGGGCAATAATGATCTGGGTATACCGATCCGTTACCGCCTTGGTTTCCTCCTCACTCAACTCCGGTTGAATGATAAAAATAAGGTCATATCTCCTCATAATTCCTCCTTATGGATTATAAAGCCCCCTAATGGGAGCAAGGGGAAATTAGTATAATTACTTTCAATTGATTATTTTGTCAAATGAAATTTAAATCCCTTTCCATCCAATCAAACCAAAATATCTTTAGGTACTCGAATTAACAATGAATTACAGCTTGGTTCGAGGGTTTAAGAAATTTCTGCCTCATGTCTCGTTGGTCCCTTTCGGTTAATATCGTTCGGCAGGTCTCTATTTCCCGAAATAGCAGGACCGGATCGCTTTTTTATCCATTTTACCCATGGCGGTAACCGGAAGGTCCTCTAAAAAACGGATGTCCCGGGGACGCTTAAAATCGGCCAGCTTGTCCTTACAAAATTCCATCAACTCCTCGGCCGTGGCCTTCATCCCTTCCCGAAGGACGATAAAGGCGGCCACATCCTCGCCCAGCTTGGGATGGGGCTTGCCCACGACGCAACACTGCTGGACGGCCGGGTGCTCGTAAAGGACGCTTTCCACTTCCACGGAATAGACGTTGTAGCCGCCCCGGACCAGCATATCTTTTTTGCGGTCCACATAAAAGATATATCCGTCTTCATCGTAATAGGTCAGATCCCCGGTATGGAGCCAGCCGTTCCTGAGCGTCTCCTCGGTGGCTTCGGGATTTTTATAATATTCCTTCATCACATTGGGGCCCCGAAAGATTAATTCCCCCACCTCGCCGACCCGCACATCCTTGTCCTGGTCATCGACGATGCGCCCTTCCATGTCCGGGGCCCAGGGGAGCCCGATGGAGCCGATCTTGGACAAGTGGTCCTCGGGACCGAGCCGGGTTCCGCCCACGCCCCCCTCGGTGAGGCCGTAAATATTGACCAGCTTCAGCCCGGGCCAGGCATCCAGGGCCTGGCGGATGACTTCTTCGGGCATGGCCGATCCGCCGTAGGACATGATCTTCAGGCTGGACATATCGAAATCCTTGAACCGCGGGTGCTGCATGATAAAGATGATCATGGTCGGCGCCAGGCAGATGGAGGTGGTCCTCTCCTGCTCCACCAGCCGCATGGATTGAAGCGTATCAAAGACCGGCTCCCAGATCAGGTAATAGCCGTACCAGAGCCAGGTCATGATGTGGGAGCTGACACCCGTGGAGGTGAAAAAGGGAAAGGGGGTCTGGTGTTTCATGTAGCCGTAATGGAGCCGGTGAAAACCCCAGGCGTTGCCGTGCAACCGGCCGCAGGCCAGCTTGTTGGCCTCGGTCAGGACCACGCCTTTGGGTCGTCCGGTGGTGCCGCTGGTATAGATAATATCAGCCTCATCTTCAGGGTGGATTTCCACTTCGGGAAATGAGCCGCTGCTTTCAAGGAGCTGTCCGTAAGGAACGGCCCACCCAGGAAGAGGTTTCCCCTCTTTTTCGATACCAATAATTTTTTTTAGCTGCGGGACCTTCCCCCGTATCCGGTCCACCAGGGTTTCGTACTCCTGACCATAAACCAGATACTCCGTATCGCTGTTGACCACGATATACTCCACTTCGCGGGCCACCAGACGGACATTGACCGGGATGAAAATCGCCCCCACCTTGCGGACGGCCAGATAGAAGCAGACGTTTTCCAGATAGGAGGCGTTCATAAAGGCCAGTTTCTGCCCTTTTCGCACACCAAGGTCGTAAAGGCCCCTGGCCAGGCGGTCGACGATTTCCTCGATCTCACGCCAGGTCAGCCTTTGCCACAGGCCGGAGCGGTAATTGACGGCATACAAGGCCTCCCGGTCGGGAAAGGCCTCCAGGTTTCTCTGGAAGGCCTGCTGGATGGTTGTCGGTCCGTTCCACATGATGGGTCCTCTTTAAAAAGCGGTCATTCTTTTTCTGACTATTTATCCTATAAATCACCGGTGGAGTCAAGGGTGAGTTAGTCTTCACAATTTCGCTTGACACCCCTTCTCCGCGCCAATTACAATTGATTAGTACGAAAATAGGATTCAAGGATTCAAGGATTCCAGGATTCTGGGGTTCAGACGCTCGGCTTCGCCGAGCTCCCGAAGAGGCTCCCTCTTGGGAGCCGATTTATCGAGCTATAGAAAAGGTTCCCCTCCGGAGAACCGCGTGGCATTAACTTCCAGGCTTTTCACTTGAATCCTTGGCCCCTTGACTCCTTGAATCCTGGTTCATGCTTCTTGGCGCCCCATTGGAGCATGAGGTTTAATCAGTATTGACCATCTCATAGCGGCATCAATTTTTAGATCCGAAACAAAATGAACTAAGCCCATGATCTCAAGACGGGATTTCCTGACCAGGGCCTTAAAGGCAGCCACGCTGCTCGGAGGCACAGGCAGCGTCTTCCAGGGCCTGTCATGGCTTAGGACCAGGGCCGGCCTTTCTCCGGATCAGGTCCTGGCCGCTGACATTAAAGAGGAAATACTTCGGGCCGCACCGAGGGCCCGTTTTTGGACCTCTCTCTCTTTGGCGGGGGGGGACTGTTTGAAATGCCATGGTCCTGACGAAAAGATCAGTAATCGTCGGCACACCCATAAGGAAAATTGCGTCAAGTGCCTTCTCTGCGCCCAACAGTGCATCCTCCTGCCCAATGAAACCGGGAAATGCCGTTCCCGAAGGAATGTGGGCGGAGAGCTGCGCAGCCTGGTTTACGGCCGCCCCATTTCCATTCATATCGATCCCATAGAGAAAAAACCCTTCTACCATTACCTTCCCGGTTCGGCCGCCTATTCCCTGGCCACCTCCGGTTGTCCGTTACGGTGCAAATTCTGCCAGAACTGGCAGATCTCTCAAGCCTCACCCGAAGACTATCAGGTCCCTTTCACACCGGCGGCCGCCATCGTCGATTCGGCCTTTTCCCGAAAGGCCCCGGTCATCGCCTTCACCTACAACGAGCCCACTGTTTTTGCGGAGTATATGATCGATATCGCCCGGCAGGCCCGAAAACGCCATATCCGCTCTGCCCTGATTTCCTGCGGATTCATGAACGAGGCACCTCTCAAGGAAATGTGTGAAACCCTGGGGGCCATAAAGATCGACCTGAAGGGCTTTAGCGACCGATTCTACCGGGAAGTGTGCGGCGCAGAACTCCGCCCGGTGCTCCGAAGTATCAAACAGGTGGCCAAGAGCAAGGCCCATCTGGAAATCGTCAATCTGGTGGTCCCCACCCTCAACGACTCGGAAAAGGGCCTCCAGTCCCTGTCGGATTGGGTGATCTCGGAGTTGGGACCCCAGGTGCCGGTCCATTTTACCCGCTTTCACCCCGATTATCAGATGCCCAATCTCCCGCCCACGCCGGTGGCCACCCTGGAGCTGGCCCGGTCCATAGCCCTCGATAAAGGCCTGTATTACCCCTACATCGGTAACGTGCCCGGCCACCCGGGAAATCATACCTATTGCCCGTCCTGCCGCAGGGTGGTGATCCGCCGCGAATCCTTTTTTCTGACGGAAATGAAGATAAAAGACGGCAAGTGCGGCTATTGCGGCCGGAAAATCGAAGGGGTCTGGGTGTAGCTTATGTTTATAAAGCGACTTGGTGTGTTCTTGCTCATGGTAAGCCTTGTTTGCGTAGCCGGGGAAAAGGCCACTGCCGGCGATACGATCAGGCCGGCCGTCGCGGCCGGTCGTTTCTATCCGGAATCCCCGGAAGCCCTTCGGCTGGCCGTTCAAGGTTTTCTTAGAGACGCCTTACCCCGCAAGGCCAAGAGACCGATAGCCCTGGTGGTTCCTCACGCAGGCTATATCTTTTCCGGCCAGATCGCGGCCGACGGGTTTAAGCAGGTGGAAGGGGAATCCTATGACACGGTGGTCATTCTCGGTACCAACCACACCGCGCCCGATTTTCATAAGATATCCGTTTATAATGGCCGGGCTTTTCGGACCCCCCTGGGAATCGCCGAAATTGACCGCACTGTTGTTGAGCCTCTGCTTTCGGCCTGCAAGGATTGTCTGGCCGATGAAAGGGTCCACCGGGATGAGCATTCCATAGAAGTGCAGGTCCCTTTTATTCAGGTCCTTTTTCCAAAGGCCCGGGTTGTCCCCATCGTCATCGGGTCGGCCGACCCGGACCTTTCGGCCCGGTTTGGCGAGGCCCTGGCAGCGGTCTTAAAGAACCGCCGGGCCCTTATTGTGGCCAGCTCCGACCTGTCCCACTATCCGGCCGCCTCCCAGGCCGAGGACGTAGATTCTAAGACCCTGGCCGCCGTGGCCAGACTCGATGGGGCCGGGTTGAAAGCCACCATCGCGACCCAGATGAAACGCAGGATCCCTAATCTCGACACCTGCGCCTGCGGCGAGGCCCCTATCCTGGCCGCTGTCGAGGCGGCCAAAAGGCTCGGAGCCCAAGGGGCGCGGGTAATAAGCTACGCCCATTCGGCGGACACGGGTCTGACCGGCCCGGAGCGGGTCGTGGGTTATGGGGCCGTAGTCATGACCGCGGAAAAGGGGACGGTCTTTCTCAAGGAACGGACGAAGGAGGCCCTTTATTCCGACCGCTTTGATGCCTCGGAAAGGAAGGCTCTCCTGGCCTTTGCCCGGGAAAACCTCCGGCGTTTCCTGACCACGGGTACGGTCCCTGCGGCCAGGGGTTTTGGGGAGAACCTGGAGCAGCGGCGGGGGGTTTTTGTTACCTTAAAACGTCATGGGGATCTGCGGGGCTGCATCGGAATCACCACGGCCGAACTTCCCCTTGGCCGGGCCGTGGGGATCATGGCCCTCAGGGCGGCCTTGGCCGATCCCCGTTTTCCTCCCCTGGACCTCAAAGAACTTCCTGAAACCGAGATCGAGATTTCTATCCTGACAAAACCCAAAGAAGCCCGCCTGGCCGATATCGTGGTGGGAAGAGATGGGGTGGTCCTGACGAAAGGGGCCAAATCGGCCCTCTTCCTTCCCCAGGTGGCCATTGAGGAAAAGTGGGACCGAAACAATATGCTGGATCACTTGTGCCTCAAGGCCGGCCTGGAAAAATCCTGCTGGCGCGACGGGACCCGGTTTTCCACCTTTCAGGCCATCGTTTTCGGTGAAGGACCCAACCGACCTCAGTGACCTTTTCTTTATTCGTCATCGGCTTTATCTCCATGCTCGGCCAGGTGATCATCCTGCGGGAGTTCCTGGTGGCCTTCTACGGGATTGAGCTGATATGCGCTTTGGCCATCGGGATCTGGCTCCTGTGGACCGGTACAGGGGCCTTATTCTTTCGAAAAAGCCGGCCCTCGGCCAACGGCATAGCCTTTCTTTTCTTCTTTCTGGGTCTGGCCTTCCCCGGCGATATCCTTTTCCTGCGTTCAAGCCGCCTGGTTTTTTCGGCCGTTCCCGGTGCCTATCTCTCCATCTTCGGACAAATGGTAATCATACTGACGTCCCTCCTACCCATAGGGATTTCCCTGGGACTCCTCTTTCAATGGGCGGCCCGGCATTTTACAGGAGAAGGCCGCAGTCTGGCCGCTGCCTATGCCGTTGAAAGTGCGGGCGGACTTTTGGGGGGATTGGCCTCCACCCTCTTTTTCTATTGGGGCCTCCAGAATTTTACCCTGGCCCTGGTGTGCGCTTTGGCCTGTCTGACAGGACCTCTCCTTTATCCCGGGCTGGGGGCATCGGTCCGCCGACTGGCTGCCGTCTTATTCCTCTTGCTTATCCCTCTATTTTTCTTATCCGGCCCTATAGACCGCAGGACCTGCGCCTGGAATCATCCCGGGCTTCTGGCCGTCCGGGATACCCCTTACGGCCGGATGGCCGTTACGGGGCTGTCGGGACAGGTTTCCGTTTTTGAAAATGATGTCCTCCTCTTTGAGACCCAGGGCAAAGAAGCGGAGACCTTCAGCCACCTTCCGGCCTTGCAGCACAGCGGCTCGGCTATTCGGAAGATGCTGATCCTGGGAGGCCTGGACGGCACTATCCAGGAACTGGTTAAGTACCGACCCGAACGGATCGATTGGGTGGAGCTCAATCGGACCGGAGTCGATCTGGTTTTACCCTTTCTCCCGGCTGAGATGCGCCAACCCCTGTTAAAAAGGCCAGTGCGGTTGACCCTCGCCGATCCCCGAACCTTCCTTAAACAAGGCGATCGATACGATCTCATCGTAATGGCCCTGGGGGAGCCGGTTTCAGGACAGGCCAACCGTTTTTACACCAAAGAATTTTTCGCCGCCTGTGCCTCACGGCTGGCCCCCGGCGGCATCGTGGCCCTCCGTCTCCGGAGCGGCGAAAACCTCTGGACCCCGGCCATGCAAAGCCGCCTGGAAAGCATATACCGGGCCATTAAAACGATTTTTCCCGAGGTCCTGATCCTTCCCGGAGATACCAATGTCCTGACCGCTTCCTTTGTCCCCCTCCCGAAAGACCCGGAAATCCTGGTTGCCCGATGGCAAAGGTTCGGTCTCCGGACCCGTCTGGTCTCACCACGGTACATCCGATACCTCTACTCAAATGACCGCTTCTTTACGATTCAGGAAAAGCTGAAAACAAGCAGTGCCCCGATCAATTCGGATCTCCGACCCTTTTGCTATCAGTATTCGGTCCTGATCTGGCTCTCCAAGTTTTTCCCCTCTCTGGCTTCTATTCCCGGGCCGGATTCATGGAACCTGTCCGTATACGCCGGGATTGGGGTCCTGATCCTGGTGGGATTATTTTTCATTTTTCGGCGGAGCACACCCTGGCGGCGGGTGATGCTGGCTGGTGCGGTCGGTTTCCTGGGTATGATTTTCGAATCGGTGCTGATCTTGTACTATCAGGTTAAGGCCGGAGTTCTTTACCAGGATATCGGGATCCTGTTGATGAGCTTTATGGCCGGACTGGCCCTGGGGGCTCTGGCGATGGAAAAAGTGTTGACCGGCGAAGGGGGTCGTCAAAGAAAAATCCGAATCTGGGGTCTGGGTCTGCTTACGGGGTTTTCTTTCCTGGCCTGTGTGACAGGCCTGTTGATGTGGATGGGGTATGGAACAGGCCTTTTGAAAACGGTCCTGCTGTTAGGGGCATCCGGGTTTGTGGTGGCCGGAGTCTTTGCCTGCGCCAGCCGCTATGGAAACAGCAACCAGGAAAAATCGGTGGCGCCCATTTATGGGGCCGATTTGTTGGGCGGATGCCTGGGGGCCCTATCGGCGGTAGTCCTGATTCCTTTTGCCGGATTGCTCGCGGCCATACTTAGTGCGGGGGTAGTCGCCTTCCTGGCCATGCTTTTGATTTAAAATCGCCCTAAGCCCACAGGCCCGTCTGAGGGTCTGCCATGAATCATGAAAAGGATTCAAAGGAGTCAAGGGGCCAGGAATTCAAGTGAAAGGCATGGAAGTAGAGGCCCTTGAACCCCAGAATCCTTGAATCCTTGAACCCTATTTTCAAACTCAACGTCTACAATCCCAGGTAGGCCTTGCGCACCCGGTCACTTTTTAAGATGTCTTTGGCATCACCGGATTGGACGACCCGTCCGTTTTCCAGGACATAACCCCATCGCCCCAGTTCCAGCGAGGCTTTAACGTCCTGCTCGACCACCAGAACGGTCACCCCGGCGGCGTTTATTCTGGCCAAAACAGCGAAAATTTCTTTGACCACCATGGGGGCCAGTCCCAGGGAAGGCTCGTCGAGCATCAAAAGCCGGGGGTCCGACATCAGTGCCCGGCCGATGGCCAGCATCTGTTGCTCGCCTCCGCTTAAGGTCCTGGCCATCTGCTTGGATCTTTCCAAAAGCCTGGGAAAGAGGTCAAAGACCTTGGCCAAATTTTCTTTTCGTTTCTTCCGCACCCGGGGCAGGATGGAGCCCAATTCCAGATTTTCCAGGACATTCATGTAGGGAAAGACATGGCGGCCTTCGGGGACCTGGACCAGCCCCATCTCGACCCGCTGATGGGAGGGCCAGGCGGTGATGTCCTTTCCATCGAAATGAATCGCCCCTTTTTTGCAGGCAATGATCCCCGAAAGGGCTTGAAGAAGACTCGACTTTCCCGCGCCGTTGGAGCCCACCAGACAGGTGATGGCCCCTTCTTCAACGGATAGAGAGACCTCCCTGATGACCACCACGTCCCCGTAGCTTACGCTGACCTTTTCAAGGCTAAGCAGATTCATAACCGTCACCCAGATAAGCCTTAATCACTCGTTGATCATGAATCACTTCGCTCGGGGTTCCTTCCATAATCTTTCTGGTTTCAGCCAGCACCATCACCCGGTCGGACAAAGACATGATGGCCTGCATGACATGCTCTACAACCAGGACGGTCAGACCTTGGGCCCTGATCTTTTTGATCAACTCCACGGCTTCACCGATTTCGTAAGAGGTCAGCCCGGCCATGACCTCATCCAAGAGAAGGACCTCGGGTCCCGTGGCCAGGGCCCGGGCCAATTCGAGTCTCTTTTTGTCGGCCAGGGTCAGGGTATGGCCCAGGGCATCTTTCTTGTCCAACATACCTACAAAATCAAGGACCGCGAGGGCCGATTCGGTGGCTTGGCGATTTTTGTGTTGGCGGCAAAAAGCCCCGACCATGACATTGTCCAACACGGTGATGTTTTCAAAGGGCTTGACCAGTTGGAAGGTCCTGCCGATCCCCATTCGGCAGATCAAATGAGATTTATGGATGCCGGCCAAATCCTTACCCCTGAACCTGACGATTCCACCGTCCTGGCGATAAACACCGGAAAGGACATTGAACAGGGTACTTTTCCCAGCGCCGTTCGGCCCGATGATCCCGAAGATCTCCCCTGGCTTTACGGAAAAACTAAGACCGCTGATGGCCCATAGTCCCCCGAACCTTTTGGAAATGTCCTCCGCTTCGATGATGGGAAGCGATTCGGGTTGGCCGGTCTTCTCAATCCGGCTGATTCGAGACTCGGACCCCTTGACCCGGCGGCCTTTGTCCTTGGCAGCGACACCCGGACCGAAGACCGGAAGACCTCCCAGGAGACTCTGGTAGGGGCCGGAGAAAAACTCATGGATGCCCTTGGGCATAAACATCACCACCAGGATGAGCAAGGCCCCATAAATGACAAAGTAAAGCCCCTGGAAGGAAGTCCCCAGCCAGACCCGAAGGAATTCCTGGAGGGGGATGAGCAAAAAAGACCCGATGGCCGGACCGACGACGGTACCCAGCCCCCCGACCATGGAGGTCAAGGCCAGGTTGACCGAGGTATTTAAGGAGAATTCCGAATGGGGCTCTAAAAAAAGGACGTATTGGGCGAAGAGGCCTCCGCCTAGGGCCGTCAATCCGCCGCTGATGATCAAACCGGTCATCTTGGCCCGGCTGGTGTTCACGCCCAACGATTCGGCGGCCTGGTCCTCATCCCGCAAGGCCACTAATTGATATCCCAGGCGGCTTTTCTTGACCCAGAGGGAAAGGCCGAGGGCAAAGAGCATAAAACAAAAGCCCTCCACCGCGTAGGGGACCTTGGACTCAAAACAGAGATTGATCAGAGAGGGCTTAAAGGCAATGGAGAGACCTTCGGAGCCGGCGGTCAGCCCTTTGAAATAAACCGCCAAAAGCAGCAGCACTTCGCCCATGGCGATGGTGGCCAGGGTAAAGAACGGTCCTTTCAATCGAAAACAAGGGTATCCGATAATCAAGGCCAGAACAACGGAAAGCCCCATACTGGCCATAAGGCCCAGCATAGGGGGCACCCCGTATTTGACAAAAAGAAGACTGCAGGTATAAGAGCCCAGCCCATAAAAGGCACTGTGCCCCAGGGAGAGCTGTCCCCCAAAACCGCCGATAATGTTCCAGGCGCTGGAGAGTCCGGCAAACATGAAGACCATGAAATAGAGATTAAGATAAAACTCATTTTTGGTCAGAAGAAGCAGCGACAAAAGGGCGGCCAAGACGATAAGCGGGCCATAGATCCTGGGTTCTCCGACGGCCTTGAGATTGCCCATGACCATTACTTCATCCCCATTTCTTCAGCACCCACGATGCCCATCAAACCCGAAGGCCGAATCAGCAGGACGACCAGAAAAATAATAAAGGAGATGACCTCCTTCAGGGAAGGGTCGATGTAATAGCCGCTCAAGGAATCGGTGATCCCGATGATGAACCCCCCGAGGAGGGCACCAACCATATTCCCCATGCCTCCCAGGACAACGACCACAAAGGCGGTCAAAACAAAATAGACCCCGACGGAAGGAAAGACATAGTAGACCGGCAGGATCAACCCGCCGGCGATACCGACTAAGGCCGTGCCGATGCCGAAGGTCAGCATATAGATTCGGTTCAGGTTGATGCCCACCAGCCTGGCGGCCATCTTATCCTGGGCAATGGCCCTGATCTGTTTGCCCAGATTGGTATATTTCAACAAGAGATAGAGGGCGATCGAAACCAGGATGGCCGAAAAAAAGATGACCAGCTTGGCATAGGACAGAGAAAGGACCCCCAGATGAAGGGTCTTCTCGGCAAAGGGCATACGGATACTCTGGTAGTCGCCGGTGAACAAAAAAAGGGCCAGATTCAAAAGCACGATCGACAGCCCCACGGTGGCAAAGACCTGCATATAGGCCGGGGCCTCGCGCAGGGGCCTGATAATGAGCTGGTCGATGGCCATGCCGGCCAAAAACATCAGGGGGATACCGATGACCAGAGACAGGTAAGGGTTCAGGCCCAGGAAGGTGTAGCTGAAGTAGGTAATATACATGGACAGCATCAGGAATTCGCCGTGGGCGAAGTTGATCACCCGGACCACTCCGAAGATCAGGGTCAACCCGATGCTGATCAAGGCATAAATCCCTCCCAGCAGTAACCCGTTGACGATAAGCTGCAGCAGAATCATCGATCAATTACCCTCTTGAAAAAATCACAACGGCATTTCTCGCCGATTTGGCTATCCAGCGGACGATGGTTATCCGTCGGGAGACTATCAGAAAGACTCCGAAGGTCTCCCGACCGGATCCGAAACCTTCGAGGATTTTATTTGGGGATCATCAGGTGTTTCCCCGGAGAGGCCGCTTCGTTCCGGATCGACGATGACCAGTTCTCCATTTTGCCACTGGGTCACGAAATAACGGGCCAGCATATTCTGTCCCATGTTTGGGCTCCCCGGCGGATAGAATTTTATTCCGTAGCGGAGAAGGGTCTTATCCCCGGGATATCCGTCTTGATGGCTGCCTGGACAATCTTTTCCGAATCCATGGATCCGGCCCGTTTGATCACATCCCACAAGGCCATGGTTCCCATATAGTTGACGACGGAAAAGACGGCCGTCGGCTGAAGGCCGAAGGTTTTTACATAGAGATCGGCCAGCTTATCGATTCCCTTGGCGTATTTCGGGTTGATATTATAACCGGGATAGCCCACATTGCAGACCCTGTTGTTGATGGCGCTGCCCAAGGCCTTTTGGTATCCGGGAAGGTTCATGCCCCCTCCCGATCCGACGATCATCCTGACCTTCAGACCCAATTCTTCAGATTGTCTGAAAAACAAAATCCCGTCATTTTCATAAGAGGACTCCAGGATGACATCCGGGTTGGCCGCTTTCACCCGCATCACCAGGGAAGAAAGATCGCTGGTCTTGAAATTGTAGGATTGATCCAAAACCAGGTTCACCCCGATTTTTTTGGCCAAGTCCCGGATCCCCTCGGCGCAGGCCGTGCCATAGGCCGAGTCTTCATAGATGCTGGCAATTCGAATGGTGGCCTTGGTTTTTCCGATCTTTGGAAGCCAGGACCATCAAGGGCAAAACGGAGTTGATCACGGCCCAGGTCGGAGCCCGTAGGACAGGTCCGGAAGACATGCTTCAGACCCCTTTTGGTAATTTCATCGCCCACGGCCCCCAATTCCCAGTAAACCACCTTATGCTGGTCGGCCTTGGCACTGGCGGCCAGGCTGATGGAGCTGGAAAAAGAGCCCAGGATCACCGAGACCTTCTCCACCGTGCACAGGCGCTCCACCTCGCTGACCGCGGTCTTGGGATCGACCGCGTCCCCGTTGACGAAGACAATCTTTTTCCCGAGTATTCCACCCTGCTGATTCTGGACGATGCGGGCCAGCTCCGCCCCACGCCAGCTTTCCAAACCCAGGTTGGCCAAAGGGCCGGTCCTGGAAAAGATCGTTCCGATCTTGATTACCCCTTCCTCGGCAAATCCCGCAGCCGAAAAGATCAGCATACTCGCCAAGCAAATCACCCCACTCATTAAAACAAGCTTCTTCATCGGTCTCCTCCTTCTTAGTGATCATTATTTTCCCCTCAAGGGCAGTAAATAGTGTTCTACCATTTAGGACCCGGGCCGGAAACAAAAAAATATTTAGGGCTGGATTAAGGTCCCACTTTTAATTAAGGCCCCTCTGAATCACTCTTCTCTTTATCGCCCCGGTCTTTTGGCTTCAATTCACCGGAATTTTCGGGTAAAGAACGATTCAAACGGATAAGTTTCTTCCGCACCATTTGGATATGTTCCTTCAAAATGAAAACCTCGTCATAAAAAGGAACCGAAACCTTAATCCGGTCGACGGCCATTTCTAATTCACCGAGACGGTCCAGATAATCGTGGGTGTCTTCCGGCCGGTAATTTTCGGTCATTTCTTTTTCCAGATTTCTGAGCGCCCGGTACCAGCGGTAATATTTCGAACGGTTCCGCCAGGTATACAGCCAGGGCATGATGCCGATCAAGGGAATCAGGATCACTCCCAGAGGGATGAGTATGAGGAGCATGCGGTCGATGAAGGCGGCCGCCCAAAAGGGCAGGGAGTCATAAAGGACCGACCCGCCCGATTTGTAAAACCGCTGGGCCTGTTCACTGATCGGGAAATCTCGCGTATTCAATGAGGGGAATTCACCCGCCCTGTGGATCCACCCGGCGCCGCTGTAAATCTCCACTGAGGCCTTCAAAAGAAGATAAACCAGGGCCGGATGCAGGTCTTTGCGGACGATCAGATTGGCCGTCGAGGCCAGGAGGTGGACGTCAGAAGGCGGGGTTTTTTCGGACAGGTTCAGTATTCCTCTTGGCAAAATCACATGAGACAGACCGGGGAAAAGCCTGGTGTAGGCTTCTGCCTGGCTGAAGCTCATCAGCTTGATATCCTTTCTATAAAGCAGTTCCTGCACCAATGGACTGCCGGCCGTGGCAAAAGCCATAACCACATCCATCCTGCCTTCCATCATCGCCCTTTTTGAAACGACATGGGGCAACTCAAACAACCGGGTCGGAGGATCAGGATAGTAGGCCGCTTTCAGCAAATCGAGAGCGAATTTTCTGATGCCGCTACCCTCAGGCCCGATGTTGATCCTTTTGCCCTTAAGCTGGGAGAGATCATCAAGGGTTTCTTGGCCCCGGTAAAAGACCCACAAGGGCGTGTAAAACACACTGCCAAGAGATACCAGATTCGATAAGCCTTCGGTCTCGCCCATGCCGTCCTGGACGAAACCGGCATCGACCTTCTGGGACTCGTCCCTCAGGCGTCTTAAATTCTCCACAGCCCCTGATGATGGAAGCAATTTAACCCGGATGCCATTTCGGGCCAGTATCCGCCGATAGCGTTCACCGAAGAAGGCAAAGGCCCCCTTTTCCCCTGCCTGTACTTATCACCAGGGTCTTTGGCGGGATTGGTTGGACAAAACGAAGGCTGGCCCAGCCGAAGACAGCCATGATCAAAATGACCGGTATGAAAAATTTTAACCAGGCCTTTACGCTTAATTCCCTGACTTTGTTACGGCCCATGATCGATCTCACCGTTTATGACGATAAAACCTATTAGGTTGGTCCAAGATCCTGTCCCAAAAATGGAGTATAAAAAGATGACGAGGGTAAGTCAAGGGGGTCCGGAAAAATCGACTTTGGGGTCGCAGAAAAATTGACCCCGATCCCTTTGGATTAGACAAATTTTATTGAGATTTTAAGGTGACGCTGGTTGCCCCCCAGCCTCCGGCTTCTTCCCCGGCCGTTTGAAACGAAGAGACTTCGGGGAGGCGCGACAGGATTGCCTGAACGGTCCGCCGCAGGGTCCCGGTGCCTTTTCCGTGGATGATGCGCACCTGGAGGATCCCTTTCTCACGGCAGGCCGCTAAATATTCAGGGATCAGGTCCTTGACTTCGTTGGGCCTGAAGGTATGGAGGTCCAGGATGCCGTCGATGGGATAGTCAATGGGGTTTTGTTCGGTCATAGCCAATATGAAAATAAAGTTCGGAGTTAAGAGTTCGGAGTTCGGAGTAACTGATTTTCATGTTTCGTGGGACCCCGCCAAGCAGGCATGAGGGTTAAAAAAATAATAAAGGCAGACGGTCGGCCAGCAGAAAGCCCTTCAACGTGGGGACCATGTGGTTGTTGGTGACGGATACCAATTGGGCTTCAACCAGCCTGGACAGGGTTTTTTCCAAATTCAGGCTGTCGCCAAGGCGACTTAGATCCAGACCGGCCCGTGTCCGGAGTCCCAGGCTGATTATCTCCAATTGTACCTGCTCTTCGGTAAGTTCCTCCTGTTCCTCTACGGGCAGTCTGCCTTGTTCCAAGGCTTGGCAATATTGGTTGATGGACCGGACATTCCACCAGCGGCGGTTTCCCTGAAAGGAATGGGCCGAAGGCCCCAAACCCAAATAGGGCTGTCGCTGCCAGTATTTCTGATTGTGCCTGGAGAAATATTTTTCTTCCCGGGCAAAATTCGAGATCTCGTAATGGATGTAACCCTGGCTCTTGTAAGAACTCGGAGGTGGCCAGAAAAAAGGCCTCTTCTTCCTCCTCACTGATCGGCTTAAGGCCTCCTTTTTCTTTCAGCCCCCAGAAAAGGGTCCCCTTGGCCAGGGTCAGTTGATAACAGGAAAGGTGCTCGGGATTAAAAGCCAGGGCATGCCTTAAAGAGGCCAGCCATTGTTCCTTGGTCTGCCCCGGAAGGCCATAAATCAGATCGATCCCCACATTCGTAAAACCGGCTTCCCTAATCCATCCCAAGGCCTGTTCCGCATCTTTGACCGTGTGCCGTCTTCTTAAAAACGACAACTCCTGATCGTCGAAGGATTGGACCCCCAGGCTGAGGCGATTGACACCGAGTTCACGAAGCGTTTTTAATTTGGCCGGATTCAAATCATTGGGGTTGGCCTCGATGGTGATTTCCGAATCGGACTCAAAATGAAACCGATTAAAAATCATTTCCAGAAGGCGGCCGAGCTGTTCTTCGGAAAGAATCGACGGGCTGCCCCCGCCCAGATAGAGGGTATCGAAGGAGGGGAACTGATTTCGATAGAATCCAATTTCCCTTTCAAGGGCCTTCAACCAGGGAGTAATCAGAGATCGGTCGGTATGGGAATAAAAATCACAATAGGGGCACTTGCTCCGGCAAAAGGGAACATGGACATAAAGACCGGGTTTATTATCGTTTATCACGAAAGACAGTTACAGAGAGCATAAAAGCTGAGATATGATTCTTCATGCGCCCTTTCGGCAAGAAAGCTTTGCTCGTTCCAAGGCTGAAAGTCATCCTATTGAATCCTGGAAACTTTAACTTAAATCTATGAAGAATAAAATAATTTGTCAAGGTAATGTTTAAAATTTATAATAGGTTATCCGATTTAAATGAGGAAGACAAAATAACCCTTTTAAAGGGTTCGAGAATGTGTATAATGGAAGATATGAATACACATAGGAGGCGTTTAGTGAGAACAAATGTGGTGATAGATGATGACTTGATGGAGTCCGCCCTCAAGGCTTCGGGAACAAAAACAAAGAAGGCTGCCATAGAACAGGGCCTCAAGCTGCTGGTAAAGCTAAAAGGCCAGGAAAGAATAAAGGGCTTTAGAGGAAAACTTAAATGGACCGGCAATCTTGATGAGATGCGGTTAGACAATGATCGTTGTTGATTCCTCGGTCTGGATTGACTACTTTAATGGTGAAAAAACGCCTCAGACGAATTGGCTCGATTCTTCGCTTGGGAATATCCCTATAATTGTAGGAGATCTTATTCTAACCGAAGTGCTTCAGGGGTTTCAAAACGACAAGGACTTCAAGGTCGCCCGCGACCTTTTCCTGGAAATGCCTATTATGGAAATGGGGGGGCATGATTTATCTATACAAAGCGCCCTTAACTACAGGGCTCTCAGGAAAAAAGGAGCCTTCGTAAGGAAAACGATAGACGTCATGATAGGAACATTCTGTATTCATTACCGGCTTCCTTTACTGCATGACGATAGAGACTTCGATCCGATGGTCAAGTTCTTGGGGCTGAAAATAGTCGACGCCTGACGAATAGCTGTACCGGATCGTGGCAAAGGGCGCCACTGCCGGTGAGTATCATGTTGGCGCCGACCCAGCGGCACCAACCAGGCCATTGGACACCGATGTCACTTGCTTGCATGGGCCTTCGGCCCCGCAAGCTGCGTGCCGCGGGTCAACGCCGCATTGTGCTTCATTAATAGAGTAAGTTTTTTCAGAACTTATGGGGCAATTAAATCTATTTA
This sequence comes from uncultured delta proteobacterium, assembly GCA_963769305.1. Lineage (GTDB taxonomy): Bacteria > Desulfobacterota > RBG-13-43-22 > RBG-13-43-22 > RBG-13-43-22 > RBG-13-43-22. The sequence continues at coordinate 16,319 of CAVYLJ010000038.1, read as the reverse complement.
GAAAACCAAATTTTTTAATAAGTTTCTTATTTATACTTGGAGGGATAGGGAGCATATTTTTTGGAATTTTTCCTATTATCTCAAGCATATTTATTATATTGGGTATACTGGGCTCACTTTTTTCCCTCCTAACTTCTGAATCTCGGAATCAAGAGCTTGATTATATCGTTGAAGCCCAGGCCACATTATTGGCTCAACATGGAATTGGTAATGTTTACACACAAGCCTTTAAAAATGAGCTGTTCAAAACTGGCTCCGTAAAAAGAGGTCTTAGATTATTAGAAAAAGCTCTTTATGTAGACCCAAGTGATATGGATGCCCTATCACTTATATCTTCATCGATTTCTTTGTATCTATCTCTTCAACAATGGGTTGGGGTAACGGCAGATTCATCAAATTTTAAAAACACATTTTCCCACGCTCAAAATTTAGCGAAGCGCGGGGTTAAGCTTTATCCTCAGAACCATACTTTTTGGGACACACTTGGGATTCTTTCCGATTTAGAAGGCAAGCACAAGAAAGCTCGGCAGTGTTTCATTAGATCCGGAAAGCTTAGGAATGACCCTTATTGGAGGCTATTATTAGCAACCTCTTGGCATAAATCGGGAGAAAATCAAAGGGCCCTTTTAGAATTAAAAAAAGCTCAAAGCGAAAAGGCTGAAGGATGGCTTTTAAATTTCTATTTTGGAAGAGCCTTGAATTCTGTTGGTGATTATATTGAGGCTGAAAAATATCTTGTGTTGGCTTTTAAAGAACGAGGCTTTAAGCCTGAGCTCATATATGAGATATCTCAATCATATTATTTAAGAGGAAAATTTTTTACGGCTGCAAAATATATTCTAAAGCTATCAATAAGAGTGGTAAGCATTCACTGGGTTAGAGGATTTAAGTATTTTTTTCAAGCGGCGGCTCGTTTTGGTATCGGTTTAGCTTGTTTCATTGCAAAAATTTCCTGGAAAGTTACCTGTCACATTCCTTTTTTTCGCAATTTGCAATCTAAAATTCTTTCCCCAGACGAACCCGAATTTACGCTTGCAAATTTGTTTTTAGAAAAAGGTAATTTTAAAGAAGCAGAAAAAAATTTTCGTACTTGTTGTGAAATTATTCCTACTAAAGCTGAAAGCTATGCAAATTTAGCTCTTTGTTTAGCCCTGCAAGGATTAAAGGATGAAGCGATAATAGAATGCGATAGATCGATTGAACTTAATCCAAAAAATGAACTTTTTAAGCATACGAGGCAACAAATTGAATCTGGGTATATGAAAAGAATTGTTGATCAAAATGGAAGAGTAATTAGAAATCTCTAATTTATCTGCACAACCATTCACTGATGCGGACGCAAAAAAGCTGCGCCGCACAGTTCAAACGTTAAATACAAAATTAATAAAAAGGAGACTCTTAATGACAGCCAACGAAATTCCCTCATATTTAAGCCTTGCCCTTGCCGTGGTGTTTTGGCTATTGAGCACTAAACAAGCCGATGACGCCAAAAAAGCATTGGGTGAAATAAAATCTGAAATCATTACTTGGCAGGCACAACTTAATAAGGCAGCCATTGATATTATTTCATCCAGGCCAGAAGTTATTGCTAAAGAAACGGCATTAGCCGAAACTAAATCACTCAGCGAATTTTCGACACAATTGCTAGAATTAATCAAAAATGCCTCCTCAAGCTCTTTGCCAAAGAATCCGGTGGTGAATACCAATTACAAGTTTTGGATAAATTACTTTCCCACCATAAAGCCCTTATTCTCGGTAAACAACAAATCATGGCACAGATGCTCGCACTTCAGAGAGGACATCACCCGATAAAAACCGAAACAAACCAAAATAAAGGCAATGAACAGTAAAACTCTTTCCAATTTTTCAGTTTCTTCGGGCTTGATCTCTATTCCGGGAAGCCATGGAAAAAAATACAAAAGGAAAATAAAAGCATTTAACAAGTAGGTCAACCAGACAGGGAATCATTAGCTTTGGGTCGGATACCCAATGCCCAGCAGGCAAAATCTTATGGCAAGAGCAAAGCGACGCTATATTCCGGGTCACATCTGGCATAATACCCATTGATGGTAAGGAAACTATGATAAGAACAGTTGAATTGACCGATGCCGATGCCATCTGTAAGATTTACAATCCTTATGTGACAGAAACCATCATTACCTTCGAAGAATCACCCGTCTCGCCGGAAGCAATGGTTGACCGGATCAAACATATTACAGGAACTCTGCCATGGCTCGTCGATTGTGAAAATGGCGTCGTTAAAGGATATGCCTATGCCGGTAAATGGAGATCCCGTAGTGCCTACCGTTATTCAGTCGAGGCCACCGTGTATGTGGACCAATCATCGCAGGGACAAGGGGTTGGGACTTTGCTTTACTCCGAGTTGCTTGCTCGGCTTCGACGACTTGGTCTGCACGCGGCAGTGGGCTGCATCGCTTTGCCAAACGAGGCCAGTGTGGCTCTGCATGAGAAACTCGGTTTTCGAAAAGTCGCTCACTTTAGTGAAGTAGGTTTGAAGTTTGGAAAATGGATAGATGTAGGATACTGGCAAATATTTTTGGGCAGTTCTGCTTCGTACGAAAATAGGATTTGAGGTTACCCTCGACCAGCCCTATTTTAAAGAAAAAGGAGAATCATCATGGCTTTTCAGGAGTACTCTTTATATGACGGTCTCGGTTTGGGCGAACTCGTTCGCCGGGGTGAGGTAACCGCCTCTGAGCTTCTGGAGGAGGCGATAGCCCGTGTGGAACGCCACAACGGCAGGATCAACACGGTCGTCTTCAAATTTTACGACCAGGCCCGCGAGGCTGCCCGCAGGAAACCGGGGCACGGCCCCTTCGAGGGAGTCCCGTTTCTCCTCAAAGACATATTAGGCGATTGCGAGGGGGTACCGACGCGTTTTGGGAGTCGTTACTTCCCGCCCTTCCCTGCACCAAACGATTCCGAGCTGGTGGCCAGGTACAAGCGTGCGGGGCTCATCCCCTTCGGCAAGACAAACGTCCCGGAGTTCGGCCTCCCGCCCATCACCGAGCCCCAACTTTACGGACCAGCCCGAAATCCCTGGAACACGGATTACACTCCCGGAGGTTCGAGTGGGGGGTCGGCAGCGGCTGTAGCCGCGGGGGTCGTTCCACTCGCGCATGGCAACGACGGCGGGGGCTCGATCCGAATCCCGGCAGCCTGCTGCGGTCTGGTCGGGCTCAAACCGACGCGTGGTCGAAATTCGCTCGCTCCGAACCTCGGGGATGTGATGGGCGGGTTAATCTGTGAGCACGTGCTGAGCCGAAGCGTACGGGACAGCGCCGCGGCGCTCGACGCCACCGAGGGGTATGTGGCCGGCGACCCCTATTCCGCGCCGCCCAAGAAGAGCCCATACGCCCAGGAGGTCAAGACGGATCCGGGGCGTCTGAAGATCGCCTTCTGGGAAGGCAGCCCCTACGGCGTGCCTCTCCACGAAGAGGCCGTTACAGCGGTTCGTGGGGCGGCCAAGCTTTGTTCCGAGCTCGGCCACGAAGTGGAGGAAGCCGCGCCGACGCTCAACTATGAGGAGGGGGCATCCGCATTCATCACGGTCTACGCCGCCGGTCTTGCCTCGACCGTCGAGGTCTTGAAACAGATCACCGGCGTGCAGCCAACCCTGGAGACTTTGGAGAGCCTGACCTTAAATTTTTACGAGATGGGAAGACAGGTTACCGCTGCCCAGTACCTGATGGCGGTTGCCGTACTGCAACGTCTATCCAGACAGATTGCCGCCTTCTTCGAGAGGTACGATATATGGGTTACCCCGACCCTCGGATGCCCGCCCTTAAAAGTCGGGACCGTCGATTTTCAAAGCCCGTCGGCTTCCATGTTGGACCAAAGGATCGCGGTTTTCGCACACATCAACCCCTATTATAACGTCTGCGGCCAGCCCGCCATATCGCTCCCTCTCCACTGGACCGCCGAAGGACTGCCGCTCGGGGTACTCTTCGGCGGAAAGTATGGAGACGAGGCGACGCTTTTCAGGCTTGCCGGGCAGATCGAACTGGCCCGGCCGTGGAAGGACCGGCATCCTTCTGTCTGGGGATAGAGAATGGCGGGGCATTGTGACGGACTTCAATGCACCCTCATCCTCGGGATTTATTCGCGTAGAAGACAGCGCGAAGCGAGGCGGTTAATTTAGGCATTGATCTGAAAGAGGATACTATCAATTCCGTCCCTTTAATTGGGGCTATATTGAGTTCTTTGAGGACAAAAAGATCGTTATTGGAATAACCTTATGACCAGAGCTAGGCGACACTATATTCCGGGCACCATCTGGCATATCACCCATCGACGCCATAAGGGAGGAATTTCTTCTTAAGTTCTCAAAAGACCGGCATCGGGATCTACAATGACTGTATAAAGGGCAGGAAACGATATGGATTAACGATTTCGAACTATATGGCTATCTTCAACCGCAAGCTGTGTGCCACAGGTCAATGCCGCATTATTTAGATCAGGCATAAAGGGGGGTAGTAAAAGAAGAAGAATGGGCGTACTCGACGGAATTGAAAAAACAGAAATCCGGAATTTACTGGGAAAGGGATGGCTAACCCATGATGGTATGTGGTTTTACCACGCTTACAATGAATTCGGGATAGCGAAAGCCAATGAATTAAACAAAGCGGCTATAAAATCCCTGGCACCAATTGAGGTAGATAGAATGAAACGGCTTCTGGGGATCGCCCGGGAAAGACTCGAAACTTTTGATGAACTCATGAAATTTATGCAGCCGGCCCTGGAATTGACTTTGCCAGATTCGGTTTTCAAAAAGCTTTATTTTACCGCACCTGCCGGAAATTTGATACGCTGGAAATGGGAGAACTTGCAATGCTTCGCTTACAAGGGGATGAAACAGATCGGAGTCATTGATGGATACCGTTGTGGAGTGATGTACAGAATCGAATGTTGGCTTGAGGCCTTGGGGATCAGATATTCGATGCAACCTGTAATCGAAGGGTGTCTCATGCATGAAAAAGGTGTATGTGAAGGAGAAATTCAAGTTTTTTTCAGCGCAGGAATGCAGGAATAAAAGGCGAAAAATAACCATTTTGCCCCTGTCGGCGCCATGTCCCGGCTGAAGCCGCCGAGGCGGCACCAACCAGGCCATTGGACACCGATGGCACTGGATTACATAGGCCTTCGGCCCCGCAAGCTTCGTGCCACGGGTCAACGCCGCATTAGGCGTCAAGTCGAGGAAATTGCCATGACATACATGCATTTCAGCATCAAAGTCGCGGATTATCAGAAGTGGAAGACGTTGATGATGGACGACAAGCAAGCGCAGCAAGACGCCAGGTTATTCCTGGTAAGTCTTTGGCGTTGCCGAGACGACAGGAATCGGGCTTACTTTGTAATGGAAGCCCACAGCGAGGAAAAGGCCCGCGCTTTTTTAGACCCTGCGCGAACTGAAGAAGCCAAGAGAGGAGCCGGCGTTTTAGAGTTTGAATGGTGCTTCATCGAAAAGGAGAAGATCGACGATCCCTAACCAGTGCGTTGCTGCGAACCAGGCTGTCGGGGATTTCGGAAAAATTTCAACGCGACTGTTGCAGCCGGAGTGCGTCCCCGACGACGGCCGCTGAGCTTTGAGAAAATAGTGTTCGTTTTTTACCATGATCGCCTTGAGCCATCTGTCAGGCGGCAACTTTTGCCTTGCGTCTTCCGGACCCGCGGTTTAAAGATTCCCGTTCAAGGACGATTTGCCTGGCGAGAAAAATTTTTATCAGACTCTGATAAGGCACATCTTTTTTATTGGCCAGGGTTTTGAGTTCAATCAGCAAGTCTTCCGGCAGTCGAATAGAGATGGATTTAAGTGAGGGCTTCAAATTGGGAAATGAAACCCTTTTGAACTTTTTTGCATCAAAATAATCCAGAGGAGAATGCGTAGCCCAAAATTCTCGTTCCTCGTCTTCATTCTTAAACTTCGGAATTTTCGTTTCATTTCCTTCATAAAATTATTAGTCTTAAGTGACCTACTGAAAAACTATGCGTTTACCGCTCGATCCAGAGCGGGGAGAAGTTTGATTTTTTGTATTTCTTTTACCACGGGAGAATGGACGACATGGTATAAGTCCCAGGCAAGTTGAAGATTAAGCCAAAACTGCGCCTCCATACCAAACAACCGCTCCAACCGGAGAGCAGTGTCGGGAGTAACGCCTCTTTTCCCATGGATCAACTCATTGACTCGTGGATATGAAACCCCGAGTTTTTCCGCCAATTCCACCTGTGTCATTTGCAGCGGTTTAAGGAATTCTTCCATTAGCATCTCACCAGGATGCGTCGGTGGTCTATTCTTCGGAATGCGAACCATTTCCCCCTCCATCTCCCCTAATGGTAATCTGTAATTTCAACTCGTTCGGGTCCTTCCTCAGTCCAGACAAAGCACACTCGGAACTGATCATTGATTCGTATGCTGTGTTGTCCAAGCCGGTCCTTTCTCAGCACCTCCAACTTGTTCCCCGGAGGAATACCGAGAGAATGCAAGGAAACTACTGAATTCAATTGATCGAGTTTTCGTTGCGCTATAGACCATATATTCTCCGGACAGGTCCTCCGAGCTTCCTTGGAATTCTTCCGATCAAAGATATCCTTGGTACCCTTGTCGTAGAACGATTTGATCACTCTTGAGGCCTCCGCCTGCTAACGATATCAAAGTTAGATTATAATAGATAACGTTATACATGTCAATGCCTTTCCTTATCCGTAACCTTGATCCCGGCTTTAAAGGGTCGAACGCCAAGGAATTCAGCCTGAACAAGTAAAAAATTTTACCTTTCCACTCTTCCCTTGAGCTAAGCGAAGAATTCGGTTATAGTTAAAATCATTTATGACAGGAGGAAAACCCATGAGAGTCATGAGGCGCCAAGAAAAACAGATGACGGATGAAGATGCCCTGGAAATATTAAAGGGGGGCGAATTCGGGATCCTTTCCACGGTCGACGGGGAGGGCCAGCCCTACGGAACGCCTTTGAACTATGTCTTGGTGGATAAGACGCTCTATTTTCATTGCGCCTTGCAGGGCTATGCCCTGGATAATATCGCCGGGAACCACCGGGTCTGTTTTACGGTGGTTGGCCGGACCCAGGTGAAGCCCGAGGCCTTTACGACCGAATATGAGAGCGTGGTCGTTTTCGGTCAAGCCGGCTTGATGGATGAAACGCAAAAAGTCGAGGTCCTGAAAGAATTTGTTAAAAAGTATAGCCCCGAACACCAGGAAAAGGGGTTTCAGACGGCCGAGAATTTCAAAGATAAAACCACCGTGGTTAAAATCGACATTACCCACTTAACCGGGAAGAGAAAGCTCTAAGGTTTTCCTCCGGTCCGTTTATCCTGATTGAATCGACAGGAGTTCTATTCGTTTTTGTCCTGCCTTTGTGCTTGCCCTGTAAGACAGATGACGCCTTGGCCTTGATCAGCCATTTTCGGAGATGATTCAAAATGTTAAAGCTGTTTAACACCCTGACCAAGCGATTAGAGCTTTTTAAACCGGCTAATAAAAAAGTGGTCCGGATCTTTACCTGCGGCCCCTCGGTCTATCAGCGATCCCATATCGGCAATTTTCGGACCTTTATGTTCGAAGACATTCTGGTGCGTTACCTTGAGTACTCGGGTTACCGGGTGCAACGGGGCTTGATATTTACCGACGTGGAAGATAAGGCCATCGAAGCGGCCGAGAAGGAGCAGACCACCCTGAAAGAGCTGACCAACAGGAACATCCGGGGCTTTCTCAAGGAGGTGGACCTTCTGAAGATAAAAATTCCGGATCGTCTATCCCGGGCTTCGGAACATGTCTTCGAGGCCGTCAAGATCATCGAAAAGCTGCTCGACCTCCGTATCGCCTATTGGCACCGTGGAAGTGTTTATTTCGATCCCCTGAAGTTCCCCGGGTTCGGCCGAATTTATGGCCTGGATCTGAGTCTTTGGCCGAAAGGCACAAGAAGGTTTCATAAGGACACCTATCCGGGTACGCAATGGAACCTGGGGGATTTTATTCTCTGGCACGGCGGGGCCAAGGCGGGGAGCGTTTACTGGGAGACGGCCATCGGCCGGGGCAGGCCTTCCTGGAACATCCAGGATGCCAGCATCCTTTTCAGATATTTCGACGAGCCGCTTTCGATCTTTTGCGGCGGTTGGGATAACCTCTTCCGCCATCATGACTATACCCGGGCCATCCTGGAATCGGTGCGACCCTATCCGATGACCCGATTTTGGCTCCACGGCCAGTTACTGCTGGTCAAAGGCCGGAAGATGTCCAAAAGCCTGGGGAATATCACCTATACCGATACCGTCCTGAATCAGGGGTACAGCCGGGAAGATCTGAGATTTTTTCTCCTCGGTCAGCCTTATGGGGAGAAATTAAATTATTCCGATGAAGCGATGAAGGCCGCCGCCGAAAAATTACGGAGGTTTAAGGAGAAGGTCAAAGCCCTGACCGTCAGGGGCCGACGGCAAGAGGTGGATCCGGGGAGCACTCGAAAGATCAAAGACCTCTTCAGCCGGGAAATGGATGACAATCTCAATACCAGAGCCGCTTTCAACCGGCTAAGCGGGTTTGTTTCCGGCCTCGACATCCCCGCCCTGGAACCCGCAGTAGCCGCAGGGTTCAAGAAAGGATTGCAGGAGATCGATACGGTTCTGCAGGTCCTTTTTTAAGAGAGATCCCTTCCTTCGCTTGTTTATAGGATCGTTCCGCTCTCGGCAGGCTTTGACCTGGTATCAACCGGCTTGTTGAAATTCTTAGTCTCAAGATGCCTTTTTCAGTCGTTCAGCCACCCACAGCTTAATAATCGATTATCGAGGTACCCCTAAACGTTTTGCTCCTTATCCAACGGCCGAAGAAATGCCCAGTTAATCAGAGGGAAGTACGGTTGATTGGGTTTTCTTAAGGAGGTCTTTAGGCGGGTATCCCTGGCTGTTTCTCTTCCTCTTTTTCCAGAACCAGAGTTATCAGGTGCGCGATTGAATCTCTTTGATCCGCATAGGTTTTTATGGCTTGCCACCGGAAATCCAGGTATCGGTGGGCCAAGCGGTTCCTCTGAACCGCCAATTTAACTAAATTACCTTGTTCTTCTTCCGAAAAACCAAGGGACTTGCCGGCTTCTTTCAGGGCTTCCCCATAGCTTTCAACGGCTATACCCTTTTCACTCAGATAAGTGCCGCATACCTCAATCAAGGCCGTAAGAATATTCTCAACCGTTCGTTCCATGAGCTTTTGAAGCTTCCGGTCCTCCTGGTACTCCTTCCAAGTCTTTCCGGAGTAATCCTGCTGGAATTCTTTCATCTCATCTGAAATAAAACGAACGGAATCGAGTATCCTTCCTTTGGCGTAAGTGAACTCAGCCATGATTAAGAACCTCTAAATTTCTTCGGGTGATCGAGATAGACCACTCGGGACCGAAGATTTGAAAATCTTCCATCTGAAGAATGGCTTCATTCCGCAAGCGGATATATTGTGCAGGGTCCTGAAGAAAGACCGGAATCCCTAAGACTATGGCATTGTAATAAAGCATGGGTTTTCTGAAGTCCGGATAGATAGGTATGAGGCTGACTTCCAAACCGGTTAATTCGGATAAAGAGGCAGCCATGGCGGTTAAGCGCTGAAAAATTTCTTCAGTGGAAAGGCCTTCGTCTTTAAAAACAACAGCCAGATCAATATCCGAATCCGGCCGGGGAATTCCTCTGGATCGAGATCCGTAGAGAAAAGCCAAAGCGATTCCAAAGCGTCCGGCTTCCTTACTAAAATATTTTTCCAGAATATCCCGGATTAAATTTGACATTTTAATAAGTTATCATTTTTGAGGAGGATTGTCAAATTGTCGGGCGCCCTTTCCCTTGCCTGGAATGACGATGCTTGGGAAGGAAGAAGAGATTTGAAAGAGCCTCTCATAGCAGAAATATTTTAAAAAGTGTCAAAAATCAATCCGTATCCGTTTTCAATACCGCCACGAAGGCGCTCTGGGGGATTTCGACCGAGCCGACCATCTTCATCCGCTGTTTGCCTTTTTTCTGCTTCTCCAGGAGCTTTCGTTTCCGGGTGATGTCCCCGCCGTAGCATTTGGCGGTCACGTCTTTCCGAAAGGCCGAGACGGTCGATCGGGCGATGATGTTGCCGCCGATGGCCCCCTGGATGGGGATCTTGAACATCTGTCTGGGGATTTCCTCTCTCAGCCGGTCGCAGATCTGGACGGCCCTGGCCCTGGCCCGGTCCCGATGGACCATCAGGGAAAGGGCGTCCACCTTCTCCCCGTTGACCAGGATATCCAGTTTGACCAGGTCGCTTTCCCGGTAGCCGATCAGCTCGTAATCAAAAGAACCGTAGCCGCGGGTCAGGCTTTTCAGCTTGTCATAAAAATCATAAATGACCTCGGCCAGAGGCAGGTCGGATTTGAGTTCCACCCGGCCCGGCGTCGGGTAATGTATCTGGGGATTCAATCCCCGGCGTTCCCGGCAGAGGGACATGATATTGCCCAGGTAGCTATCGGGAATTAAAATCGTAGCCCGGATAAAGGGTTCTTCAGAGGTTTCTATGGTCATCGGGATCGGGATAATACTGGGGATTATCGACCACGACCGTCTGTCCGTCTTTGAGGTGATAGCGGTACTGGACGCTGGGCACGGTCATGATGATGGATTGGTTATACTCCCGCTCCAGGCGCTCCTGAACGATTTCCAGATGGAGCAAACCGAGGAAGCCGCAGCGGAATCCCTGGCCCAGGGCCGCGGAGGAATCCTTTTGATAGACCAGGGCGGCATCATTGAGCTTGTATTTTTCCAGGGCCTCGGCCAGGGACTGATAGTCCTCGGAGGAAATGGGATAGATGGAGGAAAAGACCACCGGCTTGACTTCTTTGAAGCCGTGCAAAGGGGCCGGGGCCGGATTGTTATCCAGGGTAATGGTGTCCCCGATCCGGGTGTCGCTGACGGTCTTGATCCCGGCGATCAGATAGCCCACTTCGCCGGCGGAAAGCTCCTTTCGGGGTTCGCGCACCAGCCGGAAGAGCCCGACCTCTTCCACCAGATAGGTGGCTCCAAAAAACATCAGGCGGATCATATCCCCCGGACGGACCGATCCATTGAAGACCCGGCAACTGACAACGGTCCCGCGAAAGGGATCATAATGGGCATCGAAGATCAGGGCCGTCAAGGGCGCATCAATGCTGCCCTTGGGCGGCGGGATTCGCTCGGTAATGGCCTCCAGGATCTCTTCGATCCCGATCCCTTCCTTGGCCGAACAAAGGAGGGCCGATTCCGAATCCAGACCCAGATCGATTTCGATCTCTTCCTTGACCCGTTCGATATCGGCCGAGGGAAGATCGATTTTATTGATCACCGGGATGATGGTCAGGTCCTGTTCCAGGGCGGCATACATGTTGGCCAGGGTCTGGGCCTGGACCCCTTGAGCGGCATCGACCAAGAGCAAGACCCCTTCGCAGGAGGCCAGGGCCCGGGAGACCTCATAGGAAAAATCCACATGTCCCGGGGTGTCGATCAGGTTCAGGTCAAATTCTTCCCCTTTTTTATTGGTATAGGGCAGGGTAACGGTATTGCTCTTGATGGTGATGCCCCGTTCCCGTTCGATGTCCATGGTGTCCAAGATCTGGTCGCGGAACCCCCTTTGATCCACCAATCCGGTAAATTGGATCAGGCGGTCGGCCAGGGTGGATTTGCCGTGATCGATATGGGCGATGATGCTGAAATTGCGTATCTGTTTCATAAAAATAAAGGTTCAAGGTTCAAGGTTTAAGGTGTAAGGCTACCGGTTCAAGGATTTTCGAGGTTTCAGGTTTAAGGAAAAACCGTATACCATAGACCTTATACCTTGTACCTGTTTTATTTCATGGTTTTAAAAGCTTAAATCCCAGTTCGGGTTCCAACCGGCGTACCGCCGTACTGTCCAGCAGCTCTATGAGAACCACCTCGACCACCTGCCAGGTCTTCACCCCGGCCCGCACACAACCGGTGATGGTGGAATCGTTCCGCCCCGCGGCCACATGCATATGCAGGACCGGTTTCCCTTCGTCATCCGGGAAGAGCGTTCCCGGTCCCGACGATTTCATGGACGTTGTCGAGTTCATGGATCATGGGGATCACCGGTGAGGCCTGTCCGTCTTCCGGGCCCACCACCAACCGGCTTTTACTGTCGGCCCCGCCGAGGACGATCATATAGGCGGCCCGAATGCCCTGCTCAGTGGCGAAATTTTCGATGGTCTCGTGGAGTATCTCCCCGTCTTCCAGGCGGATGATAAAAATACGGCCCTGTTTAGCTTGGAATATTTCAAATCTTTTTCACCTCAAGGGAAAATATAATAAGAGAGATCAAGTGTAATTTATTATAATACTACGAATAAGGGAAGAACGGAAGAATAATTTCCACAAGTGATTAATTTTGGCACGGATTTCACGGTAAGGCAAATATTATCCATCTATCCCGTTAAAGCAGAATTGATGGATACCTTCATCCGCCTCCGGCGGACGGAAGTGCTCAAGATATCACTCCTTGGCGTGATATCTTGAGCCAGGGAAGAAGTCACCGTGTGATCCTGTGTCCGGCCTGGTGGCCGGACCCGTGCCAAAAAAACCTTGAGTTTGTGGCCGGCTACGCCTATCTTGTTCCGTATTTTATAAGTGAGGAAGAATTCATTGGGCTATTGACTTACCTCAGAAGAAAATGGAATATAAGGACCTTTGGCCCGCGATCCTCGAGGCCAAGGTTCACCATTGCATCGGAGGAAACCGATAGCCGAGAAAGCAAGGTAGAAAATAACTTATGACTAAGAAAAATTTAGCATCGATGATGGAGTGGATTCGGCCTGCCGCCGTCGGACTTTCCATCTTTTTCGCCTACTATTTCGGCAAAGACGGGATATCAAGATTCCATATCATGGGACCGTTTGTTGTCGTATCCATGTCCGGCACAGTGGCTTTCGAATCTCTGATACTGGGGGAATCGGCCTCCGAGAAGATCGGATATGGACCGAATCGGGCTTATCAGATACAATCGGGTCTGGCCAATGCGGCCATGGCCATAACCGCCTTGCTGGTTTATTTTTTAAATTGGGGGCGATTCGCAGATTCCACCATAGTCATAAGCATGTTGATCTTTTTTACTTTCTCGGCGGCGAATCATGCCTATACGGCCGTAAAGGACGGAAACATGAAACCGGTTAACCTGTTGCGTCCGGTTATGGTCTTATTCTTGATCGGCCTCCTGCTCCCCCACATGATCAATGCGCTGTATCAATAGAGCCTACCGGGTCCATTACCGATAGGCGCCCCAGCAGCACCAACCGGGCCATTGAACATGGTGTCACTGGCCTTTCCAACGCCCTTGAAAAAATATCTGCTTAATGGTCTTCGCGGCTTCAGGGGCAGCGGACGAGAGTTTTAGCCCTCAGCTCTTGTCTCAGTCTTTCTCTCTGCCCTTTGCCCTTAAGAAACTTCTTGATTTTTCTTCCAGTTAGGTATAAAAAACCCTACAACATAAACCGAATTTCTTGTTGGCAATCCTAAAACAAAGGAGTTCCAATGGAAGGATAATAAACCCCGATTCTCGACAGAGACACGGGGTTTTTTTATTCCTCCAGCCGAGATCCCTGTTTATCGCTTGCCTGGGCCTCTGGCCCCGCAAGGTTGGTGCCACGGGTCAACGCCGCATTGGGCATGAAAACCCAGCGCTTCTTGATCAACAAATTGAAAGGAATTTCTCATGCCTAAAACATTGCTCGAAGAATCTGAACTCCTTACATTCTCTAAAAATTTTAACACTGCATACGAAGATGCCGCTGTTAGCGTTCGGGGAGAATTTCTACGTGCCTATCCGCTGAATCATCTCAAAGATATTACCCTTGATGAGTACGTCATTGGTAAGGGTACGCCTTCTTTCTGTGCGCGGGTTGAAGCAAAAACCAAGGCATGGGCGAGCATTCAGGGCGCGACGGCCTACAAGTTCGGTATTTACTACGGCAGGACCAAGTCTGAATCTGAAATGAAGTATCGATTTACACAAAAGTTCGGGGATACAAAGAAGAAAGCATTTGATAGTGTAAAGGAGGCACTGCTATCCTAGTGAAGGAGGGGAAGTCAAAAGATTTTGAAAAGATCGACAATAATCCATTATCACAAATGTTCAAGGCGAAAATTCTTAGCCTTTACTTTCCTGAAATCTATCTGAATGTTTGCAGTGCAGAACATCTCGAGAAAATTGCTTCAGAACTGCAGCTCCCAGACGGTGCCTTTATAAGTGAATATCAGCATTTATTTTATGAAGAAAAGCTCAAAAGTAATGTCACAAAAAACTGGAGCAACCCAAAGTTCATGTCTTTTTTATATGTAAAATTCATCCGAGGAAATCTGAATCCATTGTGGACCACAGAGATTAAAAAGCCACCGGGGAAAAAGATAAGGCGAAAAGTCAACTTTGAGGATTTACTAGGCAAACCGCGACGCAATAGGTAAAATAAGCGAAGAGTTCGCGATCACATGGGAAAAAAATCGCTTAGTAGGTCTTGGATATGAAGCACTCGTCCAGAAAATTGAAGATAGGCGTGACACTCCTTCTTATGGATATGATTTTCTTTCCTTTAGTGCCCCGGGACAAGAACGATATATTGAAGTCAAGTCACTAGGTTTTGACAGGAAAGAAGTGTGCTTCAGATTTTTCCTATCTGATAACGAATTTGCAGTTTCAAAATCTGATAAACATGGCCCCGCCTACTATTTCTATCTAGTCCGCTATGGTAGGGATGGGAAACCGCAAGACCTCTTGGCTATGCATGTGAATGATGTTTACTCAAACAGTGAGATTAGCCCATGCGCATTCATTGTGAGATTTGACATCGAAGATCACGAGCTTTGATGTCAAGAAAAACATAGAAGTCAGCCATTGATTTCGGACGAACTGCGGCGTCAACCACTAAAGGACAGATTACATGCCAGAAGATAAGCTCATCGAGGTCTTCCTTAACCCCCTTCAATTCTTTGAGATAGATGAGCCTTGGGCTTCAATTCAAAAGCAGGAACCCTCTCTGGAAGCCGTTCTTGATTTCATTTGCGCGCCTGGAATCGGTTCGGATTTGGCGAGTCTAATCAAAAGATACAGAGAAATCAGCGTCGAGAAAACTCGAATCTTTGCAGCACCAATGGAACAGAGAATTTTAGACAAGCTTGTGTGGCCATTGCGAAACGCCAAGGCCGCCCATATGTGCGGAAACTATCTTGGGACCATCGCCCTCTGTGGAATGGTTGCTGAAATGGTCGCCATGCTCCTGTTCGAAATAAGCCAATTCAATCTTAACAACAAACCGATGTCGGAAAAAGACCAGATATCAGTATTTGGTCGAAGGTTTGAAAAGCTCGGGCAGGAGCGCCGCGTTCAGATACTCGCGGCTTATGGAGTCATCGACGGGAAGCTTGTAGAAGCCTTCGAACGCATGCGTGGTACGAGAAACCGGTATCTGCACCTGTGGTCTCAGGATCACGAGCAACTGCCTCTTGACGCCATCAGCTCATTCGAGGCGGGGGTGCTTCTCGTCATCTCCGCCATAGGACAAAACATAAAGGACGGGAAGCTGATCCTGAATCCAGCGCTGTTGAGGTATCTTGACCAGAAGGGGACATACAAAGAGGAAGAAGAAGGCGCATAATCCGGCGCTGGAGCCAATCGGAGGGAAAGGGCGCCCGCCTCTGGATAGCTCTTTAATCGCCATCTGGGAGAAGATATGACTCTACCAAAGCGTAATGATACAAGCATCACCGGTGGATTAGCTGTGACCATCATTCAAGAAACACTGGAACGAAAAGGATGGGTTTTCCGAAGGCAGGATGGTGATACTGATTTCGGTATCGATGGCGAGATAGAAATCATGGATAATAACTACGTGACGGGACACATATGCAAATGCCAAGTTAAGGGCACTAAATATATTGACTGGCAAAATGATTCCACATCCGTCCAAGTTAACGTATCTACTTATAATCTGTGGGCTAGGAGCAACTTTCCGGTCATAATATTTCTGGTTGATACGGATAGTCGCGAAGTGATCGGCATAGTACTAACGGACACCTTGAAGAGCATGGTAAAATATCCCAACTTTTGGAGGTGTCCCATGACCGAACGAAAACAAAAAAACCTATACCCCGGAGTTTAAGAAGGAAGCCGTACGGCTGGTAACCGAACAGGGCTACAAGGTAACCGAGGCCGCGCCGGAATCTAGGCATCCACCCCAGTGTATTGACCCGATGGAAAGTGCAGTTGTCCTCCGAAGGGACCAACACCTTTGGGCAAGGGGCGTTTAACCCCT
>CAVYLJ010000037.1:0-82185 GCA_963769305.1 uncultured delta proteobacterium | reverse complement strand
GCTGATGAAAATCTGTTGTTATCAGATGATTATAAAAATGTTTAAATATTGTTTTTAAAAAATGCTTTCGGGTGATAAGAAAAATATACTTTTACCTCAGAAACATATTAAACATAACATATTATGAATGATTCAATTAAAGTGGTATTAAAACAGAAAAACATTTCTGCTTTTGTAGATTTCTGTCTTGAAGAAAAAATAGAATTTAGTGTTCGTCCGCAGGCTTATCCTGATAATGATTGGGAGTTCAACATGATGGTTAAAGATATAAAAACAGCTGTTTTGACAGGTATGTTTTTGCGTGAGAACCGTATCGATATTGCTGACGGGGAAATGCAGCAGAAATCAAAAAAATCTTCATCAACCCGTAAATCCAGGGATGAAAAGGAAGAGGAAGAAGAAGACAAAAGCCAGGCCGCAGCATCACCTGAAGAACCGGTATCGGATATCGTGCAGGAAGAATCTGATGCAAAAGGTTTGTTTTAAAACATCATGAACCGGAGTAACATTTTTATTCCGGTTTTTTTATGTTTCAGGTTGATCTGCAACATTAAAATGGAATAATCTGCAGAATTACCATACAAATTCACCATGCAGTATCATCCTGAATATGTTGATGTCATACCACATACTGGCATAGAAATAAGTCAGAATTAACAGGCCGGCAATAAACATCAGCAACAATCCCAGATATTTTCCTGCCAATGAGTGTCCGGCTCTCACGAACTTGCGCGAGATATGGTCAAGCCATTTCTGTAGTCTGATGAAAAGAGGATAAAAAATTATTGTTATGATCCCCATTGAAATGAGCGTAAACCTTACAGGTTTTAATTCCCATTTATAGCTTATCAGTTTATCTGTGATAACTGTCGTCAACAGGTTCGCAGATAATATTGTAAGCGTTGTTACTGCAAATTTGAAAAGCCCCTGATACATAATCGAAGCAACCACTTTTTGTTATAGTAATAGTTTCCGTTCTCCGGTCTCCGTTCTCCTATTCCTTCACCTTTCCGGTCAGTGCATCCCGGATCAATTTTCTCAGTTCAAGTTGTTTGTTTTCAACAGCATGTCTTGATTTCCGTCTTGAATTAATAGGCAGGACCAACTGCTTATGGCTCGACTCAGGCCGTTTAGTGTCTGAATTGCAGATATTGACCCATTTTCCTTCTTGACATCTTTATCACTTGATTTATACTTTTTTAAAAATATTTTATCAAGACACCCAGAATATTTTAAAGGGAGATGGAATGCCTCTTATTTTCATTAGCCATGCTTCTTTGGACAAACCAGTTATTGATGACCTATTCGATTTATTACAGACAGGGTGTAATCTTAAAATGGAGGAAATCTTTTGCACCTCTGTCGAAGGGGCAGGAATCAAAACGGGTGCTGACTTTCTAAAATGGATTCAAGACCATTTAAATAAATCACAGATAGTTATATTGTTCCTCACCCCAAACTATACCTCCAGCCCTTTTTGTCTTGCAGAAATGGGGGCCGCGTGGGCACTCAAAAGGAATGTTTTTCCTCTCCTAATTCCATCAATGAAAAGAGACCCAGGTTCCGTACTCCTTGGCAAGCAAACTGCTGTGGTAAATGAAACAGGTCTCGATGAGTTACGTGATATCGTTGCATCATACTATTCGGAGGCGGCCAAAGCAACGGCACGTTGGAGCGTCAAGAAAGAACAGTTTCTGAAAAAATTCATTGTGAAGGTAAAGGAACTTCCCACACCACAGTTGGTTGATCGAAGCGAGGTCGATTCGGAAAAAGAAAAAACTTCAGCAGCAATGGAACTCAATAATGAACTTACAAGGGGAAAAGAAATCCTTTTGGAACAGATTGCGGAGCTTGAAAAGGTTAAGGATGCTGCCGCCGTCGAAAAGATCAAGAACAAATTCACTCCCGAAAATCAAAGATATGAGAACCTCGTAGAAATAATTAATAGTCAGCTATCCGATCTAACGGTTGTTGAGGTCCGGTGTTTATATGCATTTCTCACCTCTGAACTATGGCAACCGGGCAAAGACGAATATCGCTCCTACGAAGATAACATCAAGAAAGCCATCTTAAGAAAACGAATAAAAGAGGACTCGGACTATGAGGGTGAACTTGGTCTCACAGCAAATCAAGATCACCCCAAAATGCTCCCAGTGATCAAGTCCATTAAGAATCTTAAAAAGTTCATTGAACATAAAATGACAAGCAAGGAAATAAAGCGGTTGGAAGAAAAGGCCGGTCTCCCTATACAGATTGGGAATATCGAATATTGGGAAAAAATTCTGTATGGAATTTACATGCCGCCGTAAAAATGGTATATTTGTTTATGACTTTGGCCGATTATCTAAAAACAGAATTATAAGAACCGCAAATATAACCTTATCGAAATGGTCCTTCATTTTTGAATGTGAGCTACTAAGAAATAAGGGGCTGTGGTAAAGGCTTCGGGTGAACCTCAAACGTGGTTGCAGCCTATCCACTTTGAAGGTTTCCGAAAAAGGTCCGGAGCGGACTCCCATGCCATGCTGAAATCATGATATAAAAATGACTTCTATTCCATATTTATTAGCAAAAAAGTTCAAGAATTCATCTGTAAATTTTTCTAATTTGACCTTTCCTGGCAGTACGATTTGCAAATAAACATTCTTTTCATCTTTAAATGCATAACTGTGTAATAAAAGCTGGCCAATGGCTGTCTGAAACTGATGATGTGTTATTGAAACTTTGACTTCTGAAATATATATTTTACCCTCAAAAAGGCTTAGAATATCTGCTTCCTGTATAAATAAAGATGCTTCTGATCTGACATATTGACTAATAATCTTATGACCTCGATTTATTAACCAAGGAATTACTTGTGATTCTTGGAATTGCTTTTCGTTCAAAGTTACTCGGGGTGCATATTTTTTACTCAGTCTTGAATGAACCCAATATACGCTCCTATTTAATTTTGATGCTATTTGCTCATATGTAAGCCCCGTCTCTCTGAATTCTTTTACGAGTTCGATTTCTTTTGATAATCTCGGATCAAGAATTTCCTGACTGTCGTTCGCTGAATCATTTCTTGAGCTATTCGTTTTTCTATCTCTTTTTGGCTCATACTTTTTATTTAATCTTGAATTCACCCAATATATGCTCTTACCAAGCTTGTTTGCTATTTCTTGGAGGGTTATTCCGTCTTTATTTCTTAATTGTGAAACCAACGTTTTCTCATCTTCGACATTCGACATCGTTATTAATCCTGTATAAAGATACTCCGTTTTATTCAAAATGAAGACTTGAGGACTTAAGGAAGAATTTCTCAATCCTTCATTTAGTGTCCATCCTACATCTCATCGATGTAGTTATCAATCTTTTGAGGAACTTTTTATAAAATTTATTGTCTCCAGCAAATCTTCTTTGGTAACGACAAGGCTACAGATTATTTTTTTTTGCCATTCTTTCCTTTAGTCATTACTTTCATTAAGATATATTCTCCCTCCTTGAAGTCTCCAGAGGATACCGCCGGGAACTTTAACCACCGGCCGGAAACCACACAGGGGACAGCCCCTTTACCCAGCCTATTTTTAGACCGGATACGGTACGAAATCGGAATCTCAATAATTTTACTTTTCAAGTTCCCCCCTCAATTCGATTTTTACTGAGGTTTTTATGATTTCCACCATCCGATTCCCTTTATATATCAATAGAAATCCGACTAAAAGGGGAAAATTTCTGGCTAAATAATGGCCCTTAACGCCCGTAAGTTCATTGACCGGGTTACCCGATTTATTAGTTTCGTATAAGCTCTTTGACAAATTGGTCAGTTATGGTTAAATAAGGCCTATCCGGATTATGATATTTAACCCTGGCCTACGCCAAACCTTTCATCTCGGTCCATGTTAAAATCCGGGAATGGCTGGTTATAGAATTAGAATAAATCATGGTAAAAAACCAAAAGGCACCCTTTTTTAGCCCAATACCCGAACAAGAAAGCCTCAAATCCCTCTATCCTACCCTGGCCGAGGAGTGGCATCCTAACAAGAATGGAAGCCTGACGCCCCAGGAAGTCAAAGCCAGGGCCTGCAAGATGGTTTGGTGGCTCTGTCCGAATGGCCATTCTTATCAAAAATGGGTTCAATACCGAACGGTCAGGGGTTATGGCTGCCCAATCTGTTCAGGGAGAAAAGTTTCAAAGGAAAATTGTCTTAGAACTGTAAACCCTGGTTTAGCTAAAGAATGGCATCCAATCCGAAATGGGAATTTGACCCCCAAAGATGTTACCCGCGGGAGTGCAAAAGTTGTCTGGTGGCTTTGCAAGAATGGCCATGAATGGCGGACAATGATTAGCAGTAGATCCCATGGATCAGGCTGCCCCCGTTGTCTTAGAAAGCTTAAAGACCCAGAGAAATCTCTCCTGGCCCTGAACCCAAGTTTAGCCAAGGAGTGGCATCAGGACAAAAATAAGACATTAACCCCAGATCAGGTTAGTAAAAATTCCAACCTGAAGGTTTGGTGGAAATGCCCCAAAGGCCATGAGTGGGAAGCAAGAATAGCCAATAGAAGCCATGGAACCGGGTGCCCCCATTGTAACAGGAGGGGGAGGAAAGCGTCAAAGGAGACTTGTCTCGCCACTCTCCGCCCGGACTTAGCCCGAGAATGGCACAAGGCAAAGAATGGGGAATTAACCCCCCGGAACATTACCCCAAAAAACAAAGAAAAAGTCTGGTGGGTTTGCCCGAAGGGGCATGAATGGAAAGCCGCCATAGCTGACAGGTCTAAAACGGATAAAGGTTGTCCTCTATGCTCAAGGCCAGTAGTAAACCTTAAAAATTGTTTATTGACCACTCATTTGGCCTTGGCTAAAGAGTGGGATCCTGAGAAAAACAGATTGACCCCGAGAGACGTGACGGCTGATTCGCTGGAGGTGGCCTGGTGGATCTGCAAAAAAGGCCACGCCTGGAGGAGCATGGTTGCAATGAGAACCAAGGAAGGGTTGGGGTGTCCTGAGTGTGGAGGGATTGGACCAAGAAGCACGGTAAGGAATAGGCCGAAATGACCGTACAGGCCGTCAACCTACAAACCGTCAACAAAATAACACATTTTGTCCAGTCATACGCGAACAAAACGATCAACGAGGAGGAATTTTTTTTCTGCCAAAAGGTATCCTGTTAAACATCCTGACTGCGAGGTCCTCTAAGATTATGGCTGAGAATTTCTTATTTTAATCAATTTGAAAATAATATATCTTAAAAATTAAGAAAAATCAGTGTTGAGGATAATTGCTATGAAAAAAAAATTAACCATGAACGAAATTACTGAGTTGATAATCCAGAAACTGAAAGAGGACATTCTGGTTTTGCAACGAAAAGCTCTTGCTGCTAATGAATCGAATGACACTACAAAATGTCGCCAGTTATTACAGGAGCAAGATAGAGTTATAAACGGTCTAATCAGACTAATTGAAACTCAAAATAGGGTGCAACTGCCAGATAATCGAACAAATTCAGGTAAGTTTATATAAAACTAATATCCTCCCCCCATGACAGAGAACCCCGCAGAACAAGTGAAAGAAAGACTCCAGAACCTTGAACAGGCAAACCGGCATGTTGAGGCTGATAATGAACGAAGGGAAAAGGACGCAGAACATGCAAGGTATCAAAAAGAAATTGATCTAAAAAGTGAGGCGAATGAAATCAGCAGGCAGAGCAAGAATATCTCATTTTTCAGTCTAATAATAGCCTGGCTGGTACAAAAAAAGAGGCGGAGGCAGCAGTAAAATACCATCTTTGGGGCTATCACCAAGGCCTTAAAGAAGGGGAACAAAGTAACCCTGATTGGTTTTGGCACCTTCAGCGTGACCAAGAGAGCGGCCCGGAAAGGAAGGAACCCCCAAACCGGTAAGGAGATCAAAATCGCCGCCAGAAAGGTCCCCAAGTTTACCCCAGGTAAGGACCTGAAGGCCGCAGTAAAATAGTCTTCCCCCTATCGGGGACATAAAAGGTCAAGGCGTTCAGCCAAGGCATCAAAAAAAGGGAGAAACCGATGAACCTTATCACCATAGATCGAGAGAAATGCAACCAGGACGGTATCTGTGTCAGCGAGTGTCCTGCTCGTATCCTGGTTATGGAAAAAGTTGAGGGCTTTCCTGTTCCCAGTCCCGAATTTGAGGAATACTGCATTCGGTGCGGGCACTGTGTGGCCGTTTGCCCCTCGGGGGCGCTGTCCTTGGATTGGCTGGAACCGGAAAATTGCCGAATGATGGATAAAGACCTGGCTCTGACCCCCGAGCAGGCCGAGCAATTTCTGCGGGGACGGCGCTCGATTCGGAGCTTCAAGGAAAAGACAGTTCCCAGGGAGACCCTGGAGAAACTATTGGAGGTGGCCTGTTCGGCTCCCTCTGCCAAGAACAAACAGCCCTGGCACTGGATAGTCGTCCAGGAACCCCAAGAGGTTCGGCGTGTGGCCGGCCTGGTCGTGGAGGGAATGCGGGCCTTCCTGGAATCGGATCCGGAAGAGGGGAAAACCAGGGGCTACCACAGGGTGGTGGCCGCTTGGGATGCGGGAATTGATCGAGTCTGCCGGGAGGCCCCCCATCTGATAATCGTTCACGCTGAGCAGGATTGGACTTTTGCTCCTGAAGATACAG
Source organism: uncultured delta proteobacterium (assembly GCA_963769305.1). Classification (GTDB taxonomy): domain Bacteria; phylum Desulfobacterota; class RBG-13-43-22; order RBG-13-43-22; family RBG-13-43-22; genus RBG-13-43-22. Next base: position 75,557 of record CAVYLJ010000037.1, on the reverse strand, counting down.
CGTTGGCTTTGAGCCTGCTTGACCTGTATGCCACCAACATCGGGTTGGGGGTTTGCTGGGGAGGCTACATATACAAAGCGATAAATACCTTCCCTCCCCTGTTTGATGCCTTGGGTCTACCCAGCGGGCATCTCGCTTTTGGAGCCGTGATGGTTGGGTATCCTAAATTCAAGTATCAACGAATCCCGGTCCGTAACCAGCCCCATGTTACCTGGAAATAATTTGGAAAAGGGGAGGACAGATCCTCAGGATGGCGTCAGCTTAGACCCTGTCCTCCCTTTCGCTACTAATAGTTGGTTTTATGAAGTCCGAGGGTCAACGATTACGATTTAAATTGAACCCATCACTCAACCAGCAAATAGTTCATTCTATTTGCTTCAGCCGTGGAACGTTCATGCCCAACTGGCCTTTTCTATAAATTTGCCAGATATTATCTCCCACCTTAAAAATATAACATTTTTTTTCCAAAAATAAGGTCTTCCCATTATTCCTTTCAGACCCTGTTTGAGGCAATGTAGTCATAAAAAGTTATCGCAGCTTCCCCAAAGGACCTTAATGTCTACTTTAAAAAAAATTATTAGAATCACTGGAATGACTATCCAAGGAGTTGTAATGGGGGTATTTTTAAATTTTTCCTGGCATTTTTTTCTCGCCTCAGTAATCGGTTGGGGGGACAGCGCCCCAGATTGGTATTTCAACATACAAGAAACAGTTTTTGTGTTTATCTTTCTTTTGGGATTGACTGGATGGATTATTTTCAATCTCCGATTGAGAAAAGAACCATGGCTCACACAACTCGCCGGATATAGAAAGAGTTTACAGAAGAGATTTGAAACAAAAAGCCACGGTTTTTCCTAGTACACCTACTAAACAAAATCTGTGCAGGAGGGATTTGTGGTTTAAGAAGGGCCCTTTCTTGGTCTACCCTCCCAATTTCCGTTTGTACTACGCTGAATTTGCAAAAATTGAATTTGCAAAATTTCAGGAAACAAGTTATTCAGGTTTCATCGCCAAAGGCCGTTGATAGGCTGATGAAGGGAGGTTGGGTCGGGTTATGAACTCGCCCGATTCCCTTCATTATACTAAAAGTTTTTGAAGGAAAGGTGTTGTCCCCATCAGGATCTTCTGTCAAGTTATGAGGTTTCATTTGACATTTTTCCTGATTTCGGTCAACAAAACTTCTTCCTCTATGAATCCGCTATGGCTAAAGAGTACTTTGCCGTTCTTGTTTATCAATAAGAGAGTCGGCGTGCCTTCAATTTTGATCTTGCTGACAATATTATTGTCGGGATCGGGGACCATGGGAAATTTCACTTTGTAAGTCTGCCCGTAGGTTGCAATCTCATCGGGTTGATTTCCAATTCCTATCGCTATCATTTTAATATTTTTCGCCAGTTCCTTATTTGCCTGAATATTGGTAAAAAACCGATTGACCATCGGCGCCATTTTCTGACACACCGGTCAATACACATCAAAAAATTCAAGGATAAAGAAGTTAGCCTTGATTTGGGATAGGGTAAATTTTTTTTCTTTTTCAAGACCTAAGTATGCCTTGGCTGTTGGCGAATCCGGAGCATTTAGCGTAAGGGCCGGGAGTGTGCGGCCAACACGAATCGATTCAGCCGAATGGACTAAGGCACAGTTCATAATAACTGTCATAAAAGCAATCAATCCTATCAGTCTAATAAACCACATTTTTCTTTCCATATATCCTCCTCTTTCAGGTCATCAAAAGCCAATTAATTTTCTGGCAAAGTAGCATTGCGGCAAAGCGTGTTAATCTGGCTGTTGCATGAACATATTATACATGTTTTTAAGAAATTTAAAATAAGGAGATTTATTGCTCAAAGAGGATCAACTTTTTGGGTCTTTAATTACAAATTTAAGTTTGTATTCCTCTGATTTTTTAAATAGTTCAGTTGGAGATTTCAGGAAGAAGCATCTGAAATAGCCAACGAAAAATGCTTTCTTATTCTCCGATGCGCCTCATTTATTGGTCCTGGTAAAGGTAAGACATTTATCAGAGGGACAACTCGGGTGCCACTCGCCACTCATGTCCGCAGACAATAACTTACCGCCCTCACTGGGGGTTATAATGATAATTCCCCCCTTTTTGGTATACACCCAAATGCGGTCGTCTGAGATTCGCCATTTAAATTCCAAAGGGGTACCATTCTCCCCCAGGGTCCATGTGCATTCGCCCCCCTCCTTGAGGACAAGTTCAACGTGGTCTTTGCCGGCAAAAGGTTCAACGGAACGATAGGTCCCCACATACGGTAACCGTGATTCTCCACAGCCCCCCAAGAGAACCCAGGTCAGGATCAATCCTAGGGCTATAGACTGCTTTCGTAAGAAGTTAGTCATATTTTCCTTTCCCGCCAGACAAATCCCCCCCGATCCAGGACAAAGAAGCGATCGTAAAGGAAGACTTGTATACACATGAAAAGCATACCCAAGTTCTTAAGAACTTTCCACCAGGTTACCGGTTCGCCGGCTTCACCAAAGCAGCCGCAGTTTATGGGTAATTCCTGCCAGAGGACGTTGACCAGACCGACAATAAAAATGATGTTCATTCCCCCGATCAAGGTGGCGGCGGTGGATGTGCGAATGCCCAAAACCAGAAACAATCCGGCCACCAGTTCCGCCCAGGGAAGAATAAGAGCAAATAGATTTACTCCCCAGGCCGGCATCATACCATAATCGATCACGTTCAGGGCAAAGACGGCCGGCCGCATGATTTTACTCAAGGCGGATTGGATGAAGATTACTCCTAACAGCAAACGACAAAACGCCGACAAATAGGGGCTGCGACGCACCGGAGGAATCCACATCAACACAAAGATGGACAATGAAAGCCACTCCAGAAAACCAACAAAATCCAGAGGGGCGGCAGGTGGGGCTTCGACTTTTTGCTTTTCCAGGGGGAAGGCGCCATTATCCCAGGCCTGGAAATCACCGCTCAACACCATTAATTTTTCAAATCCTTTATTGGCCAGCAATTTGGCCAACTCGATATCGAAACGTCGGCTGGTACTGCCCCCGTAGACGAGAATTGGCTTATCTTTAGGTACTTGCTCACGCTCCAGGGTGATCTGGAACATAGGAAACATCAGGTCAAAATAGATGACCTGAAGATTGACAGCCCCCTTAATGTGTTCCTGTTTATAAAAGCTGTTTTTCCGGGCGTCAACAAACAGGGCCTCCTTTTTCCAAAATAACTCTACAGCCTGATGCAAAGAGATGGCGGTAATATTTTGGGATGCACCTAAGCTCTGCACCAGAGGGATCTGATTATCGTTATAGAGATTGAAGACCAGCGCAAAAAAGATACTTAGGCCCAACATCAGGACATAGTCGAACCAGGAAATCTGACGAACCTTGGCTTGATGGACCGATTCCTGCTCCAGTCGCTGATCGCCATTGACTAACCAATGAGCCATTTGATGGATGATATCCCTGGCCAGTTTGGGATTGTTGTCCAGCACCTGGTCAAATTCATCTTTGGAGATCTCCACCAACCGGGATTCTTCTATAGTTTCCACTGAAGCCGAACGTTTCTGACCGGTGATCAAAGCTAGTTCGCCGAAATAATTGCCTGGGTGAAGCTCGGTGAGATCCGTGAGGATACCATCGTCCGTTTGTCGAAAAACCCGCAATTTACCTGAAAGAATCACGTAAAAGAATTCAGGGTCTTCTCCCTGGGTAACCAAGCGGGTCCGGGCCGGCAAAGAGATTTCCCGTCCAACCTCTTCCAGATTTAACCCTTTTACTCCTTGGCCTTCCTCTTTCCCGTCGCCTTGTCCCATCCTAATCCTTGTAAGTACTGAATGAGTTCATCTACAAATAATTAGCTTCAAACAAAAACCCCACCTTTTCAATGAAAAATGGGGTCCATTATCATTCCAATGGGATTCCTTTACTTAAGGACCGACAACATAAAAACTGGTTACCAATATTTTTTCAGATAATTAGGTGCAATCTTTTATTGACCAGAGCCCTGGTCCACTTACTTCCCGGGTGGTCGATAGCTGGGACTCATTTTTACCGCTTGGTCGATTTCTTCTGGAGTCATCAGAACAGTTGGATTCAGGGTAACGGCTCCACCGGCGGCGGCTGATACCACCCTCTTTGAGCAATCCCTTCAACCCTTCGCCGATAGTTAGCTTTAATGAGATATTTTGGCATTGTGGCCTCCTTTTATTTAGCTTTGTCAACGGGATTATCCTATTAGCATTAAAAACCAGTCTACTAAACGCAAGTTCAGAAGCATATAGGGGAGATAATGTATTTTAGGAAAGAAAGGACTGTATTTGGGGGTCAGCGTATTCCAAAAATGAAGATTCATATCTCCTTCGATCCTGGAAGAAAGCCTAGTGATTTGCGTTTGAAATCTGGCAATTTTAGACAAAATTCAAAAACAAGATTTCAGGAAGCACTTTTTACCCAATTTCGGTTATTTATCTGGATCCCCTCACAAAATGCGGCAAGGTTTCAGGGATTGGAAGGATCATCTCGTTATACCCAACGAAAATCCCGTCCTTGAATAAAGGCGTTTGGTAAACCAGCATCTTCTTGCCTTTTCTCTCGATGGTATAGCAATTGAACTTTTGGCTCTTCAACAGATTTACGAACTTCTCCCGCACAGCTCCCTCGGGGTGGCATTCCACCATACTCTTTCCAACGAGCTGGTAGCCGCCGGACCCGGCGAAAATCTCGCTACCCTTCCGATTCATAAATGTGGTAATCCCATGCTCGTCACAGTTGGAAATGATCACTTCGATCTGGTCCAACCAATCTATCGGTCCCATCTTGTCCTCCATCTTGAATGATTTTGAATTGGAAAATTCACAAAGGCGCAGCGATCACTCAGGCTGTGGACCATCATAGCCTTCAATGATAACGATATCTCCGGTTGAAACCGGTAGCCTAAGTTTGATCGCCTCTTGATATTCGGGCGATTTATAACAATCGAGTGCTGCTTGATAAGAGGGAAACTCGATCACGACATTTCGAGAGCGACTCGTACCCTCCGGGTTTTCAAAACGACCTGCCCGCACCAAGAAGCGGGCGCCGAACTTCTTAAACGGCTCGGCATTGGCCGCAACGTAGTCCTTGTACTTCTCTGGGTCAGTGACATCGACCCTCCCGATCCAGTAACCTTTTGCCATATGACTCTCCATTCACTGGGAAAATAGGAATTGAGGGATCCCTATTCCCGTTTTTTTGATTCAATGCAGTCTAATAAAGGGAGATCAATCATGGTCTTTTAATTGGCCTGTTCTGGGCCCCATAATTAATCACTCACCAGAATATCTCGGGAGACCTGGGTCGGATCAGGGGCGCCAACCATGGTCATAATCCTTTGCAATTCCTGGGTTATTCCCTCGATTACTCCTTTCACCCCGTCCTGACCTCCTGCCGCCAGGCCGTAAAGAATCGGTCTTCCCAACCCTACCAGAGAGGCCCCAAAGGCGAGGCCCTTAAAGACATCACTGCCCCGGCGGAAACCGCCGTCGATGATGATCGCCACCTTTCCCTTGACCGCCGGAAGGATCTCATCCATCACCTGAAGGGGATGGGCCAGATAATCCAGGGTGTGCCCTCCATGATTGGAGATAACGATACCATCTGCACCGGCATCAACACATTTAAGGGCATCGATACCGCTTAAGACACCCTTGAATATAAGCGGCAAAGACACCCTTCTCCGGATCTCCAACAATTCCTTGAACGAGAGTGGGGCGCAACCGGAGGCCATCATCCGATCCCCGATCTTGGTCCCCTGTCCGGAATCGATCTCCACTCCCAACCAATGTACACCGGCCTCCAGGATCTCATCAATGCCCTGGAACATCTTATCCCGGTCCTGGAAAGGTTTGACATTGGCGGCCAAGGGTACTCCGGTGGTCGCAAGTTCCTTGAGATTGTGGGGAACGGGAGTCCCGGTCCACATCAGGCTTCCGGCGGCCTTTAAACCCAGGGCCGTTTCCATCAGTCCGGTCTCGACAATGGCCGGGATGGGCATGGTCATGGCCGACATGACAACCGGTGCGGAGAAGGTCACCCCCAACACCCGACAGGTCGTGACGGCCGGGGCGGCATCGATACAACGCTCTTTGAAGGTGTATCGGTCCAGGATTTTACGGTCGTGGGTCAGGACAAATCCGGTTTCAACCGCATCCAGTAAGAACCCTATTTCCTTTTGTCTTAAAAGCGCTTCTCCTTTTTGATACAGATCGGTTAAATCCATAGGACGGTCTCCTTTTTTCAGATAACTCAGCATCTGGGCAAGCCATTTAACCTCCTGGGTTCTTCTCCCAATTAGTTGGGAGAAAGGGGTCGAGGATTCAAGGAGTCAAGGTTTCAAGGGTTTGTTCTCTAAAGATTTTATCAATGCTTGGAGCATCCTCTCGACCTCCCCGACCTCTTTCTGGAGTTTTGATAATTGGTTTCCATTTAAGGAGCTTAAGTCTCCTGAGAGCCTGATCTGGATTTCTAATTCACACACTGAACGTAAGCTATGTATAAAAATCTTAGGTACTCGGAGAGGCTTTTTCTTCCATACCCTTCGGCTATATTACTGGGGATGGATAAAGCGGCTCTCGCCTCATCATTTTATTCTCTGCATCCAATAATCGGGTCACTGTTGAGAAAGGGTTGGATCAAAGGTTCAACAAGGCATTGATACGTGCCTTGTCAAAGCCGATGACCACTTCGCCGTCTATTACCAGGGCGGGGGCGGAGCGAACGCCCAGTCTGAACAGTTCATCGCGAGCCTCTTCGTCGATCATCAGGTCTTTTCTCACGAATTCCACCCCTTTGCCGGTCAGATACTCTGACAGCGCGGTACAGGGGCCTCAGAAGGGTTGCGAATACAAGGTGATTTGCCGCTCTCCCATATCTTTTCCTCTTGAAGTTTCCTTAGTGTTTTGATTCACAAATACGGTAAGGTATTTTTCAGGGCCGATGGCGATAACTGCCCCCTCAGCACTCAGTCCTCAGGGAATAAATTCGAGATCGAATTTATGAATCGATGGACTTAACGTTAGATCATTTCACTCACTTTAATCACATTCCTTGGCCTACTGTAATTGCCTGGCCTTCTGCTCCCGTGCCTTCCGCAGCAGTTCCTGCCGTTGGGCCTCCGCATCCTCAGAAACAAAGGGCTGCTCGGCGGTCATGAATTTTTCCATCCATGCCCGGCTTTCGGACCACACATAGGGGAGATCAACGATGATCCCCGGCCTGTCGGCCTCCTCCAGCAGCTTCAATCCGGCACACAGGACGTTGCGCTGATTTTCCGGGTCATGGGGCCGCCCCGCCGGGTTACCCAGGGGATAGTTGAGAAAAACCTGTCGCGGGTTGCCGGCGCTGGCGGCGATATCCCGCGCGTTGGTGTAGGTGACAGTGGAGATGCCTCCCGCCTCCAGGACACGGGCAACCAGACTCACGGTCTGATGGCAGATAGGTCAGACGGGCGTCAGCAGAGCCACGTCCACCTGGTCCTCCCTGCATTGCCGGAGGATTTCCGGTCCGTCTACCTCCGTTGTCTTTCGGTGGCTGTAATTCGGTAGGGTCCGGTAGTAGTTTCTGCTCAGGCTTCCGAATACCCCTTCCCTGAGGAACTCCTGCATCCGCGTGGTGGGAAAAAAGGCGTTGACGTCGTTCATGTCCGTCTGGTAGCGGTCGTGGTCCTGGCTGGTGGACAGGATGCGGGCGGCGGGCCAGTCGCTGGGCGCCGTGAATACCTCCAACTCGTTGGTGCCGATCATTCGGGGCTCTTCCAATGAAAGGCCTTCCTCACTCAACAGGAGGAAGGAGGCTGTGGTCACCAGCGTCACCCGGCATTCCGAGAGCGGCTTCTTTAGCCGTGTAAAGGGGATGTCCTCGTTATAAGCGTAATTGTAGGTTTTATCGTAGCCCAGACCGCGGTAGTATTCATGGGTTTTTTCGATATAGCGAATATAGTCCATCTTAAGTCTCCTTTTTCAAAAAGCGAATGGCCGACCGGTCCGTATGGTATTCGTCGAAATAGGCTGGCGAACAAATCGCCTTGCATCCCCGGAACCCGCGCACACCGCTTGTTTGACAAGAATTTCCATTTTGATGAGAAGAGTATAAGGAAAGAAAAAGACAGGGTCAAGGAGAAAGACAGAACGAAAGGAAAGGGGGGAAAGCAGCCGGTTATTAACAGGGAAATAACCCTTCGCGGGAACAGAGACCTTATGAAGGGTGTTGAATCAATCCGGCCAGCCAGGCGATGCGGGCCGATTCTTCCATGAGTTCGGCCGTATATTGGGCCTGGGTGAGGGTAGGTCCAAGGGCCATCAGGCCATGATCGGCCAAGAGGATTCCAAAAATGTCCTGGTTCTTGGCAGCCTCTGACACCGACCGGGCCAGTTCCGGAGACCCTTCCGGACAGACCGGAATCAGGGGGATGTTCTTGAGAATGCGCCGGGCATGCAAGGTGGGCAGAGGCAAGGGCCGGTTTTTTACCGCATAGGCCGTGCAATAGGGGGCGTGATAATGGACGATCCCGTTGACGTCCGGGCGAACCGTATAGACCGCCAGATGGGTCATCACCTCTTTGGTCGGCTTAGACACCCCTTCAAGGGCCTGGCCCTGGCCGTTTATCAGAACCAGTTCGGACCCTCGGCAATCTCCAAGGCCCATTCCTGTGGGCTTGGTCAAATAGAGATTAGGACCGACGCGCAGGCTGATATTGCCTCCGCTGCCGGCCTGGAGACCTAAGAGAAAGGCCCGCCTGGCGGCCCAGCGAAAGGCCCGGGCTGCTTTTAAATGTTCTTCTGCGGCGGCCGCCTTTATTTCATTTTTCCAATTCATGGTTTCTTTTATACTGTCTTAACGAGGGGACATCAATAGTTATTTGTTTTTTCCTCCTCACTTCTGTGACAGGCGAGGGCGCCTGTCCCACATAAGCTCGAACTTTTTTCATGGTTTGTTGGTGTCCCCTAATCCTGAACCCCAAATGAGAGGGAGGAAGATTCATGATTCATGAAAAATATCTTGATTTGCGGCGGAAGAGGTGGTATGCAAAAAACAAATGAGGCGATCGGAAAATGAAATGAAGCGAGAACCGGCTAAAATAACCCCTCTGGTCAAGACCAATCTGAATAATCAGATTTATCAAATCCTCAAGGAGATGATCGCCGACCAGCGATTTAATCCAGGGGGCTATATTAATGTCGAGCAGTTGACCCATGAATTGAATGTCAGCCGCACCCCCCTGTGGGAGGCCATCCGCAGACTGGAACAGGAAGGGATTGTGGTTCATTCGCCCAATAAGGGGGTCCGGGTTCGCGAGTTGACCCGGGAGATGGCCTTGGAACTCTATATCGTCCGGGAAGCCCTGGAAACCACGGCCGCCCGTCTCGGTGCCGGCCGGGCTACACCGTCCATCCTTTCCCGTATGGAAAATTGCTTAAAAAAACAAGCCCGGATCGTCAAGCAGGAGGACACGGTAGCTTACTCCCGTTCCGATTATGAATTTCATCTGCTGATCTATGAGGCCAGCGGGGTTAGTCTCCTAAAAGAGATTCTGGAAGGCCTCCGATACAAGGCCCTTCCCTTGGCCTTCCGCATCAGCCCCCAGCTATCTGAATTCCTGGGGTTTCACCGCCAGATCCTGGCGGCCTTTCGCCGTAAGGACAGTCATAAGGCCGAAGAGGCCATCCGTAAACACAATCAGCGGATGATCGAATTGATTAAGACCAGCCCCTGGGGAAGTGAAGCAGACTTAGAAAAAAAATAGGGGCGAAGAATGAGGCACGAGGCGAGAGGCGAAAGGAGAAAATGCTAACTGCCCATTTTAATCTCATTTTCATGGTTATGATGCCCACCCCACCCGACCCTCCCCTCTCTGAGGGGGAGGGTGAAGGAGAGGGGTATGAATGTTTCATAAATTAGGAGTTGATTGATGTCCAAACTGGCCCTGTATGGGGGAAGTCCTGTTCGGACCAAGCCCTTTCCAGGCTGGCCCCAGGGGGGGGAAGAAGAACTGACCAGGCTTCGAGAGGTGCTCTCCGGCGCCCGGTGGTTTGCCGGGCCGAGAGGTGATGATCCGGAGGCCCTGGGAACCCTTTTTGGTAAGCGCTTCGCCGGCCTCCACGGAGCCCTGTTTGCCCTCCCCGTGGCGAATGGCAGTGTGGCCATTGAGATCGCCCTGCGGGCCCTGGGGATAGGGCCGGGAGATGAAGTCATTGTTCCCGCCTACACCTTTGTTTCTACGGCCACCTCCGTGCTCATGATAGGCGGTATTCCGGTCTTTGCCGATATTGCCCCTGACTCTTATTGCCTGGACCCTGAAGATACCGCCCGTCGTATCGGCCCCGATACCCGGGCTATTATTCCCGTTCACCTCGGAGGGCAGATGGCGGACATGGAGGCCTTCCAGAAGCTGGCCAAAAGACATAATCTGAAAATAGTGGAAGATTGTGCCCAGGCCATTGATTCCTCTTGGATGGGTAAAAAGGCCGGCACCTGGGGAGAACTGGGGACCTTCAGTTTTCAGGCCAACAAGACCATCACCGCCGGGGAAGGGGGACTGGTTATGACCAATGACGCAGCCCTGGCGGAGAAGGTCATTGCCCTGCGCGCCTTCGGTCGATCCGTCCGGAATGACAACACCCTAAAACGCTCTTCCGCCTTTGGTTCCCAAACCCTTTCCAGCAATTACCGTCTCTCGGAATTTCAAGCCGCCGTACTGCTGGCTCAGTTGGATAAGTTTCCACACCAGGACGAAAGGCGTCAGGCCAATGCCGCCCGTCTTACCCGAGGTCTTGCGGAAATCCCTGGAATAAGGCCTATCCGAAGAGAGGCCCCTTCCTGCAAACACGGCTATTATTACTATCTGGTTCGCTATGAGCCGGGGCAGTTTGGAAATTTTTCCCCGGACCGCCTTTGCGCCCTGCTCAACGCCGAAGGGATCCCCTTTCTTCCCGGTGACCAGAAACCCATTTATCATCATCTGGTTTTTAATGAGGATCATCTTGAGGGGTTAATTTGTCCGGAGGTCCTTGATCGTTATCGAAAGACGGTCAGCCGAACCGATCGGCTTTGTCCCGCTGCCGAGGAGGCCTGCCGAACCACCTTGATATTGCGTCATCCCGTGCTTTTGGGAGACCCGGAAGACATGGATGACATCGTGGAGGCCCTCTCGAAGGTGAAGAAAAATATTCAGGCCATCAGTTAAAGGAGGATTATGAACCCTTATAAAGAATTAAAGAGTGCTAAGCCGGTCAAGATCGAGGATGTAAAGGCTTTACGCCAAAGGGTGGAAGAAATCCTGGATCAAGTGCGTCAGGATGGGGATGCAGCCCTCCGGCATTATGCCAGGACCTTTGACGGCTATGACGGCCCCCTGAAAATCGGTCAGGCGGAAATAGAAGCGGCCCGGCGTGAACTCCCGACCGATATCATCAAGGGCCTTGATTTTGCCATCGCCCGGGTGACGGCCTTTGCCAAGGCCCAGCGGGCCAGGATCTCGGAATTTGAAGAGGAGATGATCCCCGGCGTTCACATGGGGCATCGACTTGTTCCGGTGGAGTCTTGTGCGGCCTATGTGCCGGCCGGCCGCTACCCCTGTCTGACCTCGGCGGTCATGTCCCTGGTGCCGGCCAAGGTGGCCGGGGTTAAAAGGATCGTGGCCTGTTCCTCCCCGGGACGGGAAAAACGGATCAACCCGGCCATCCTTTATACCATGGCCGAGATCGGGGCTGATGAGATCTACTGCCTTGGCGGGGCCCAGGCCATTGCCGCCATGGCCTATGGGACCGAAACGATCCGTCCGGTGGATCTGATCGTCGGCCCGGGCAACCAGTATGTCATGGAGGCCAAGCGGCAGGTCTTCGGCACGGTGGGGATTGATTTTTTAGCCGGACCCAGTGAGTGCATGGTCATTGCCGATGAGTCCGCCAGGGCGGATTATATTGCCGCCGATATCCTGGCCCAGTGCGAGCATGACCCCATGGCCCGGGGGGCCGTGGTAACCATCTCGGAGAGGTTGGGGAAAGAGGTCCTGGCGGAGATTGAACGACAGCTCAAGGACCTGACTACCGAAGAGGTGGCCCGCCGTTCCTGGGAAGATCGGGGTGTGGTGGTGGTTGTCCCTACCCTGGAGGACGCCGCTGTCTATGCCAATGATTATGCCCCGGAACACCTGGAGGTCCATGCCCGGGACCCCAGGGCCCTGCTGCCCCTCTTAAATGCCTATGGTTCTCTTTTTCTTGGGGAGGCCGCGGCCGAGGTCTTTGCCGACAAGGTAGCCGGGACCAATCATATCCTGCCTACCTTGAGGGGCGCCCGTTATACCGGCGGGCTTTGGGTCGGTCATTTTATGAAGGTCATCACCCATCAATGGGTGGATGAACAAGGCCTGCGGGTATTAGCACCCTATTCGGTTCGGCAGGCCGAATTTGAAACCATGGATGCCCATCGACGGGCGGCCTTGATTCGATTAACAAATAAATTATGAAGAAGTTTCAATTTAAAATCCTATCACCGCAGAGCCGCAGAGGGCGCAAAGCAGAAAAATTATCGTTGCTACAGGAGGCTCTGCCGACCTAATATCAAGGCCCCCATTCGGGGGCCGGGGGGAGAGGCCCGGCAATCAATAAACTTCGCAGTCTCTGCTCGCAGCCCATAAGGCTGTATGTCCAACCGGTGGAAGTCCGGTTATAGGAATTGGCTGTTTACCTATATAGCGATATCCGACGGTTATCGGAGGCGACTCCGTCAACCGAAAGCTCGGAAGTAAACGCCCCTGCCGGAGTGGGGCTAACGATTTCATCGGGCCGTAGCGTACAGCGAACTTATTAGCCTCGTTACGCTTCCCATGCGAGAACTGGCGGGCGTGGGGTTGTGGATGCCGAGCCTGTGCAGAGATGGCGAAGGCTGCTACGAGAGGAGAAGGAACAGTCAAAAGCACCTTCTCGGTCCACCGGGGTACAAGAGGCGGCACGATGGGAAAGGATATACAGAGTAAATTGGGGAGCCTCTCGATACCAGCCCATACCAGGCCGTAGGGCAAAGCCCCATCGTATAATTCATAAGTCGATGGGATGGATCGAGAGTTTCGGATGAGGCCATAATAAGCGGAGATCTGGCCGGACAACATAACCGGCCGGGGAGCCAAGGGCCTCTGGACTGGATTGTTCAGTGTCTGATCTTCGTCAAACTTGCCCGGAAGGGCTATAGAAGAAAAGAAACTGGACTGTGATTGGATATAAGTCAGGATATTCGGAGGGTATGCAGGCCCGGTGCTTAAGCTCTGGTGGTCTGACGAAGGTTCCAGTTGAATTCCGGTTTGAAGCCGTACTGGGGAAAACCCGACGTACGGAATTTTAGAGGGGGAGGAGGAAACGCATTGCATGGTCTGATGACCTTTTGTCACGAAACCTGAAAAGGTGGATACTTTGATAGTCATTGACCTAAACAATTACGCGCCTCCTCTCTACTCGGCGGTGAAAAAAATCTTTCAACCATCTAAAATGCCACAGATGAAATAAAAAGGAGAATATTTATGGCCAAAAAGAAAGTATCAGCAACAGTCAATGAAAAACCTTACAACCTCTATCATTGCGGATACCTGGAAGTTCGGGAATGGCTGAAGGAAACCGATATTATCATGGTCCCCTTGGGAAGCTGTGAGCAGCACGGCCGGCACCTGCCGGTTTGCACGGACGGGGTGGCCACGGAAATTCCGGTCCAAAGGGCGGCCCGGCTGGCTAATGTGCCCCACACCCCCCTGGTCTGGTTCGGGTACTCGCCGCAGCATCTGCATTCGGCCGGGACCGGATCGGGAACCATCACCTTGAGGGCGGAAATCTACCAGAGCGTTCTCTATGATATGGCCCGCTGTTTGATTCACAACGGTTTCAACAAGATCGTCTTTGCCACCGGGCACACCTCTAACATGAAGGTGGTGGACCCGGCCCTCAGGGCCATCCGTTACGAGACCGGGGCCTTTGTCTGTGTGTTTCGTAACGATGCCGAGGCGGCCCCGGCCATGGTCAAGGATATTATTGAAAATCCCCCTGAAGAGACCCCGGGCTGGCATGGGAGCGAGATCGAGACCTCCGAGGTCATGGCCTTCAATGAAAAACTGGTGCATCTGGAGCGGACGGAAAAGGATTTTACCCATGCCCCGAAATGGTTGAGCAAAAAATTCAACAAGGTCAATGGGAGTCCTTATGTCATCTATAACGGGATTGATGTCGCCTGGGTGCCTATGGACCACCAGGAATACAGCGACACGGGTCTCATCGGCAATCCTTTCCGGGCCTCGGCGGAAAAGGGGGACAAAATCTTTCAACGCAAGGCCGAGATCCTGGCTGCCTTCCTGGGTGAACTGAAGAAGGTCAAGGTGCAGGTCAAAAATCGATCTTATGACCGCCGGACTTTCTAAAGAAACGACCATTGCCATCGTGGCGACCCTGGACACCAAAGGCCCGGAGGTGGCCTTTCTCAAATCCAGGATCGAGTCGCTGGACTGCCGGACCTTGATCTTAGATACGGGTATTTTTGGCCGGAGGGATCCCGGTGCCCCGCTGGCCGACATCTCTGCGGAACAGATTGCGGCTGCCGGGGGATCGAATCTTCAAGATCTGGTCTCTAAGAGTTCGGAGAAAGGGGTCCGGGATCTGGCCATCCGGACCATGGCCCAGGGCTCGGCAGAAATCCTAAAAGAATTATATGAGGGAAATAGGATTCAGGGGGTGATCGGCCTGGGCGGGGCCCAGGGAACGGAGATCTGCACCACGGCCATGCGGGCCCTGCCTCTCGGGGTCCCCAAGGTGATGGTCTCTACCGTTGCCTCGGGGAAAACCCCCTTCGGCATTTATATGGGTACCCGGGATCTGACCATCATGCATTCGGTGGTGGATATTCTGGGAGTCAACTCCCTGACCCGGAAAATCCTGTCCAATGCCGCCGGGGCCGTGACGGGTATGAGCCGGGCGGCCATCCCGGAGGAAGGATCGCCCCGACCCCGTGTGGGCGTCACTATTTACGGCCAGACAACCCCCTGCGGACTGGCCGTCAAGAACCGGCTTGAAAAGGATGGTTATGAAGTCATCGCCTTCCATCCCAACGGCACCGGGGGCAGGGCCATGGAAGAGATGGCCGCAGGGCATTTCCTGGAGGGTATCCTCGACCTCAGCACCCATGAGGTGACCGATGAGCTTTTCGGGGGGATCCATGCCGGGAATGCCGAACGGCTTTTGTCCGCGGGGCTGGCGGGGGTTCCGCGCCTGCTGATACCCGGGGCGGTGGATGTGATTACCATGGCTGAACCGGAGACGATCCCGGAATCCTACAGGGCGCAGCCGCGTCTCCCCCATAACCCTCATATCACCTTGGTCAGGGCCAGCGCCGAGCAAATGACCGAATTGGCCAATGTGGTCGTGGACCGGATCAACCGGGCCCAGGGGCCGGTGGCCGTGGCCATTCCCCGAAAGGGGTGGTCTTTTTATAACCGGGAAGGGCTCCTCTTTTTTGATCCCGCGGCCGATCAGGCCTATGTGGATTCTTTGAAAAGAGGCCTGAGAAAGGATATCCCGGTTTATGAGTTTGACTGTCATATCAATGATCCGGAATTCGCCGACCGGGTGGTCCCCATCTTTGAAGGGTTAATGAAACTGGCCGGAATCGGTTCCGGAGAAAGCCAGCCGTGAAATTTCATTTGGATGACCATATTCAGAAAGACCCCCGCATCCTTCAGGTGTATGGGGAGGCCCGTCGTCTCTACCGGGCGGAAAACCGGTTCCACCACAATTTCGATCATGTCCTCAGGGACCTTTATCGGGCCTTGGTCATCGCTGAAACCGAGGCCTCCGTCGATTACAGCGTGCTCATCCCGGCTGTCCTTCTCCATGATATCGGTTTTTTCGATCCCGCTCATAAATTAATCGGTCATGATGAGGCCGGGGCCTGTCTGGCCGAAGGGATGCTTGCCGGCCTGGGGTATGAGAAAGAAACCCTGAAGGGCATTCTTCATTGCATCAGGGCCCATAAAAGTAAGGCGGAAATACCGGGAACCTTGGAGGCGAAAGTTTTATATGATAGTGACGTCCTGGAAAAGGCTGGACTCTTTGCCTTGATCCTGGGAGGAAAGCTGATCTGTGAGTTTGGAGAAACCCTGGAAGATTATCTGAAGAGGGAATCCGCCGACCGGTCGGCCGAACTTTCCAGGGGTTTTTATACGGAGAAAGGTCGGGAATTGGATGGGGGGAGGTTGGCCCGTACGAACGCCCTTTTAAAAGAACTTCAACTGGAAGTAAACCAAGGGCGCAAAGATTACGGCATCAGTGAAGCGGATCTCTGGATCAATCCACCCGCCTGATCCTGAACGACCCTGGAAAGACAAAAGGGACAGATAAAATGAAGAAATCGATTCAGTCCATAGAGGACGTCTCTCTGGCCCTCAAGAAAGAGAAATACGTCTGTGACCGAAGACTGGCCGCCATCATCTTTCTGGCCTTAAAAATGGAGAAGCCTCTGCTCCTCGAAGGAGAGGCCGGGGTGGGCAAGACCGAGGTGGCCAAGGTCCTGGCCCAGGCCATGGGCCGACGCCTGATCCGGCTCCAGTGTTACGAAGGGCTGGATGTCAGTACGGCCATCTATGAGTGGAATTATACCAAACAGATCCTCAGTATCAAGATGGCCGAGGCCTGTCATTCCCTGGAGAATTTGAAAAATATCTTTGATGAGGACTACCTGATTCAAAGGCCTCTTCTGGAAGCCATCCGTAGTGAGACTGAGGGCCAACATGTAGTCCTTCTGATTGATGAACTGGACCGGGCCGATGAGGAATTTGAGGCCTTTCTTCTGGAGGTCCTTTCCGAATATCAGATTACCGTCCCCGAGATCGGCACCTTGACGGCGCGATCCAAACCCGTGGTGGTGATTACCTCCAACCGCACCCGGGAACTCCACGATGCCATCAAAAGAAGATGTCTTTATCACTGGATCCCCTATCCTTCTATAGAAAAAGAATATGAGATCGTCAGCACAAAAGTCCCGGAGATAAAAAAAGAACTGGCCTTGAAGGTCTGCTCCCTCATGCAGGAAATACGCCGGATGGATTTCTATAAACGGCCCGGCATTGCCGAGACCTTGGACTGGGTCCATTCTCTCATCCTCCTCCATAGGGACCAATTAGATCCCCAGACCATCGAAGAGACCCTGGGGTGTCTGTTCAAGGTCCAGGAAGATTTAGAGAAGGTTGAGACGGAGAAGCTGGCCGCTGCCTGGTCGGGAGAATGAGATTGCCGAAAGGAAAGCCTTAAATGTTCAAAGCTAAACCGCTGGTCGAAATCAGAAGATTCATGGAGAAGAAAATGGGGATTCCCGGGCGGGATGGTTGGGACCTTCCCACCTCTTCCAAAACCTTCCCGGACGGGGCCCACTTTAGACTGGAAATTGCCGGGGTGGAGAGGGCTTCCACCATGGAGGCCTTAATCGAGGAGGCGGGAAAAAGGAAGGTCGTCATCCATCGGGCTATTGCCACGGTCGGCGGTTCCACCTTTTGTGATTTTGCCGAACTTAAGGCCATGGCCCAAATGGCCCGGGAAGCAAAGATAGAAGTGATCATGACCGTCGGGCACCGCAAGGGTTGGGATGCCGGTTCGAAAGAACTCTCCACCGCCGAAGGGGCCATGCAGGGCTTCCGGCTTCGGGGATCGGATAATTTATCGTACTGGATTTCCGATATGATGCGTAATCTGGAAGCCGGATTCAGGGGTTTTCTGGTCTATGACGAAGGGCTGCTTTCTATTTTAAACCGGATGAGGAAAGAGGGCTTTATTCCCAGGGAAACCATCTTTAAGTTTTCCGTCTTCGGGGGATATGCCAGCGCGGCCGGGGCCAAGGTGGCGGCCTCCCTGGGGGCCGATACCATGAACCCCATCTCGGATGTTTCCCTGCCTATCTTGGCCGCTATCCGCCAGGCCGTACCCATCCCCCTGGATATTTATATCATGATCGTGGATTCCTTCGGGGGGATGTTCCGGGCCTACGAATCCCCTGAAATAGCCCGCATTGCCTCCCCCTGCTATTTTAAATTTGAACCGGGCACTTCAGAAGGAGAAATTTATAAGCCCTGGATTTCCGAGGCTTGGCACAGGGACTTTATCCGGGAGAAGGTCAAGATAGCCTCGATCGTCCTGGAGATCATGGAAAAAGAGGCGCCCCAATTGAAAACGTCGGCTAAAGGTGCTCCGGACCTGATCTTACCTCAACCCTAAATACTTATTAGGAGGGCCTATGATTATCGATATCCACAGCCATATGGGGGATCCCTGGTATGCCTACTGGAAGCAAAACGTGGATGTGGAGGACCACCTGATCTCCATGGATCGTTGGGGAGTGGACAAACGCTGTGTTTCCTGGTGGCAGCCCCACAATGCCCCGGACAAAGGCAATAAGATCATCGCCGAGGTCATCAGAAAACATCCCCAGCGGTTTTTAGGTTTCGCGGTGATCAACCCCCGGTGGACCAATCAATCCGTTTTGGAGGTCATTAAGGCCAGGGAGGAATACGGTATGGTGGGGCTCAAATTTCACCCGGCCGCCTGCCACTACCGGCCTGATTTGCCTGTCATGGACCGGGTCGTGGAAAAGGCCATCGATCTGGGTTTCCCCATGCTTTTTCACTGCGGGTCCGATGAATACTCCAATCCTCATAACCTGATCAATCTGGCCAAGCGGTTTCCCGAAGCGACCATTATCATGGCCCACATGGGGGAAGAGGCCTGGTTTGAGGCCATTGCCCTGGCCGGGTCCCTGAATAATGTCATCCTGGACACCACGGGCAGCCAGAACTGGTACCGTATACTCAATTATGCCCTGGACATGGTGGGCGAAGACCGCATCGTTTTCGGCATGGATTTTCCGGCCTATAACCCCGGCCCGGAGATTTCAAAAGTCCGAGATGCCGACATCTCCGAGGATCAGAGAAGAAAGATTATGGGCGGAAACGCCGCCCGGATCCTTGGTCTAACGATTTAACTCCAGACAGGAAATGTGCGCCATGGCCCTGTTTGATCTCACCAAACTCAATAGCCGTCTGGTCCCGGAAGATTCCCATTATGAAAGACGGGCCCTTTTTAAATCCATGCATTTCGACGACCAGGACCTGGACCGGCCTTTCATCGCCGTGGCCAACTCCTGGAATGAATTCATCCCCGGCCATTACCATCTCCGGGCCTTAAGTGAGGCCGTCAAAATAGGGATCTGGCAGGCCGGGGGGATGCCCGTAGAATTCAATCATATCGGGGCCTGTGACGGGTTAGCCGATGGAACGGTGGGCATGCATTGGATACTTCCCAGCCGGGATATCATGGCCGCCGCCATTGAAATGATGGTGGAGGCCCAGCGGGTCGACGGCCTGGTAGCCCTCTCCACCTGTGATAAGATCGTCCCGGCCCAGTTGATGGCCCTGGCCCGCCTCGATCTACCGGCGATCATGGTCACCGGGGGGCATATGCTTCCCGGTCGTTATGAGAACCAACGGGTGGAGGCCCAGTTTATCAATGAACAGTATCCCCTTTGGAAAGAAGGGAAGCTGACCGACAAGGCCTTTAAGGCCATTGAAGACGGGGTCTGCCCCTCCTGCGGGGCCTGCTGCACCATGGGAACGGCCAACACCATGTGCTGTCTCACCGAAGCCCTGGGGATGTCCTTGATGACCAACGGTACCCAGTGCGCGGTGCACTCTTCCCTGCTGAGAGTGGCCCGGGCTGCCGGACGACAGATCATGGATCTGGTGGCCAAAGATATTCGGCCCAGCCACATCCTGACCCCTAAGGCCTTTGAAAATGCCATGATGATTCATGGGGCCATCGGAGGTTCGACCAATGCGGTCATACACCTTCCGGCCATAGCCGGTGAACTGGGAATCGAACTCCCCTTGGAGCGATGGAACGGGGTCTCTCAAAGGGTGCCCCACCTGGCCAATATTACGGCCGGCTCCAACTACACCATGCAGGACCTGGATGAGGCCGGAGGCATCCCGGCCGTTATGAAGGAACTGGGGAACCTTCTGAACTTGGATTCAATGACGGTAACCGGAAAGCCCTTGGCTGAAAATATCGAGGGGGTGCAAAACCGGAACCCGGAAGTGATCAGACCTCTGAATAATCCGGTCTTCGCCCGGGGGGCCATTGCCATCCTCAGGGGAAATCTGGCCCCGGGAGGGGCTGTGGTCAAACAGACCGCCGTAGTCAGGGAGATGCTGGAGCACCGCGGGCCGGCCCGGGTTTTTGATGATGAGGATGAGGCCAAGGAGGCCTTGCTGGCCCATCAAATCCGGCCCGGTGATGTGGTGGTGATCCGTTATGAAGGGCCCAAAGGCGGGCCTGGTATGCGCGAGATGTACACCTTTCAGACCATCCTTTGCGGTTTGGGGCTGGACCATTCCGTGGCCCTGGTTACCGACGGCCGTTTTTCCGGGTGGAACCGCGGGCCGGCCATCGGGCACGTCTCTCCGGAGGCAGCCGAAGGAGGGCTCATCGCCCAAGTCCGGGACGGCGATATCATCCACTACAGCATACCCGCCAAAACAATAACCCTGGAGGTCGGCGAGGTTGAGCTTGAAAAACGCGGGAAACCCGCTCCTCCCTTTCGCCGATCTTTTCAAAAGGGTTTTTTGGGAAAGATCTACCCCCATCTGGTTGGTCCCATAGAGCGTGGGGCCGTGCTGGAAATACCATCTTTCTGGAAGAAAGGGGGATAGTCTTATTAAAACCCCGTATATGCCCAATGACCCCGGAGATTTTACGAAACAGGTCCTCCTGTTTTCCCGCAAACTGAGGGCACTGGGACTTCCAGTCACCCAGGGGAGGACCCTGGGAGTTCTGGAAGGATTGAATGTGATTCGGATAGAAGAAAAGGAGGAAGTTTGCGTACTTTTTTCCTCCCACTTTGTGACCGGGCCGGAGGAAATTCCGATTTTTGAAAAGGCCTTTGAGGAATTCTGGCATCCCTTCACCGCCCGGGTTATGGTAAGCAGGCGCGATAAAGGGCCTCTTCCAGGCGCTCCCCCTTTGGAAATTGTCGGAGAAGGGGAAAGGTCAGACGGGCGGCTCAAGAAGGATTCCAGGATACCGGCCTACAGCCCCTGGGAGGACCTGAAGAAAAAAGACTTCGGTCAGCTCAAGGGTGAAGAATCGCCCGATGTACAGCAGGTGATTTTGGCCTTGGCCCAACATATTGGACAGGCCCTGGGGAGGCGCCTGAAACCAACCCGGAAGGGTAAAAGATGGGATTTCCCCCGGATCCTTCGCCGTTCGCTGCGGCATGGGGGAGAGATGATGGTACTCTATAAAAAGCAGCCCCGTCCGAGGAAGACCCGTTTCGTGGTGCTATGCGATGTCAGCGGGTCCATGGACAGCTACAGCCGATTTCTGCTGGAGTTTATGTATGGCTTTCAACAAAAGGTCCCCCGGGTGGAGACCTTTGTTTTCAGCACCCGGCTTTCCCACATCACCCGGCAGTTGCGGCTCCGCCGGATGGCCGGTGCCTATAGGGAAATTTCTGAAAAGGTGCAGGACTGGTCCGGGGGCACGCGGATCGGCAGCTCTCTTCTGGAATACAATAGACGTTACGGAGGAAAATATTCCGGGAACAAGACCATCCTCATTCTTCTGAGTGACGGCTGGGATCAGGGAGAAATCGAACTTCTGGACCGGGAATTAAAGGCCTTAAAAAGGCGTGTCCAGCGACTGATGTGGCTCAATCCCTTGTTGGGGATGCCGAATTATCAGCCCATTGACCGGGGGATGAAGACCGCCCTGCCTTATGCCGATGACTTTTTGGATTGCCATGACCTGGAAAAATTGGAGGAGTTCGGTCACAGTTTGGTAAAGGCTGACCTTGGTTAATTAGGGTCCATCTGGAAACGCACCTTTTCGGAAGAAGCGGGCAGTCATCAGCTTTTAGCCTTCAGCAAAAACCTTTATCATTAGAGAGTCGGGCTAATTGCTGACCGCTGACTGCTGAAAGCTGTCCAGAAATTCTGGATTTCCGGCTATGCCGGAAGGATAAAAAGAAAGGGGGGAAAAGGATGAAAGAGTTTGAAAAAGTTGAGCCGAAGACGGTGGAAGAGGCCTGCCAGAAATTAGCCGAATTCAAGGGAAAGGCCCGGCTCTATGCCGGTGGAACCGATGTCCTGGTTGAACTCAAGCAAGGGAGGCTGAAACCGAAGGCCCTGATCAATCTTAAAAAGATCAAAGGTCTGGATAAAATCCATTTCAGCAGCCAAGAAGGGCTGCGAATCGGGGCCCTGGTAACCTGGACCCAGATTCTGGAATCGAAGGCCGTGGCTTCTCATTATCCTTTGTTGAGAAAAGCCGCTGAGTCCATGGGTTCGGTGCAGATTCGAAATGTGGCCACTTTGGCCGGAAATATCTGCCACGCCTCACCGGCGGCCAACGGCCCCATTCCCCTTCTGCTTTATGAGGCCACCTGTCTGGTTCAAGGTCTCCAAGGGGAGCGGATCATTCCCATAGAAAAATTTTTCGCCGGGGTCCAGAAGAACACCCTGAAGGGGGATGAAATCCTGACTGAAATTCGGCTACCCCGGCCTGAGGACGGGGCCAGGGGAATATGGATTAAATTTTCCCAGCGCAAGGCCATGGAATTGGCTACCGTCGGGGTAGGGGTCCTGGCCTGGACAAAAAACGGTCTATGTCAAGAGGCTCGTCTGGCCCTGGGGGCCGTGGCCCCCAAGCCTTTCCGGGCCGGAAAGGCCGAAAAAATCCTGACCAAGAAAAAAATCGACGAGGACCGTATCCTCAAAGCGGCGGCCACGGCGGTTCAAGAATGTGCACCCATCACGGATATCCGGGCCTCGAAAGAATACCGGATTGAATTGGTTAAAGAACTGGTTTTTCGGGCCTTGAAAGAAAGTCTGTCCTGAATCAGGGAGGGGGAAGAAGATGATGAAAAAAATGATCCGTCTGGAAATAAACAGAGAGACCTATGAAGTGGAGGTGGAAAACCGGAGGACCCTTCTGGAAGTGATCCGGGAGGACCTCCATTTGATGGGAACCAAGAAGATGTGCGATATGGGGGAATGCGGTTCTTGTACGGTCATCATGGATGGGCAGGCCGTAAATTCCTGTCTGGTGCTGGCCGTGGATGCGGAGGGGAAGAAGATTGAAACCATCGAGGGGGTGGCCGAGGGGGACCGGCTTCATCCCATTCAAGAGGCCTTTGTCAGTCAAGGGGCCATTCAATGCGGGTTCTGCACGCCCGGAATGGTCATGACGACCAAGGCCTTTTTGGGGAAAAACCCCAATCCCACCGAGGAGGAGATTAAGATCGCCATCTCGGGCAATTTCTGTCGTTGTACGGGGTATGTGCGCATTGTCGAGGCCATACGGGCAGCGGCCGATAGAATGAGGGGGTAAGGTGATATGGAAGATCTCAGTTTTGTAGGTAAAGACATTCCGAGGGTGGATGCCAGGGCCAAGGTCACCGGTGAGGCCGTCTACACCGTCGATGTGACCTTTCCCAACATGCTCTGGGGCCAGATGTTGCGCAGCCCCTGGCCTCATGCCAAGATTCTAAATATCGATACCAGCCGGGCCGAAGGGCTCAGGGGCGTCAAGGCCGTGATCACCGGTAAAGAAACCCCCTTTGTCTTTGGGGTTTCCCACATGGATCAAACCCCCTTGCAGACCGAGAAGGTCCGTTATGTCGGTGATCCGGTGGCGGCCGTGGCGGCCATAGATCTGGATACGGCCCAGGAGGCCCTGGGCCTGATCCAGGTGGATTATGAACCCCTGCCGGCCGTCTTTGACCCGGAGGAGGCCATGCAGGAAGGGGCCCCCCTGATCCATGAAGGGAAAGAGAGAAATATCGCTGCCAACCCGATTTATAATATCGGTGATGTGGAGGCGGCCTTCCGGGAGGCCGATTATGTTTTTGAAGACCGTCTCGAGACCCAGCGGGTGGCCCATGTCTGTCCTGAGGTTCACAACTGTCTGGCCGTCTGGGAGCACAGCGGAAAACTCACTTTCTATTATTGTTCCCAGATGCCCTCGGTGACCCGGGTCCAGTTGTCCAAGGCACTGGGGATCCCGGAAAGCCGGATCAGGGTGATTACCAATAATGTGGGCGGCGGGTTCGGCAGCCGGGCCACCAGCAAGTTCCCTATGGATTTTGCCGCCATTATCCTGGCCAAAAAGTCCGGGCGTCCGGTCAAGATCGAATATTCCCGGGCCGAGGAATTTATCTGGTCCACCTTTCGTCACAAATTCATCATGACCGTAAAAACAGGCCTTAAGAAAGACGGGACCATCACCGGGCGCCATATTACCAATATCTGCGATAACGGGGCCTACAGCGATTACGGGCCGGTGGTCACCAACGTGGGCGGGGCCATGCAGGGGACCCTCTACCGCTTCATGAATTACCGCTATGACGGTTACACGGTCTACACCAACCTGCCCTACGGCGGGGCCATGCGGGGGATCGGCAATCCCCAGGTCCATTATGCCGGTGAAACCCAGCTCAATATGATCGCCCATCGTCTGGGGATGGACCCCCTGGAATTGCGTCTGAAGAATGCCGTCCGCACCGGAGATGAAACCGCCTCCGGGGCCGTCCTGAAGAGTTGCGGCTTAAGGGAGTGCCTGGAAGGCGTAGCCGACAAGATCGGCTGGAAAGAAAAGAAGGCCCACCCCAAGCCCAACCGGGGATTGGGGATCGCCTGCGGCGTCCATTTTACCGGGGTCCGGCTTTCTCCCGGTATCGATGCCGATTTTGCCGGGGCCACCATGATCGTCAATGATGACGGCTCGGTCAACCTGGCTACTTCCTGCGTGGATATCGGCAGCGGCTCCAGCACGGTCCTGACCCAGATGGCCGCGGAGGTCCTGGGTATCGAAATGGAGAAGATCAACACCATTTTCGGGGATACCGAGACCTGTCCCATGGGCTGGGGCTCTCGGGCCAGCCGTAATACGGCCGTGGGCGGCATGGCCGTCGTCAAGGCCGCAGAAGATGCCCGGTCCCAGATCCTTAAGGCCGCCGGCGAAAAGATGGAAGTCCATCCCGATGACCTGGACATTAAAAACAGCCAGGTCTTCGTTAAATCAGCGCCCGACAGGTCCATGAGCGTGGCCGATGTGGTGCGCTTCAATCGTTACCGACAGGGCGGGCAGGCCGTCATGGCCAAGGCCCACTGGGACGCCCCCAGCCAATTGGCCGATAAGATAACCGGCCGGGGAAATTTTTCCATGGCCTTTTCCTTCGGGGCCAAGGCCATCGAGGTTGAGGTGGATCCCGGAACCGGGCAGATGGATATAAAAGAAGTTGCCGCCTCGCAGGATTTGGGGAAGGCCATCAATCCCCTGGGGGCCATCGGTCAGATCGAAGGAGGGGTTCACATGGGTCTGGGCTTTGCCATGAGTGAAGAGATCGTTCTTGATCCGAAGGGCCGGATGCGGAACAACTATCTGCTGGACTACCGCGTCCTGACCCCTTTGGATATGCCGCCGGTCTCTCCCCTTCTGGTTGAATCCAATGACCCCATAGGTCCCTACGGGGCCAAAGGTTTGGGGGAGATGGCCACCATCGGCACGCCGGATGCCCTGGTCTCGGCCGTCTACGATGCCGTCGGGGTCTGGGTGACGGACCTGCCCATCACCCCGGAAAAGATCCTGATGGCCCTCAAAAAGAAAAAAGAAGAGAAGGATTGAGATGGAAAAGATCGGTTTCATAGGCTTGGGGGTCATGGGAAAACCCATGGCCCTCAATCTCCTCAAGGCCGGATATGACCTTCTGGTCCATGACATCGTCCGCCTGCCCGTGGAGGAATTGGTCAGGGAAGGGGCGAAAGAGGCCTCTTCCCCGAAGGCGGTGGCCGAACAGGCCATGATTATTATTACCATGGTCCCGGATTCGGCTGTTCTTGAAGCAGTGACCTTTGGAGAGAAAGGGATCTTGAAGGGGATCCGGAAAGGTGCGGTCCTGGTGGATATGAGTTCGGTGGAACCCCGGATATCCAGAAAAATAGCCGAGGCCTTGTTGGAAAAGGGCGCCGAGATGTTGGATGCGCCGGTCTCCGGCGGAGAACCCGGTGCCATTGCCGGGACCCTGGCCATCATGGCCGGGGGTAAAAAGGAGGTTTTTGAAAGGGTCCAGCCGATTTTTAAGGTATTAGGGAATGGGGGGCTTTTGATCGGACCCATCGGCTCCGGAAACGTGGCCAAGCTGGCCAACCAGATCATGGTCGCCATCAACCTGATCGGGCTTTCCGAAGGGCTGGTCTTTGCCACTAAGGCCGGGGCCAACCCCCGATTGGTCTTTGAGGCCGTCAGGGATGGTCTGGCCGGAAGCAGTTGCCTCAACGCCAAGGCCCCGCTTATTCTGAAGCGTGATTTTACACCCGGGGCGCGGATGGAGATCCATATCAAGGACCTTCAGAATGCCCTGACCGCGGCCCACGAGGCGGGGGTCCCGCTTCCCTTTACCAGCCTGGCCATGGAGGTCATGCAATCTCTCAAGGCCCTGGGAGATGGGAACATCGATCACGGCGGGGTGGTTCGTTATTTTGAACGAATGGCCAACATTGAGGTAAAGGAAGAATAGAATAAAAGGAACGATGACAAAAAAAGGCAAAGAGGGTTTTTATGTCAATCCTGTTGGTCTTTACAGCCAAACTCAAAGAAGGTGTTGAAGAAAGATATTTTGCCCTTTCCCAGGAGGTTCTGGAAGAGGCACTGAAACAACCCGGCCTGCTTTCCCTGGATCGGGGAAGATCGGCTACCCAGGAGAGGGGGGTCATCTCCGTCAGCGAGTGGGAATCCGAGGAGGCGATTGAGGCCTGGAAGAAGCATCCGGTGCACCGCCGGGCCCAGGAGATAGCCGTAAAAGAGCTCTTTGAATCCTTTTGTCTGAAAAAAGCAAAATCTTTTTAAATCCTCTAACCTCTCAGAATGAGGATGGAGGACTGGAAATAAAGGGGGAAGAGATGGCCGTCTATTTAAAAAAAGCCAAAGAGCGTCCGGAGCAGGACCTGCGGGCTGTTTCCGAACTGGTGAGAGAGGTCCTGGAGCGGGTCCGCCTCGAAGGGGAAGGGGCGGTGCGTGACTATTCAAAAAAATTCGACCACTGGGATCCCCCCAGTTTTCGGGTCTCCGAAGCCGATATGGAAAAGGCCATAAAAACCCTGTCTCCCCTGGAACGGGAAGATATCGATTTTTGCCAGGCCCAGATCCGCAACTTTGCCCGGAAACAGCGGGAGGCCATTTCTGGTTTTGAGGCGGAGACCCTGCCGGGGATTCACTTGGGCCAAAAAATCATACCGGTCTCGGCCAGCGGGTCTTACATCCCCGGAGGGCGTTACCCCATGCTGGCCTCGGCCCACATGACCGTGATTACCCCCAAGGTGGCCGGTGTAAAACGGGTGGTGGCCTGCACGCCGCCGACCAAAGGCCAGGGTATTCACCCGGCCACCCTCTATTCCATGAAGGCCGCCGGGGCCGACGAGATCTACTGTCTGGGAGGGGTTCAGGCCCTGGCAGCCATGGCTTATGGCATGGAGGGGCTGGAGCCGGTGGATATGATCGTCGGTGCCGGCAATGTCTATGTGGCCGAGGCCAAAAAACAGCTTTTCGGCCGGGTGGGCATTGATCTGCTGGCCGGGCCGACCGAGATCCTGGTCCTGATCGATGAAACAGCCGAACCCTTTATTGTCGCCGCGGATATTTTAGGCCAGGCCGAGCATGACCCGAATGCCCGACAGGCCCTGGTCTCTCTATCTAAGAAATGGGCGGAAAGGACAATGGCCGAGATTGAGGAGCAGTTGAAGACCCTGCCCACCCGGGAGATTGCCGCCGTTTCCTGGGCCAACAACGGGGAGGTCATTGTGGTGGATTCCCCTGAAGAGGCCATCCAAATCTGCGATGCCTGGGCCCCGGAACATCTGGAAGTCCAGACGGCCGATTGGCACTATTATCTGGACCATTTAAAAAATTACGGGTCCCTTTTCCTGGGCGAAGAGACCACCGTGGCCTACGGTGACAAATCTATCGGGACCAACCATGTCCTGCCCACCATGAGGGCGGCCCGATATACGGGCGGCCTCTATGTGGGGAAATTTTTAAAAGTGGTCACCTATCAGTATGCCACCAAGGAGGCCTCGGCCAAACTCGGGGCCGTCTGCGAGCGGGCCTGCAATTATGAAAACATGCTGGCCCACGGCATTTCCTGCCAGGTCAGGGTGGAAAAATACGGCCGTTAATGCCTTTGTCCATGAGGTATTTTTGAACAAGGGTTTGGGGCGATTGGATCGACAGGATTCTCCATCTTGGTGACTTCTGTCTTTCTTTTCCTCTTGACCTGGTCTTACCCTTGTTTTATATTTTTTTCATTCAAAAACAAATTTTTATCAAAATGACCAACAGCTTCATCAGGCTGCCAGAGATATTCCTGGAGACAGGAAAGAGGTGGAAGAGCGCATGGCCGCCACGGAAATCCGTTTTTATCTCGCGCATCGACGTTTTCAAAGGAGGAGCGTTTGCCGATGGAATATAAGGTAAAGCCGATTATTCTTGGGACCATTGAGGCGGATAAATCGGGTTTCACATACATGTGTTTTCCCGGAGAGAAAATCGTCCTGGAGGTCGCCTTTTTTCTGATCGAAGGAGCCCCGAAAGTCACCCTGGTGGACACGGGATCCTGGGCGGCCCTTATGGCCAAGTACTGGCCCGGCCGGGGCCTGGATTTTCAGACCTTTGAGGAGTCCCTCTGGAGGGAAGGGCTGAAACCCGAGGATGTGCAGATCGTTGTCCAGACACACCTGCACCACGATCATTGTGGAAATACGTCCAAATGTAAGAATGCCGAGGTGTATGTGCAGGAGGCGGAGTGGATATTCATGCGGAGTCCCCACCCCTTGCAGGCCCAGTACTACCCTCGAGAGCTTTATGAGGGATGGAAGGTGCGCTTGATCAAGGGTGACTACCAGCTCTTTCCTGGCCTGACCATCCTGCATACGCCAGGTCATACGCCGGGCACCCAGTCCCTGGTCGTGGACACGAAAGAGGGCAAGGCCGTGATTCCTGGTTTTTGCTCAACTTTTCATACCTTTGAGACGCCATCCAAGGTACTGCCCCAAGGGCATCCCTTCGCAGCCTGGGAGACCTTTGTGCCGGCCATAGCAACAGACCTTTGCGAGGCCTATAACAGCACGCTGAGGCTCAAGAGCATAGCAGATGTATTGTATCCGTGTCACGGCCCCGGGTTCGACGAACGGACGAAAAAATACCTGTAGATGGGGCTTTTCATTAAATGAGGGCATGTGGCAACTTGAGCGGAGACTCGCCAATCCGCGTCGGGCCGCAGACATTGAAGGAGTTCCAGACGGTGGCTCCGGCAAGATCTTCAAAGCGTTAGACAGGGGGGTGAAGCAATGGAAATTCTGAATGCAAAGGATGTGGCCGCAAAAAAGATTGAATCCTTTCCTTACAAGAGGAAACCCTATGAGGTCAAGGACGTGTCGATCAAGTGGCTTTCCCAGGCTGGACCCGACAAGAGTTCTCCTGAGTATGGCCTCAGGTCCTTCACCGTAGGTCCCAGGGGGATCATCCCCATTCACAACCACTTCTATGTGCAGACCATGTACATGCTCACGGGAGAGTTGATCGTCTGCTCCCATGATCCCGAGACGGACGAGAAGGTTAAGGAAAAACGGATTGGCCCTCACGATTTCGTCTTCGTGCCCAGCATGGAACCCCACAGCATGATCAACCCGAGCGATATGGAGGAAGCGACCTTCCTCTGTTGCATCGCCAATGTATATGAGGAGTGACAAAGGTCCCAAGTTCAGGCTCCAAGGGCCTTTTTCATTTTAAAAATTACACTTTTTTTATGCAACGTTCGGGTAAAGTTTAATAATTCGATTTTATCATTTCAAGCGACGGTTCGGCTAATCAGAGCCGAGGCAGAAATATTTTCTGATATTTTAGTCAGAGTGAGCACGACCCTAATGCCCGTCGGTTCTTTGTCTGTAAGGTTGTTTGGTCAGCCAGAGATTGGAGGAGGAGTTTCTGTTTGAGGATAAAGAATAAAGAAAAAATTTATTATTCCAATATTATACCACGTTGAAGAGAGCTGTCGGGAAAAATGGCCCGACTGGAGCCGGACTGGAAAGGATTCATCTGGATTTTAGGCCTTCGGTTAGGGAAATTTGATTTTTCTAACCCTGGGACGCTTTTGAGATTTGCATGTTTTGACGCGTCATCCACACAGTTCTGTTTTATCTCTTCACTCACTGAATCCGGGTCCCGCAGTGCCTCTAATTGGCACAAAAATCTGTTTCCCGCATTGTCTTTTACCCATACCATGGGTTCTGTCTTTAAGTCCATGGTACTCCTTCCTGTCGTGGAGCGAATTGTTTTTAAACGACATCATTTTGAACATTATTTTTATTCAACAACGACGTAAAATGCAATAATGTAAAACCTGTATTTATCGTCTAATCCCTTCCCAGGGATCAAGACGTTGAAGCTCCCAGAGTGGATGGGTATCTGAGGACTAACCTTTTCTTTTTACTCTTCAAACTTCCATTTTTGAAAAATGGCAAGAGTAGGAACGGTAATCGATCATTGGGTAGGGGAAAAAAGAAGTCCGGGTCTCTACCTTTTGGACATGTATCTGAAGGCTTTGCGATATTTTTCTATTGACCTTTGCCCTTAATAATGCTATAAGATTAGAAAACTAACAAATACAAATACATTTTTAGTAAGCATCCCAACTTAACCCCAATCTATCATGAGCGGGATATGAAGTGGGTGTTTCAAAAATTACCCATAAAAAGCCTCTATAGGGATCAAACCCCTTATGGAGGCTTTTTATTATCAGACGAACATATGATTTTATTTTATAGGATTACAAGCAAAAACTATGAAAGGGAGAATAAAATCTCTCCAGCAATATGTACCATTTTGCATCTTCAAGGTATATCCTGTCGCAACAGAGAGCCAGGTAAACGAGATGATAAAAGCCTTAACTGGGTAATCAACGAAAACTTGCAAGAAGGTGTGCTAAGAAGATAAGATCGCTTGTGATATTAAGTTTGATCACCCTTGGCCTTTTTGAGAGGAATGGGGATGGGAGAGTTTCACGAAAACACAGATAGGCAAGTCCTCTGCACCACTACGCTGAGGGGCCTCTGGACTCAATACTAATGGAGGCGGCGCCTTCCATGACAGATCACACCACAAGTCCCGACACAGGTCAGGCACTTGAGCCGCTGTTCGCCACGGCTGAACCTGACGACCTATCGAGCCACGCCCATAGGCAGTTCATCGGGATCTTGGGTCTGGCACTGCCTGTTATTCTCTGGCTCATCGCCGGCGTGAGGCCCACCAAAGGATTACCGCAATGGAAGCTACTCGGGGCGGTCAGCGACTATTATTATACTGGGGCCGTAGCGGCTTTTGTCGGGACCTTGGTCGTGCTTGGAGTGTTTCTTTTTACGTACCGCGGCTATAAAAACAAGTATCGCAGACGTGATCGTGTTGCTGCTATTGTTGCCGGCCTCGCCGCTATTTTGGTGGCTTTGTTTCCTACAAGTGCCCCGACTGGTTTGTCAGAACCTTCCTGGTGGATTCCACGAACGGGTACGATTCACCATATCTCGGCCGTGGTCCTGTTCTGTGCGTTTAGCTTTTTCTCTCTGTTCCTGTTTCCGAAGTCGAAGCCTGGAGCAAGGGAACCACTTCCTCTGGACAAGAAGGTGCGGAACTGGATCTATATTTTGTGCGGTATAGCGATTGTGGGCTGCATGTTGTGGGCGTGGATTATGTACTCTAAGGTCGACCCTGTCTTCTGGCCCGAAGCGCTTTCTCTCGAATTCTTTGCTGTCTCTTGGCTTGTGAAAGGCCGCGCGGATAAGACCGCAATCGTAGCAGTCAGACGGGCTTTATACTACGGACGCCAGAAGTAGGGTTTTTTATTTTTGGAATGAGAAGGTGTTAGAAGTAGGGTCTATAAAAAAGCAATAAATTAGCAGTCAGCAAGGGATTTACGATGAAATGTCCCAACTGTCAATCCGACAATGAAGCAGACGCCCTATTTTGTAACGAATGCGGAGCAAAACTTGGGCTTGCCTGTTCCCTGTGCGGTAAGGTCAATCCTCCGGGAGGCAAATTCTGCAACAAGTGCGGGCAAGCCCTTGGGGAAGCACCACGACCCATACTGACCCCCGTCATTTTTGATGTATTAGATCCCAAGTCCTACACTCCCAGGCATCTGGTTAAAAAAATACTGACCCATCGCAGCTCCATCGAGGGAGAACGGAAGATCGTCACCGTCATGTTCGCCGACGTAGCTGGGTTTACTTCCTTCTCTGAAAAGCTTGACCCCGAGGACGTCCACCGAATCATGGACGGATGCTGCCGAATCCTGGTCGATGAAATCCATCGCTTCGAGGGCACCATTGGAGAGTTCAGGGGCGACGGTGTCATGGCCCTGTTTGGGGCGCCCATCGCCCACGAAGACCATACCCAGCGGGCCTGCCATGCCGCCTTGGCCATTCAACAGGCCCTGGTTTCCTATAATGAGGAGGTCCAGGGAAGGTACGGGATGGATTTTAAGATGCGCATCGGCCTCAACTCCGGTTCGGTGGTGGTAGGGAGTATCGGGGATGATTTGAGGATGGATTACACCGCCATGGGCGATACCGCCAACCTGGCCGCTCGGATGGAAAGCAACGCTCAGCCCGGCACCATATTAGCGTCCAAAAACATCTACCGGCTGGTCAAAGAATATTTTGAGTTCCAGCCCTTGGGGGAGATTCAAATCAAAGGCAAAGAAGGGTCGGTCGAGGCTTATCAGCTCTTAAGGCCCAGTCAGGTGCAAACGGGGATCGCCGCTTCCACGGCCAAAGGTTTGACCCGGTTCATGGGCCGCAGCCGTGAGATGGAAATCCTTATAGAAGCCTTTGATAAGGTGCGATCAGGGGAAGGACAGGTGGTCGGCATCGTGGGTGAAGCCGGGGTGGGCAAATCAAGGTTGCTGCTGGAGTTCCGCAATCTTCTTTCGAAAGATAGTTGCTGGTATTTTGAAGGTCGATGCCTTCATTATGGCGGGACAATGCCCTATTTACCCATATTAGACGTTCTCAGGACCTTCCTCGAAGTCAAAGAAGGGGAGCAGGAGAGCGTAGTCCGGGATAAGCTGAAAGAGAATATTCTTGGGCTGGATGAAAATCTCCGATACATTATCCCGCCCATCCAAGAACTTCTTTCTCTCCAAGTCGATGATGAAGCTTTCCCCGGCTGGAACCGAAACAGAAAAGAGAAAAGACCTTTGAGGCCATCCGGGACCTGCTGATCCGGGGCAGCCAGGATCGGCCCCTTGTCCTGACCGTGGAAGACCTTCAGTGGATCGACAAGACCACGGAAGACTTCCTGAGCTATATGATCGGCTGGCTACCAAAGACCCGCATTCTCCTTATTCTCCTCTATCGGCCCGAATATACCCATCAGTGGGGAGGCAAATCCTATTATCACAGGATCGGCCTGGAACAGCTCTCCGCCAACATAAGTGCCGAACTGGTGGGAGCGATCCTGGAAGGAGACGTGATGCCCGAGCTGCGGGATTTGATCATCGACCCGGGCGGCCGGGAACCCCCTTTTTATGGAGGAACTGACTTATAACTTATTGGACAACGGCTCCATTCAAAAAAAAGAAGACCGTTTTATCCTTGCCCGGGACATCTCCTGTCTCCAGGTCCCGGATACCATCCAGGGGATCATAGCCGCTCGTATGG
The DNA here is from genome assembly GCA_963769305.1 of uncultured delta proteobacterium. GTDB lineage: Bacteria > Desulfobacterota > RBG-13-43-22 > RBG-13-43-22 > RBG-13-43-22 > RBG-13-43-22. Next base: position 41,752 of record CAVYLJ010000037.1, on the reverse strand, counting down.
ATCGCTTAGAGGAAAGCCTTAAAAGGATCATGCAGGTGGCTGCGGTCATCGGCCGAGAGTTTGCCTTTCGCATCCTGGAAGCCCTCTTGGAGATGAAAGAAGGGCTTAAGTCCGGACTGGTCAATCTACAAGGATTGGAATTCATCTATGCGAAAAGCCTTTTCCCCGAGCTGGAGTACATGTTCAGACACGCACTGGTGCAGGAGGTGGCCTACAACAGCCTGCTGATCAACCGGAGAAAGGAAATTCATGAGAAGATTGGGCAAGCCATTGAAAGCCTCCATGCCCAGAGGCTGGAAGAGTTTTATGAGATGCTGGCCTATCACTATTCAAAAAGCGGAAACCTGCTGAAAGCCTATGAGTACCTTAAGCAAGCAGGTAGAAAGGCGGTCAAAAATGACGCCCTTTTTGAAAGCCTTCGGCTTTGCAAGGAAGCAGTGGGAGTCCTCTTAAAGCTGCCCCAAACCGATGAGAACAAGAGGGAACAAATAGATCTTATTTTATCGATGCAGTTTTCTGAGTTGAGGACAGGTTTTTCAGAGGATTATCTCTCTTTGCTTCTGAAAGCCGAAGCTCTGGCCGAAGAATTGGAAGACAGCAAAAATAGACTGATAGCACGGAGTAATTTGGGTATATATTATATCATAAAAGGGGGTGATCCGGAACTCGCCTGTAATTACCTGGATAGTTGTATCGGACATCCGGAATTGGTCCAAGATATTGAATTCATGGTTCGTACTGGGATTGATCTGTGCATATCCTGCATAATTTCAGGCAATGCTCAAAGGATCAACCGCATCGCCCCTACGATCATCAGCTCGATTGAAAGCCACCAAACACAGGCTGAATTTTTTGGAGTGCCCTTTAACCCTTATTCGCTTATTCTCGCCATTTGGGGCATGAACACAGGGGCCTGTGGCCATTTCGAGGAGGGCGAAAAATTGCTTGAGAAGGCCTTAGCCTTTGCTGAAGAAATCAATCATCAAGCTACCGTAGGAATGGTGCAATATTTCTATGGACTTTTGCTTACAACCAAGGGAGAGGGAACAAGGGCAGCCGGAATTTTAAAAAAAGCGGTCAATAATTTCGAAGAATCACAGTCCATGGTCAGTTTGGGAATGGCCTGGGCTTGTCTGGGATACGCCCATTGGTTGACAGGAGAGTACCGGACTGCCCTTGAATTTACCAAGAAGGGGCTCATGATACACTCGGATCTTGGCATGCCCTCCAATCGATCCCTTTGTCATTATTATTGCGGCCTGGCCTACTTCGGCTTGAGTGACTTAGAGCAAGCCAAAATACAGGCCGAGCAAGCCGTCCAATGCGCACTAACAAATAATGAAAAACTTGTCCAAGGAATTTCAAGGATATCGCTTGGGCAGATTTTAGCTAAAGCTTACCCAGGACAAATCGAGATTGCGGAAGAACATATTCGGCAGGGGATCAGATTACTCGAAGAGTTGGAAATACCATCATGTTCTGTATTGGGTTATTTAAGGTTGGGGGAGGTTTATGCTGAATCGGGCCGCAAGGAAGAGGCCCTGGAAAATCTGAAAAAGGCCGGGGCTATGTTCCGGGAGATGAAAATGGATTATTGGCTGACCAAGGCGCAGGAGGCGCTGGCGAAGCTCTGAGAATTAGAATTATCGATGCCGTTTTATATCTACTTCGAATAAGCGTCAGTCCGAAGTTGCTCAAAGGAAAAATATGAAAATATTCAACGCATTGAAAGCAATTTTAAATTGACTTAGACCAAGGGAGATCTGACATGACGAAAAAAAAAGATCGAGTAGAAAATCCTGAAAAGAAGTACATGATTCTGTCAATTGACGGAGGAGGTATCAGGGGCCTTATACCCGCCACCGTTCTTGTTGAATTGGAAAAAATGATACAGGCGAAGCGGGGCGATCAGCGAAGGATCGGTGACTATTTCGACTTCATCGCTGGAACAAGCACCGGTGGTATTCTGACGTGTCTTTTTTTAACCCCCGATCCAGCACATTCCGACAGTGCGCGTTACAGCGCGTCTCAGGCGCGAGACCTCTACCTGGAACATGGAGATGAGATATTCGACCGGAGTATCTGGCAGAAAATCACTTCAGCCGATGGCCTGATCGATGAGAAGTATAACGCGAACGAACTGGAGAGAGTCCTAAAGAATTACATGCAGGACTTGACGGTGAAGGATCTGATAAAACCATGTCTGGTTACCGGCTATGATGTCCGCCAGTATCGACCAGTCTTTTTCACGAAGCAGGACGCCGATGACCCGGCATCAAATTTCCTCGTCAGGGATGTCGCACGAGCCACTTCTGCTGCGCCGACCTATTTTGAACCTGCGTTGCCTGAAAGTTTGGACATGATTCCAAACGCGACACCGGTTATCGACGGGGGTGTGTTCGCAAATAACCCGACCGCTTGCGCATATGTTGAAGCACTAAAGAAGGGACGAGGCGTGGACCACGGTGTTCAATCTAATGAGATTGCTATTCTGTCTCTCGGTACAGGCCGAAAGCCCGAGACCATTACATTTAACCATTGCAAGGACTGGGGTCTTGCCGGTTGGGCGAGACCGCTGATTGATATTCTAATGGAAGGTGTGTCCCAGACCGTCGATTTTCAGATGCGAACGGTGTTTGAGAGTCTCGGACGAACGAAGGACTACCTTCGAATTGATGGAGAGTTCGGTGACTACAAAAACCATCTTGACATAAACGGATTAGATCCTTCAATGGATTGTGCCACAAGAGAGAATATGAGGCGGCTCTGCATCTTTGGTGAACAACTGGCTCAAAACAACCGTAAGATATTAGAAGAATTTGTAGCTGAGCATTTTTGAAGGCAGTGGAAAATCTGGATTAATGTGACATTCCCTAAGGTTTAAACCCCGCGATGAAGGCATAACAAACGGCATAAATCTTTATAATGCCTCTCGAAGTTTCCCAATGATTCTTCCTGAAGTCATCTAAATTCAATTTTTGAAAAAACGGAAGAGTTTAAACCATAATCGTCGATAAAAGGGTCTTGATATTTGTTGGACTTAGAAACGGCAACGGCATGATTTAGACCAACTTTGGTATTTTGAGCAAAGGAGGTTAAACAGAAACTGGATAACATGACGAAAGGTATATTATCCAACCTTATAAACATAACAAACTTAAATAGTTACGTTTGGGGGCATTTTCTATTTTATTGAAAATGCTGAAACTTTCTGATATTATCCAGAAAACTGTTCAATAACTTGTGGGGGGGAAACTGAATGAAAGATACTGTTGCTCATTGACAAGAGAATCTATCATCTGGCCAAGGACTACTTGCCAAGTCGGAAGATTACTGGAGTCACGGCAGTTCTTGTCGAGAAGTACCTAAACCCGCTATCATTGAATCCGAAACCAACGACCAAAGAAGCTATCTATCAAAGGATTTTGGAATCCGCCCAAAATGCCAATATGAAAGCGGGGGTTATCGGTCGGGCAATAGGTGGTGTCGAAAAACTTGCCCCGGTATTAGAAGGTTTCAATGCAAAAGCCATCCTTGAAAAATATGCAGGTGACTGTGAGGCCGTTCTTGACGACATTGTGGAGAAACTTAACCCAAACGGGGAGGTCCGTCGAACGTCACGGAGTATTTGGCCCCACTACTGTCAAACTATACTCTCCGCTGCAAATTTCATTGAACAGTTCTCGTCGGCTTCGGACTTCTTTGGCTGGGTAGATTTCTTCGATAAAGACGAACGAGCCCGTGCAAGCCTACCCATGCTTTTGAGTCGAGAAATTGAAGGCTTTGGTTTTGCATTGTCATGTGACTTTCTCAAAGAAATGGGTTACATCAATTTTCCCAAAACCCGATGTCCACCTTCGTGATATTTTCACGGCTCTAAGTCTCTGTTCCGATAAATCCGACGATTACCAATTATTCAAAGCCGTAATTCGCGTGGCGAATCATGCCGGTGTCTCTCCGTACAACGCCGACAAAGTATTCTGGTTGATTGGCAGTGGCTATTTCTATAATGATCCGCATTTGGGTAATGAAGGGCGAGTAGGCAGTCGTAAGAAGGAATTCATTGAGTATGCAAAGCCCTTGCTTGAAAGAATATAGCCCCCAACAAGTATGTGCACCGAACATGGCAAAACGGCGCCCCACACTGGGGAGTATGTTGTTTATGTTGTAATAAAGGAAATTAGATTATATGGCATTAATACAGCAATTGACCGGAATGCGCGTGATGGAACGAAACCTTCAAATGCCGCTAAAAATTTGTTGTTATCAATTAATAATTGGTTGGTTGAACAAACAACGACCAACGCAGCCAGTAAAGCAGCATAGTTTCATGAATTGTGATATTATACATTCTGGAATGAACCCCAAGATTACACAAAATTATGATTGAGTATCAGACAGGATCATTAACCCACAGGAGTAGAAAGGGTTGTTGGGGACGTGCGGAACATGCTTAATGTTAATTTTCCATTGCCTGCAGAATTGAATAAAGAATGGGTTGAGGAGGATATTAAAAGTTTTCTATGTTCTCGGAACTCAGAAGATATTCATTTCGAATGTAAAGCCTTCCTCCACTTTGATTGGAAGCTAAAGTGCCTTATCGATAGAAATCTGGTAGAAAACCCTTTCCATAGCAAAAAACCAGCTAATAGTATTCTGGCCTACCGAGTGATCGAATCCATAATCGCCTTTGCCAATAGAGAAGGAGGGCTGTTGCTTCTCGGGGTGGGTGAAGCAAAGAAAAACACGGACCTCCCTGTCTTTGACGGAGTCCCTGTGAAATCACGCTCCGGGGAACTAAATTTTCTCATTACAGGAATCGAATCGGATGGGATTGGTTTTTTAGAAGGACAATTCGACGAGGATACATATAAACGTGAACTTGGAGATATCCTTTTTCCTAAAGGGAAGGCAAGCAAAAATATTTTGAGAAAAGGAAAAAAAACGAAAAAAGATATTCAGATCAAATTTCCGCCTACATACAGTGAAGATTTGGTTAGAGCAAATCAAGTTAATCACATTTTATAAAGGTGAGGGAAGGCAGTTAACGGTAGCAGCTCTGGTAATTAAACCGTCACCCGTTCTCATTTATATTTCCAAGTTGGGGGAAGATAATATCGAGGGTTTAAACTTACCTATCCGTGAGGCCTTCAATAATAACGGACCTTACACTGGATTTAAGGTGGTAGAGTACATCCAGAAGAGGATGGCCAAAGAAAATGATGAGTCTATTCATAAGAAATTACAGGATTTGATGGAAGAAGTTAAACGAAAAGATTCCGCAGGATACCCACATCAAATTGTTTCCCTTCAAACCGCAGAAGATCTTATCCCCCCGAACTTCCGATTGGCTTTGGCTGATTATGTTCCCCCCACGGCTGACGGTTTTGAGATGCCTAAATTGATTAGAGAGGCTGTGATTAGCGGCAAAAATGTTTTTATTAGGGGTGGAAGCGGAATGGGAAAGAGCTTATTAATATCTTACTGCTTTCTCGAAATCAGTCGTTCACAACCCTCCTGTTATTATGCCATAGATCGCACCCAAGGGCCGGATGTGTATAAAACCGAGGTCATACTGGCTGCCCTTGAAGAGCAGGTCGAAGGGTTGATCGGAGGGGCTTCTATTCCTCCACCGCCCCGCGACGAGACAAAGGCTCTATGGGTCTGGAAAAGGGAACAACTTCGGAACGTTCTTAAGACGTGGTCTAACCATAATTCGGAACAGCGTCTTATTGTATTTCTGGACGGTTTGGATGAAAACTCCGAAACCATAGAGGAAAAAATTATCCTGAATGTCCTTAAACCACTGATTATAAATGACCGGTACAAGGTTGCATGGATAATGAGTAGCCAACCCCGCCAGGGAATGGACTGGCTTAAAAGCTATTTTCAAATCCTATCCCTTGAAGGACTGAACCGTCAACAGGCAAGACAGCTACTTGAAAAGTATGTACCCAAGAGGATCACTTCTCATTCGGAGAGAATCATAGACGAGCTTTTGAAGCGTGCCCGAATGGACAATAGTTTTTTTGATCCGGAAATGCTTGTTATGATGGGCAAGGCCCTGAGAGAAAAATTCGGAGTCCTTCACGAAAAGGTGCGTTTTATTTCCCAAGATGTTTTGAGGTCTTTTATAGGGGATCTCCCTCTGACACCGAGGGAGAAATATCCTTGGTTATTCGAACAATATACTGACGAAATAAAGCTTAGAATCATACCTGATTTGGAAACAAGCGCAAGGATATGGAGGGAGTATATACCAATGTCCCATACAGCCAGTTCCTTTACGATATCCTTTGCACCCTGGCATTGGTTCGCAGGCCCATCCCCATTGAGATTCTCCAGACGGCACTTGAGATAGACGATCCTGATCCTGTTGAGGATTACCGGGGTCTTAAACGTTTCGTTTTTAAAGGCTACAATCCCCACGTTCTAGTGTCCGCCGGGGTTCTGCAGACTGCCATTAAGGACCTGCAACGATTTATAAAAATTCTGGATAAAAAGGACCAAAACTATGCCTTTTGTAAGGAAGCTGTCAGGGGGAGTTTCAACGATTTTGCAGATCCCAGACAACTTGAAGCAGCAAGGAAGAGATTAGCCAGTCTGGCCCTTGAGGATCTTCGACTAATAAAGAATGAGAATTTAGATAAGATTCCTTTTTATCTTCTAATGGAATTGCTATACCTGCTTTCACTCGACAGAAAAATCGCTCAACAGGGACTGAGTGAGATGTTAGGACTCGATTTTTTCCCTGAATGGCTGGGGGAGAAAGCAGCTAAAGATCCAGGGCAAGGTTGGGTTGTCGATTTCTCGGAAGATTTAAATTTGTTTAAAGATACAACTCTGTCCAAAGAAAAAGCCATTCGCCTTTCCTTAATAAAAACCTTTTTAGAAGATTGGCGCGGCCATTTAGAAAAAGAGCCCGCATATGTTCCCAGCCTCATCCGCCATGGAAAAGAAATACGGAACATCTGGCCTCCAAAGGAAAAAGACAAAGTTGTCTTTGCGCCACCTGAAGGATATTCCCTTAAAAATAAGGGCCACTACAGAAGAATATTAGATTTAATCGTTTTATCGGATGGCCGCCTTGTTTCGTTAAGTGATGATGAAACTATACGTATATGGAACCTTGAGACTGGCCAATCAAAAGTAATTATGACATTTCAAGAAGATATGATTTGTATTGCTGTTTTATCAGATGATCGCATAGTTATATGTGGTTGGGATGAAACTATCCTGGATGAAACTATCCTAATCTGGGATCTGAATACAGGCCAATCAGAGGAATTAAAGGATCATCCGAAGTTTAATAGATGCTATACAGTTTTACAAGATAATCGCTTGGTTTTTAGTGATTTGAAAGGAACTATCTGGATCTGGAACACCGAAACAGGGCAATCTCAGGAATTAATTGGACCCACTGAGATTATGATATGCCATACAATATTAGAAGATGGCTGCTTAGTTTTTGGTGGTTTTGAAGGAACTATCCTGATTTGAACTCTTAAAACAGGCCAGGACAAAATACTGGAAGGCCATCAAGGTCAGGTGACTTGCCTTGCCGTTTTTTCTGACGGACGTCTAGGCATCTGGCAGTAGGGACGGAACTATACGAATTTGGGATCTCGAAACAGACCAATCTACTGTCTTGGAAAATCAAGAAGGCCCTTTATCTCGTCTTGTCATCCTCCCGGATGGACGTCTGGTGTCGAGGGGTTGGCAAAACACCCGAGAATTCCCTCCCGGTGCCCCCATAGATCCTATAGAAGGAACCATACGGGTATGGGATTTTATAAAAGGTGAGTCTAATTTATTGCATGGGGATCAAGGAGTTGGGCCAATAGCTGTTTTGCCAGATGGGCGGTTGGCTTCGGGCGACTGGGATGGGACCATAAAAATTTGGGACATCGAAAGAGGTGAATCTAAAGATCTCGTAAGCAGTCTAGATATGATCAGATGTATTGCTGCCTAACCAGACGGCCGAATAGCTCGGGACAGTGATAATTGCAATATTAAGATCTTGGATCTCGAAGCTGGTCAATCTATTACACTGGAAGGTCATCAAGAACCTGTGACGAGTCTTGTTGTTCTTTCGGACGGAAGCATAGCCTCCGGAAGTTATGGCGGTAAAATACGAATATGGGATCTCAATACAAATCAATCCAGAGAACTCAAGGGACACGAAGGGTATGTGACATCCCTTGTGATTATGCCAGATGACCGCTTAGTTTCAGGAGACCTCCACGGGACAATATTAATCTGGGATCTGAAAACAAGCCGATCTACAGTCTTGGAAAGTGAAGCAGACCGAGTGCGTTGCCTTGCTGTTCATTTCGATGGTCGCCTGATATCAAGTATCAGGGATGATGATTTGGAAAATTTTATCAAGATTTGGGACTTAAAAACCGGCAATTTAAAGATATTGCAAGATCCTGAATATAGTTATTCTATCGCTGTTTTACAGGACGGTCGCATGGTATCGGGAGGTTTTGAGGGAATCATCCAGATCTGGGACCTCGAAACCGGAAAATCCCAGAAATTAAAGGGCCACCAAAAGACCGTGGAGTGCCTTTTGGTATTACCAGACGGCCGCTTTATATCAGCCAGTGGGGATAAAACCGTTCGAATTTGGAAGGCAGATTCTAGCGGAAATTTCAGAATGGAACATATTGCATTCCTAGAGGCAGGTCCCTTATCAATGGGTTGGTTAAATAAGATCAGAAACCTAGTGGTTGGAACCGAAACTGGTCTTGAGGTTTTTAAAATATGAGACGAGTAAGAAAAGGGGACATTTCAAAAGGGAGCGATGAGACCTCAAGTTCAAGGCTGAGGTAGTCCCGCCTTTTTTCGCATATTTCCATCCGTAATCCTCACTTTTTTGTCCAGTTCCCAAGCAATACTTGTAGGTGCACTCGAAGATCAAAAACATGTTCGCCCGCTGGGTCAGTTGCAAGGTTCGCCCGGCGAGATATACAGCCTAAGAAGGCATCGCCCGCAGACGGGGAGGGGCTTCGCCTTTCCCAGGGCGGGGAATACCGTCACTCAATTTTTTTATAACCCGGGGTTTTGATTCCACAGATCGGGCAGATTTCGGGCGGGGACTTCTCCGCCGTATGGCCGCACACCGGGCAGACATAATAGGAATAGCTTTCCCCGGAGTTGCCGAGGGTATCGCTGGTAGCAGTTAGAGTTGACCGTCTCTACGAGGATGATTTTGTAAGGATTCTACCAAACACAGTCCACTCCGGGATAGTTCCTGATTCGCTGGTCCGAAGTGACCAAGGGCATGCCCAAGACCCTGGCCGTGGCTACGATAATCTGATCAGCGGGGTCCCGATGAAAATCCTGGAGTCGGGTGCTTTCTACAGCCACTTCCGGGCTCAGGTCGGCAATGCGCACATCTTTTTCCAACAGGGATTGCCGGATCCAACTAAGGACTGGGATAGAAAAGCCGATCCGGTTCTTTTCGACCAGTTTCGCCAATTCCCAGCAGGAAATCGCGGAAATCCACTTTTCGGAGGCCGAGCGGATCGCTTTTTTGGCCGCCAGGGATAAAGACCGGTCTTGACCTGCGCTGAGCCAAATCCAGACGTGGGTATCCAACAAGATGGGCATTATTTTAGAACCTCCCAGTCCTCTTCAGCTACCGGCGAGACAATGTCTCCCATATAAGTTACGGTGTTTTTCAGAGAAACCTTGGGATCAGCCTTGAGATAAGGAACCACCTCGGCAATCGGCTTCCCTCTCTTGGTGATAACCACCCGTTTTTTTTGTTTCTGGACATCGTCCAGGATTGAGAGACAGGTAGCCTTAAACTTCGTAACGGTCATAGATTCCATAAAACCTCTCTCGGGTATATAGTCAATTATATGTGGTCATATTAACCCCTCTATCGGCCATTGTCAACCCCTGCCGATTAACAGACGGTAAAGCCGCCATCCACCATGAGCACGGCCCCATTGACAAAACTGGCGGCATCGGAAGCCATATAGATGGCCGCACCAGCCAGTTCATCGGGTTGATCCATGCGGTGGAGGGGAATGCGGTTGGTGCTCCACTCCACAAAATGGGGGTCGGCCAGGACCGGGTCATTCATGGGGGTGCGCACAAAGGCCGTAGCGGTCTTTTGGTTTGACATTCATATATACAATTGATATACTGAAAAAGTTGAAAAAATTTTTAATGGTAGCTACTCGGCTTGAGGCATATAGGACACCCCTTATCTTTCTTGACTCTATCGGCAATTTTGGCTTCCCATTCATGACCCTCCCGGCAGCGCCACCAGACTTCTTTGATGTTTTTTGGAGTAACCTTGCGAGGCGTTAACTCCCCATTCCTGGACAGGTGCCTTTCTCGGGCCAATTTCGGATAAAGTGTAGCCAGGCAGGTCTCTGTTTGATGCTCTCATCCCCTTGCAATAGGGGCACCCACTACCCATGGGTTCTATTAAACACAGTGTCCTCCCATACGTGCCCTTTGGAATATTTCCAACAAACCTTCAAAGAGGAATTTTGACACTTTAAGGCGGTCCAAAAAGGAGGATTAAAAATTAACGTTGGTTCCATTTCCGGGGACCCTTGTAAGTTAGAAGGTAATCAAGTAAGAGGGTTACGATGGTAAATTTAAGGCAATTCCGTAGAATGGAACGTTAAAACAACCTCGTAGCTATTTTTGGGATATCCCTCGGGTAAGGGAGGGAGAGGATCGGATTTTTTTAAGGTTCGGAGAACTTCCTGATCGAAGACCTCTATCCCTGATTTGCGTTTGAAGCGGAAATCTTCAATGTGTCCATTTCGGTCGATTCGGATAAGGATCTCGGCCGAGATATCATTTTTTTTTAAAAGCTCTTCCGGTAACCCCCAATTTTTTTTAATCTGATTACGCAAGGCACCAAGATAAAGCTGAAAAGATATTCCCAAAACCTCTTTCCCTTCAGCCACGGGAGAAGAAATGCTTCCTGCCCCACCACCCCCAGGTCCCGGCCTGACCGGTGAAGGCAGCTGTCTTTTAGTTACTGCCCGGGCCAGAGCTCTTTCTCCTGATTGTTCTTCCCGGACTTTTTTTTCCAAACGGCTGAAGGTTTTTTCCAGGGATTTATCATCCTGAACCTTTTTCTCCAAATTATTGAATTTGTTTTCCAGAGCTTTTTCCCGCTGAACCTTATTTTTTAATTCCTCCATGGCTTGTTCCAGTTCCTTGGCTGAATTTACCTTAGGTTCAGGTATCTTTTTTTCAGCCGGTTTGGACGGGGTAATAGGTTTAGCCTCAATCCGGGGAGAAGGTGTGGAGGGGATAGCAAGGTCCTCTTTTATCTTTTTTTTTCCGGTTGATTCTGCCTTAGGCTCAGGTATCTTTTTTTTAACCGGTTTGGGCAAGGCAATGGGTTTGGCTTCAACCCGTGGGGGAGACGGTGAAGGGGAAGCGGCTAAGGGTCCGTTTATTTTTTTGTTTCCGGGTGATTCCCCCAAAGAAGAAACTAGATCTACAAAATAGGCCGGCTCGACTTTTATTTTGGTAATCCGCATTGAAAAAAAACCGAAAAAAAAGGCCAGCACCAAAAGATGCAATCCAATGGAAATGGAAATCATCTTCCCCCACTTTCTTTCCCACGGGGGACCATTGGATGGAAATGTCTGACGGACCATTTTTTATTCTCTACAGGATTCAGGATTAAGACTTGGATCAACCAGATCTTTAAAACCAAATACTGTTAAAAATAACTGTACTAAATTGATAACGATACCAAGGCACCGTCGATAATCACTCCGCGTAGGAACCCTCCAGACCTTCCATATCGCCCGTGTCCACGATATCCTCCGTACCCCCCACGTCCACTATATCCTCCATGGCCTCCAGATCCCTGAAATCCTCCAGATCACCGGTCAGCCTCGGTCTGTTTAAACGATATGAATAGGGGTAACTTTTTCATATTCCGTTCTCCTGGCCAGTCTGGAAAAGGCAAGGGATTCAAACTGGTCTTTTTTAGATGAGACTTTAAAAAGACAAAAAAGTTAAAAAATACCAAACAAGACCATTATACCCCTTAGTTATGACTATATTACATAATAATATTTTGTAACATGAGCTATATTTTCCATAAACTCTCGATTAATCAGCTTCTTCTGATGACTTCTCGGTGGTCGAAAGAAATGTTTCTTCTTTAATTATGATATAATAAAAAATTAACGATTATAAGTGGTTATTTTAACAACAGTTTCCTATAATATAAGTTTATCGTTGTATCAAGGCTTTAATCATGGATAAAAAGCGGGCTAAAATAATCCATAACGCTTTTAAGGTCGGTATTCTTCTCAAAGGATTGAATGGGTTTTTGGAGATTATCGGAGGGATGTTGCTGTTTTTTATCTCTCCTAAAACTCTTTACTATCTGGTGAGACTGATTACACAAAGTGAATTGAGCGAAGATCCGAAGGACCGCCTTGCCAATTTTCTGGTTCAAACGGCCCGAGACTTTTCCGTGAGCAGTCAAATTTTTGGAGGTTTTTTTCTTTTAAGCCACGGGCTTATAAAAATATTTCTGATCATTGCCCTTTTTAAAAAAAAGTTGTGGGCTTATCCACTCGCAATCGTGGTATTTGGAATGTTCATAATCTACCAAATGTATCGTTATTCTCTTTCTCATTCTGGCTGGATGATTTTCTTGAGCATATTAGACATTTTCGTTATAGCCCTGACTTACCTTGAATATCTAAATTTGAAAACTCAGCAAATTTAGAATAATTACTTTTCCTATCAGTCATGTTGATATGATATTTTGTTGTTATTGGATAATACTGGTTAATATGACTGAAGTGAGGAACCCCGGGAGGTTATAGAAATGAATAAAAAGAAACGTATTCTTATCGCTGACGACTCCCCCATTCTCAGGGAAGAATTACGGTCTCTTCTCTCTACCCACCAGGATTTTGAAATTCGTGGGCGGGGCTGAAGATGGTCGGGAAGCAATTGAATCTGTCGGAAAATTGCAGCCCGACCTGGTTTTAATGGATATATCCATGCCCCGAATGAATGGTCTGGATGCCACTCGGAATATCAAGAAAAAATGGCCCAAGACTAAAATCCTGGTCTTTACTATTTACCAGTCGTATGGCACGGTTGCGATTAAGGCCGGGGCTGATGGTTATATCTTAAAGGACACCTCCAGCGATGAATTGATTCAATACATCGAAAATATCTTCCCCGAGAAACAAGTTTCCTCAACTTCATCAATAATCGGTAAGACAGACCAATTGCCGAATTAAGGCGGGCATTACAAGGAGAGGCGGGAATTGACCACGCGATAACCCTACCCAAATAGCTTAGGGCCTCGGGTGTCGAACTGCTATCAAGTTATCTCTCAACTCTGGCCCACTAATGATGTTCACGGTCCATGGGCGCACAACCCGGAAAAGGTCCCCCAAGATCTCCCAAAACTTTTCTGGCGAGAACCGGTTTGTCCCAAATGAAAAAGGACCGGCGATCTTTTGGTTTGACATTCATATATACAATTGATATACTAAAAATAAGTAAAAAACAGATAAGGGAAATTTATGTCCATCAAACATGCTATCCTCGGACTGCTTCATTACAAGGATATGCACGGTTACCAGATCAAAAATCATATCGAGGAAAATTTCGGGTCCATGTGGACCGTTAACTTCGGACAGATCTATACCACCCTGAAAACCCTGGTGGACGCGGGAGATATCGTTCTCATCGATGTGCTCCCCTCCGATAGCGGGGCGCCTCACCGGAAGCTCTACTCATTAACGGACAGGGGCAGAAAAGAATTCAAAGATTGGTTGAAGAGCTCTCCGGAAAAAGGGCTGCTCCTGCGCGACCCCTTTATGATGCGTTTCATCTTTTTCGGGTTCGGAGAAAAGGAAGAAGCCCTCAGGCTGATCGACGAGCAGATTCAGCTCACTGATCAGCGGATTGCCCGGAGAAAGGAAACCCTGCCCCGCTGGAAAAATCGGGGTTTTTATCCGGTTATGGCCAGAGAATTGGGGCTAAGCTATGCCGAAGTATATCTGCAGTGGCTCCGGAAGATCCGGGCCAGGGTCGAGAAGGGCAAGTTTCAAAAATTCGAATTAACGGGGGCCATAGAAAAGACGGCTCGCCGTAAGCCAATTCAACGACTTTAAAATGGCATCATCGGCGCCCTGGTTGGTATCGGTTGCTTTGTCATTGCCAAGCCTTTATCCGGGCCATTTATCCCATCAAAGTTGTGGAAATGGTGTCCATGGTTTTTAATGACTACACTTTCGCTTTTCTCCTGCGTCAGAAATGGCGGCTAAGGCCCCTCCTTTTCCTCCTAATCCCCGTTCGTCTGGATGGTCGTTACCCTGGTCAGAGGCACTTTATTTATTTTCGCTATTTTGGGAATGAGATGGATTGTTACGGTTCAGGCGATTAAAAGGGCCAGGGCGGCAGCGACGGCAAGGCCAGCGGCATCCTGATTTCTATTTTTTCGGAGGAGGAAGCCGACCGGAGGGAAGAAATTTTAGACTTGTTTATTCCCTTAACCTGTTGCAGAGTAACTCACTGAAAACCCTCTACATCAAGTAGGCTATCACGAGAAGACTCCGAGCTTGCCGTGGGGGTAGTAGAAAAGAATAGAAAGGAAACAATCTGATGAATTTTAGAAATGCGGTTATTGTCGATGGGGTACGATCACCATTCTCCTGGGGAGGACGAGGGATGTTTGAAGCCACCCGGTTGGATGAAGTGGCGGCCAAGGTCGTCCGCGCCCTGATGGAACGAAATCCCAAGGTAAAACCGACCATGATCGAAGAATTCGGCATAGGCAACTCCGCGGGGAATAGAGACCTGGTCGTCCTGGGCGGGATTTCTCGCTTGGCTGGATTGCCGGCTGAAACGACTAATTTTCATACCAACCGGCAGTGCGGTTCCTCCATGGATACTATGCAGCGCATCGCCACGGCCATCATGGTGGGAGCCACGGATTGCGGCATCGCCCTGGGGGTGGAGCGCATGGGACGCAGCCTGCTCGGGGGAAGGCCCGAGGAGCTAACTGTAACCCGGGTGACCGGGCCAAACAAACGAATTTTTGAAAAATCCAAACTCCAACGGAATATGGCCTATAATCACGACCAATATTTTTCCGTGCCGATTCCGGATGAGATCCTGGATGCCCCGGCCTTGATGCCCATGCCCCAGACCGCCCAAAACGTGGTGGACATGTACGACCTGACCCGGGAAGAGCTTGACGCCTTTACCGTAAGAAGTCATAAAAAATTGGCGGAAGCTTATGCCGCCGGGATTTACAAAGACGAGGTGATCCCCCTGGAGGTGGAGAAACCCGTTTTCAACGATAAAAAGGAATGGGTCCCGGAGGAAAAGGGCGAAATGGTCCTCTTTGACCGGGATGAATGTCTCCGGCCGGAGGCCAACATGGAGACCCTGGCCAAGTTGGCCCCGATAAAAGGGGTGGTCAGTTTTTGCAACAAGCCGGTCCACATTACCGCCGGGAATTCCTGTCCGACCAACAGCGGCGCCTCGGCCCTTCTCCTCATGGCTGAAGATCTGGCCATTCAATTGGGTCTTTCACCCCTGGCCCGCATCGTTGGTATTGGTGTGGGGGGCGTCAAGGGCCAGCTCATGGGGTTGGGACCGATCCCGGCCACCCATCGGGCGTTGAAACATGCCGGGATCACGGCCGATCAGATCGACCGGGTGGAATTCAACGAGGCCTTTGCCGCTCAGGTGATTCCCTCCATCAAGGAATTGGGCATTCCGGAAGATAAGGTTAATGTGAACGGCGGATCACTGGGTATCGGCCATCCCCTGGGGGCCACCGGCGCCCGGCTGGTGATGACCGTGGCCAAGGAATTACGCCGCAGCGGAAAGCGCTACGGTCTGGCCACACAGTGTATCGGTGCCGGTCAGGGAATCAGCACCATCGTTGAAGCCATGGGGTAAACAAGCACCGATAGCCGGGAGGATTGTTCAGACCCTCCCGGCTGGCGGAAAAATGTTTATGGAGGGGACAGGCTTGAGGTGTTTTAGAATAGCCACAAGGAGGAAGAAATGAGAAAGACAATTTTAACGATTCTGCTCGTACTGGCTCTTGTCCATATCAACCGCCACGGCAGCACCCTTTAAGGTAGGGGACAAAGCGCCCGACTTCAAATTGAAGGATACGACCGACAAGGGGTTTTTTTTAAATACCCCGGAGTGGAAGGGAAAAGTTTTATTATTCGTAGCCATGACTATCGATGAGTCAAAAACGAATGCCGCCGTTTCCAAAGAAATTGCCAAAGATCCGGATATTGTCAAAACAAATAAATATGCCGGCGCAGCCATCTTCTTCGCACCACCTGCTGCAGCGTCTTCAGTCCTGAGAGAAAGGCAAAAAATGACCGGGAAAATCTTCCTGATAGACAAAAATTATGCTTTTGTCGGGACTCTGTGGTTTGCAGCGCAATTCCTCCAACGTCGGTTTCCTGGATAAAGACAGGGTTTGCCGGTACCTGTACAAAGGAAAGCTTCCTGATCCTGAAATTGCCAAGCTTATCCAGATCATCAAAACCTACCAAATCAGATAAGTTAGCAGCTATTTGCCGCGAAGAATTTTGAATTCCCCTACTCTTAGAAACAAGATCCCCCTCATCTGGAATTGTTCAATGCCTTTCGTTTCTTTAAGGGCACCTCTGAAGAGATCGTCGCCGATAAAGGCTGAACACAGTCTGGTGCGGGAAGGGTCTCCCCTTCGTTTAGTGAGTCTTTTTTGGAGTTCTTGAGACCTTTCCGCATTGTTCCTAATAACTGCCACACCTACCCCTGAGTCAAAATATGGTTTTTTGAGAAACGACCTATTTTTTCCTTGACAGATTATATTGTTTCACTATAATTAACATCGTTTCATATACGAAACCACAATGGACGGTTGGCCTTGGGTTATAACACTTTCATTAATTCCTTGAACAACGGGCTATTGATCCTGGAATGCTTTACTCCTTTCAAAATCAACCTCTCTCTATCCGAAACCTGTAAATTAACAGGACTCTCCAAAGCCACTGTTTTTAGATTATTGAAGACCTTATCTCAACTAAACTACCTGAGATACGATTCTCGAGATAAGAAATACTGTCTTGGACCAAAAGTGCTATCCTTAGGCTTTACGGTGCTGCAAGGCATGGAAATTCGCGAAATCGCCAGACCGTATATCGAGCGGCTTTCAGAGGAATTCCGAAAAACAATCAATCTGGCAGTCTTAGATGGCATAGAAATGGTCCACGTGGATAGAATCAGATTTCCGGATGTCAGGGATTTGAATATGAGCATTGGCAGTAGAATCCCGGCCTATAAACCGCATTGGGTAGGGCGGTATTAGCGCACCAAGAAAAAGAAAAATTTAAGGACCTGCTTAAAAAAATTTGCGCTGATCCTAATAAGGCTCAACAGGTCGGAAAAGATGGCAAGATATTGGCCGGGATTTTGGAAAAAGTCAGAAAAGATGGATTTTCAACGGGGGACGAGGAATTTGAAAAAGGGATCCGGGCCATTGCGGTTCCCCTGTTTTCTTCTACCGGTGTCGATTATGCCATCAACGTGGTGGTCCCAAGTGATACCGTTTCGATGCAGGAGCTAATTAATACCTACGCCCCTAAACTAATCAGTATTGGTCAGGAAATTTCGGAAATGTTGGGATATCAAGGAGAAAAGTGAGGATTATGGAATTTTTTGATAAAATCGGACTACATGACAGGATCAGAATAAATTTCAGACAGTCCTGGAAAAACTGAAAGATTAAAAATAAATGTGCCTGGCTAAGCAGGCAATTAATTCGAGGAGGTTTCTTATGAAAAGGTCTATACTCATTGTTAGTCTCGTTGCCTTTTTGTTGACCTGTGGTCTTAACACCTCTTTAGTACAAGCTCAGCCTTATCCCACCCGTCCTATTACGCTGGTCATTCCTATGATCGCGGGTGCCGCCATGGATAGCGTCGGTAGAATCCTATCTGAAGAGTTGACGAAAATTCTTGGGACACCTGTCATCGTGGTAAACAAGCCAGGAGCATCCACCGCCTTAGGTACAGATTCTGTAGTTAAAAGCAAAAAAGATGGCTACACGATCCTTTTGGCCAATACGTCTTCGGTTATTTATGCGAAGATTTCCAATCCGAGCCTTGTCCCTTACGATTCATTCAAGGACCTGGAGCCTTTGGGGCTATACTGCTTCTTCCCGTTTGTTCTGGCAGTTCGTCAGGACGCCCCATGGAAAACCTTTAATGAGCTATTAGACTATTCAAAAAAAAATCCGGGTAAAGTTCGTGTATGCACGGCCGGTCAATTATCGACGGGGCATTTTGGTTTGGAAATAATACAACACTTGACCGGCGCGCAATTCACACATATTCCCGTAAAAGGGAATATCCCCCTATTTCTATTGGGAGGCAATGTAGAGGCCCTGTATGACGCGGTCATCTTGGCGATACCCCATATGGAAGCAGGAAAAATGAGATTTCTGCTCTTAAGCAAAAAAATGTCTCGATACCCCAATGTACCTACGGTCGCCGATTTGGGATATAAACAGGAAGTTCCTTTCGGCTTGGCTGGCCTTTTTTGCCCTGCTGGAATTCCGGAAGAGGTGAAAAAGGTCCTGGTTCCGGCCATAGAAAAAGTATCTAAGAATCAAGAGATAAAGACCAAATTGGAAAAGATGGGTTTTATCGTTGACTATAAATCCCCCGGCGACCTCAGGAAAATGATGGAAAAGGAATACGCCACCGCTCAGGAAATAGCAGAAAAAATTGGCCTTCAGAAATGATTCCATAGGAAATCGGGTGTCTCATGATTTGGATTGGTTAATTTTTCAATAAAAACTTTAAATTTTAAATCACTCGGCTTAAGGAGCGCTATCGAGATGGTCAAGACAGATCGAGTTAGCAGCGTTTTTTGGCTGGCCTTTGCGGTTTTCGTAAGTATTGAATCCTATCGCTTAGGTTTGGGCACTTTGCATCAGCCAGGCCCGGGGTTCCTTTTCTTCTGGACGTCAATTATCCTGGGTCTAATGGCCCTCTCAATTTTTATAAGTGCCGGAAGGAGAAAAAAATCAGAGGAATCTCATTTCCTCAATTTAAGAAAACTGGGGAATAAAAAGATCATTCTTGTGGTGATCTCTGCTTTTGTCTATGCGCTCCTTATGGAAAAACTCGGATTTATTCCGGTAACCTTATTGTTCCTCCTTTTCCTTTTGGGGATTGTCGAGAAGAAAGGATGGTTTTTTACAATTTCCACAAGCGTCGTGGCTACCGCCCTGGCCTATTTGCTCTTTGAGACTTGGTTAAAATCTCAGTTGCCTAAGGGATTATTGGAATCTCTGAGATTCTGAAAAGAGTAGGTGAACGATGGATGTTTTGCAGAATGTTATCTATGGGTTTCAGGTTGCCTTACAACCGATCAACCTGATCTATTGTTTCTTTGGGACGCTCATCGGAACCCTGGTCGGGGTCTTGCCCGGCTTGGGGCCTTCCGCAGCCATTGCCTTGCTCCTACCTTCAACGTTCAAGGCCACGCCGGTTTCAGCGATCATTATGCTGGCCGGGATTTATTATGGAGCCATGTATGGCGGTTCAACCACATCCATTTTAGTCAATATTCCAGGCGAGGCCGCCTCTGTGGTCACTTGTCTGGACGGACACCAGATGGCCAGAAAAGGAAGGGCCGGGCCTGCCCTTGGAATCGCCGCTTTCGGTTCATTTATTGCCGGGACGGTGTCAGTTATTGCGCTTACTTTTTTAGGTCCCTTTTTAGCCGAAATTGCTTTCAAGTTCGGTCCTCCGGAATATTTTTCCTTGATGATCGTGGGTTTAATGGTCCTGACGTATCTCAGTAGCGGGTCCATGCTTAAATCTCTCATGATGGCTATCGTGGGTCTGATCCTCGGAGGGGTCGGGATGGATGTCATCAGCGGAAAGTATCGGTTTACTTATGGCCTTCAAGTCTTAGCGGATGGAGTTGGACTGGTCCCAGTGGTCATGGGTCTTTTTGGTATTTCCGAGGTTTTATTAAATCTGGAGGGTGAAATCAAACGGACTATCCTATCGCGCTAAGGTAAAGAACCTCTTCCCCACACTAAAGGATTGGGCGGATTCCATCTGGTCTATCATTAGGGGTACCGTTCTTGGGTTTTTCTTAGGAATCCTTCCCGGAGGAGGTGCAATTGTAGCCTCCTTCGCCTCCTATGCCATTGAGAAGAAGGTATCCAAGCATCCGGAAGACTTCGGAAAGGGGGCTATTCAGGGAGTGGCCGGGCCCGAAGCCGCCAACAATGCGGCCGCCGGTGGATCATTCATTCCTCTTCTTACCCTTGGAATTCCCGCCAATGCCGTTATGGCCATCCTCTTAGGGGCTTTAATGATTCATGGACTGAAACCAGGCCCACTGCTTATGACAAGAGGCACCCGATCTTTTCTGGGGGACTATTGTAAGCATGTATATCGGTAACGGAATGCTTCTGGTTCTTAACCTTCCTTTGATCGGACTGTGGGTGCAAGTCCTTAAAGTACCTTACGTCCTTCTCTATCCATTGATCCTGTTATTTTGTTTGATTGGATCTTATAGTATTGGAAATAACGTGGGAGATGTGATCGTGATGCTGATCTTCGGGGTTGTCGGATTTTTGATGAAAAAGTTTCGGTATGATGGCGCTCCAATGGTGTTGGCCTTGGTATTGGGTCCCATGTTGGAAGAAAACTTTCGTGAATCCCTGATGTTGTCGAGAGGAGATTTTTCCACCTTCATCTCTCGACCGATATCTTTGGCCTTTTTGATTGTGGCTGCTTTATTACTAATCATCCCCATTATCACTCAGCGAAAAAAGCTCTCTACTTTAGAGGAATGTTAACTGATTCGGTTCACGATGGGCATAGGGAACATAATATGGAGAGCTCCTAATTTATTTTCTTCCCATTGCTTTGAATCCCTTAACGGTTATTTGAGCAAGAGATACAAGGATAATCTAACTACCTATGAGAGATTTTGATATCATAAAAACGGACATTCTGGCCGTCGGCGGGGGAGGAGCGGGCTGCCGTGCGGCGATCGAGAGTGCTGCCCGAAAGTGTCAGTGTAGTTCTGGTATCCAAGTTTCCTGTAGGAAAGGCCGGGGCGACCGTGGTCGCCGAAAATTTTTATGTTGCTCCTTTGGGTATTGCGGATCCCAAGGACAGTCCGGAACACTACTTCCAGGACATGGTTAAAGGTGGCGCTCTTCTTTCTGAGCAGACATTAGCTCGAAGGCTTGCCCTGGAAGGGTGCGATCGGGTGATGGACCTCGAACGTTTCGGCGTCCGATTTAAAAAGAGAAGCGACGGGAAATTTTTTCAAATGAAGGCACCCGGACACAGCCTTATCCGAGGTTTATCCCCGGTTGGGGGCGGGCTCGGAATCATGAGAGGACTTCAGAAGGAATTAAGAAAATATCCCAATGTCCAGCTCCTCGAAGATATAATGATCGTCCGACTTTTGACCGACTCTGGCACAATCGCCGGAGCCCTTGCTCTGGATATCAGAAAAGGTAGACTCTGTCGTCATTGAAAGCAAGGCAATCATTATTGCAACGGGTGGATATTCAACCCTCTGGTTACAAAACGATGTGCCTTGCGATTGTACTGGAGACGGGATCACCATGGCCTACCACGCCGGGGCCGATCTGATAGACCTGGAATTGATCCTCTTCTATCCAACGGTGATAATACATCCGGCTTCTGTCCGAGGCGTCTTGATTCCCAGCGGAATTCTTCTGGAACAAGTTGATGCAAGGCTGGTCAATGGACGATTTGAAAATTTTTTGCCTGAGATTATTCCAACGCGGGATGTAATGAATTCTCTCATTTACCGGGAGGTCGCCAATGGCCAGGCGTCGCCTCATGGTGGTGTGTTTTTAGATGTCAGTCAATCCTCATTGCCGAGGGAGGAATTGATAAAACGTCTATTGGAACTCCTTCCCGAGAAATACAAATACCTTTTAAAATACGGAATCGATATGATCCAGGACCCCCTGGAAGTAGCTCCAATGGCCCATTATACCCTAGGTGGCCTGATGATTGATTCCGAGTGTCAGACTCGCGTTCCCGGGCTATTTGCTGCCGGTGAAGCGGAAGGCAACGTTCATGGGGCCAATCGATTGGGGGGAAATGCACTCCCGGAAACCCAGGTATTCGGCGCCAAGGCCGGTGAAATGGCGGTACAATGGGCCAGGGGGCATGATTATGCGATTTGGAATCCCCAAGAGGTGGACGATGAAATAGAACGAATGAAATTTCTGTTTGAGCCCAAAACGAACCCGCTCAACCCGACCATACTCAAGAAAAATCTCCAGACCATCATGTGGAGCCATGCAGGGCCGGTAAGAGAAGAAAAGGCGCTCAAAGAGGCTGTTGAAGTGATATCGAAAATGAAGGACCAGGACTTGCCCAGACTGACCATTCCCCGGATTCGAGAATTTAATCTGCAGTGGCTTGAAGCTCTGGAGGTTTCCAAGATGCTCGATCTATCGGAAATGGTTGTAAAGGCTGCCTTACTGAGAGAGGAAACAAGAGGGCACCACTTCAGGTCGGATTTTCCGGACAGAAATGACGATAGTTGGCTTCAACACACCATGATCCGGAAAGAAAGAGGGGAGATGAAATTATGGACCAGCCCGGTCGAGACGATAAATTCGGTCGATTTCACATGGTTGTCGAAATAGTGATCAGACGGTCCAATCCACACTCCCAAGAGATGCCGGAGGACTCCGTTTATACCCTAAATTATCAAGAGGGAATGACCCTTCATAGTGCCTCTGGACTACATATACGAGACATTGGATCCCACCATTGCCTTCAGGCCTTATAAGTGCAACAAAGGGGTCTGCATGAGTTGTTTGGTTACCGTGAACGGAAAGAATAGGCAAGCCTGTTGTACCTTCCTCAAGCCGGGGGATCATCTTTTGATAGAACCCTTTCACCATCGTCCTGTGTTAAGGGACCTCGTTACCATTTTTTAACAAGGGAGTTGTTTCCCTGATCCGTCATTTCTTCTAATCGAATATTAAAAGGAGGTTTTCCTCGATGAATGATACGAAAATGTTATCTGAGTTTATTGTGGAGACCCGTTTTCAAGATATACCTCGAGAAGGTTGTTGGAATAGCCAAAGAGTTTGTTCTTGACTCGATAGGCTCCCAATTAGTGGGTGCACGGGAACCCGTGAGTGTGATTCTGCGACAATATATGGAAGGAGACTTGGGGCTGCCGGAGACAGGAGTCGTAGGAGGAGCCTGCAGGGCCTCTGTGGCCAGTGCGGCCTTTCTTAATGGCACATCGAACCATGCCCCTGAGTTGGAAGCCTGCGGTGATTTTGCGGGCAGTAATCTTCTCTCCATTATACCCGTAGCTTTGGCTTTCGGTGAAAAGCTAAAACTTTCAGGGAAAAAGATCTTGGAAGCCATTATAGTCGGATTTGAAATCCAAGGGAGAATGGGATTAGCGACAACGCCCGGTTCTCATGACCAGGGATGGTGTTCCATTGCCTTGCATGGCACCATGGGGGCCGCCGTCACCGCGGCTAAAATGCTGGGTTTGGATGTCCATAAAACGAGGATGGCCATCGGCCTTGCGGCGAGCCAGGCGGGCGGACTCATGCGGCAATTGGGTACTATGGCACACCTTCTTGAAGGTGGACTTGGATGTCGCAATGGAGTACTGGCAGCGGAGTTAGCTAAGATGGGCTTAACAGCCGCTGACGACATCTTGGATGGGCGTTCCAGTTTTTGGGAAGTATATGTCGGCGAAGAACGGTACCATCCGGAAAAAATGACCGAAAATTTAGGAAATCCTTTTTACTTTGCAAGCCCTGGGACCATGTTAAAGAAGTATCCTTGTTGCACCTTTATCCATTATGGATTAGATGCCATTTTAGAATTAATGCAAAAACATAATTTGAGACTATGAAGAGATTATAGGTGTTGAAGTGGGTAGTCACTCCTTTTATTAAGAATGTTTTGATAGGTGGATCCGATCCCGAGTCAGGGGACATGAGCAGATTCAGCTTAGAACACTGCCTGGCCTCAGCGATCCTGGATCAGAAGGTGACCTTTGAGTCATTCAGTGACGATAACGTTCTGAGTTCAAGGCTTAAGGAAGCGCGTAAAAAAATAATGGTCATCGTTCATCCGGAATGGCCTTCTGGACGAAGTAATCTTTCTATTCCGGTCACTATCAAAGTTAAAAAATGGCCAGGAGCTAACCCATAAAGTGGATAAGGTAAAGGGGGCCGTTGATCTTGCCGATGAGCCGAGAGGAGCAAACAGAACGATACCGGGAATTTGCCAAGCCATTTTTGTCGTCCGCGCAGATTGACCGGTCGGCCATGCTTATTTTAAATCTGGATGAACTCAAGGAAATTACAGAGTTGATGGACTTAGTGACTTATGGTTGATAGAGCCTTTGCAAAGAAGAGTGAAGGCCCTTCTGCTAAATGAAACTATGGATTACCCTTCCGATCTATTTAAGTAATCTTCAGGCCCTTGGTGCCGGAAGATTCAATCTTTCAATCGTAGACTTAGAAAGTAAGGAGAAACATTCTTTATGGCAATTCAATTGATGGATTCTGTTATCTTTGGCCAAATGTTCGGTAATCATGAGGTAAAAAATATATTTGATGAGAAGGGACTTGTAGAGTCCTGGCTTTTGTTTGAAAGTACTTTGGCAAAGGTCCAAGCCGAGCTTGGAATAATCCCCAAAAAATCAGCCGAAGAAATCAATAGTAAGGCAACCCTCACGCATGTTTCTTTGGAGGCCATCGAAAAATATTTTCAGGAAACCGGCCTGGTCAGTGTTGCCATGATCAAAGCCTTAAAAGATGCCTGTTCTGCCGAAACCGGGGAATATATACACTACGGTCCCACCACCCAAGACCTGTATGATACCAGTTTGGCGATAAGATTAAAGAAATTCATGCAGCTTCTTCTTAAAGATCTGGAAAAGGTCCGCGATCTGTTATTATCGCTTTGTACCAAGCATAAGAAGACCATAATGATTGGTCGAACTCATGGAAGGCAGGCCATCCCCATAACCTTTGGGTTCAAAATGGCCATTCAGGCTGAAGTTTTTAATACTGATTTAAAAAGAGCTCGGGAAATATATCCCAGGATAGCCATCGGAAGTCTGTCCGGCGCCGTAGGCACTTATTCTTCATTTCTGGCTTTATCTGAAGTAAATCCCTTGGAAATAGAAAAAAAATTCCTTAAAGAACTCGGCTTGGAACAACCGACTATCTCTCTTCAACCGACCATAGAAAGAATTTGTGAATTTCTCAACCTACTATCTTTAATCTCCCTGTCTGTAGAAAAATTAGCGCAAGATTTGTTTACTTTGCAACGCGACGAAATTGCAGAAGTTAAAGAATCACCCAGGAGTGGGCAAGAAATTTCCAGCAGCACCATGCCTCATAAACAGAACCCAAAAGGATTGGAATTGATCATTGGTTTCTCAAAACTGATCCGCTCTTATTCCCATGCTCTCATGGAAGCCCCCATGAAAGATGAGAGGGATCGAAGCGCCTTCTGGGTAGAAGACATTGCTATCCCGGAAGCTTGCGTTTTAACTAATACCATTCTCGGAAAACTGATCAATATATTAGAAAACCTTGAAGTTTTTCCAGAGACAATGGGAAAAAATATTCAATTGACCCAAGGGCTTATCATGGCTGAGCATGTTATGATTGCTCTGTCAAAAAAGACCAACAAGAAAGAATCCGCCCATAAACTGGTGACCGAATCAGCAAAAGAGGCCTTATTGAAAAATCTTCCATTCGAAAAAGTCTTAGCTGATAACCAAGAAATCCGTAAGTACCTATCGCTTCAAGAAATTAGAGAAGCATTGGATCCATCAAAGTACCTCGGTATGATCGAGGAATTGATTGATAGAGTTATAAAATCATCTGAAAATAAAGTTTAAGAAGCTTCGTATAACCAATAATCCCATTTGACTCCTTTCTATAGTAATTGGGACCGTGAGTAAAAGACCTTATGGAGACTGTTAAATGAATAGGCTGGGTTCGATTTTTTTAGAAGGCCTGGACAGAACATCCAGGAAATTTGTTAAAATTCGGGTTATAGATCCCAAAGGATATCTCCTTTGTACTCTACGCCAAAGGTTTTTTTACTGGCGGTAATAGTGTTTCTCTTTAAGGAGACAAGGGTTTATCGGGTTGTCCTAATGCCTAGTGGTTGGGCATTCCTTCTCTTCAGACCATGGCGCTGGCCATGCTGGTCCGTTGGGGTGCCTGGAGTCCATCTTGGCGATCACCGATGTAGCCTTCATCGATTTCCGCCGGAGTAAGCAATTTTACCGCTGAAAAGCCCATGGCCTTGAGATACCTCACTAAGTCATCGGGGGTGATCCGCGTGCGCCAGGGCTCTCCTTTGACGGCCGCACGCTCGGCCAGGCTGGGGCGCCCGGGGGCACTCTTATCCGCAGGGGCAGGCTGGGAAAAGGTGAAGACGATCTCGCTCGACCGCGGCAGAGAGACGACCAAGCGCAGCACCCCATCGATGGCTTCCTCACTCAAGTAAACCATGACCCCCAGCCAGGATATAAAGGTAGGGCGTGCGGAGTCGAAGGTGGCGGCTTTCAGACCTTCACGGAGCGGAGTAACTTCAAAATCAATCGGAACAAATTCGACGTTCGAAGGAATAACGATTCCGGCCTTCTCCAATCGCTGGCGTTTGGCCCTTTGACTGGCCGGATGATCCACCTCAAAAATCCGGAGGGCCTGCGCCCAGTCCGGCTTTCGATAGGCAAAGGTGTCAAACCCGGCCCCCAAGCAGATAAATTGTTGAATGCCCCGTCGGACCGCCTCGGCCAAGCGATCTTCGGCAAAACGACTCCGAATGACGACATGGGAGCGCAGGGCATTAAGCTGGGGGGTCCGAAATTGATCGGGGGCTTGGCGGATTCGGTCAAGCGCCGATGTGTCGAAGAGCCGAACGACCACGGGATCGTCCAGAATCCTGGGTGCCTCATCGATGAGTTGATGAACGGCCCGCAGAAAGGCCACGCCCAGGGCGGTCCCGCTGGGATGATCTTCGATCATATAAGTTTCTCCGTAAAACCTTTATGCCGGTTAAATCCTCATCCCCCAAGGGGCGCCGAGAATCATGATAAGAATCCGTAGAGGCGGGTTTAAAACCCGCCCCTGCAGAGGCTGAGGATTATTCAAATGTTTTCTCCGAACTCCGAACTCTAAACTCCGAACTTTTTTTTTCGTCCTAAATGGCAAGCCTCCGCCGGCTATTTTACCATCATGATTCGTGCCCAGCAGGACCCCACGGAATCGATACGCACCTTTCCTCGCTGGACCGGGAAATGGTCTCCTTGGTTGAGCAGATCATGCAACCGGTTCCCCACCCCGGACGGAAGGGCCAATTCAAATCGGGCCGGTTTGTCAGCGGCATTGACGGCCACGATGACGCACTCTTCCGGCGTTTGCCGGGCAAAGGCCAATTGCTCGGAGCGGACCAGGAGTTGGCGATAATGGCCGTAGCGCAGGGCCTCGGAATCGCGCCGAATGCGGGCCAGGCGGCCGATGACTCCGGGTAAATCAGGGTGCGGGCCGTTCTGAGAGATCTCCGATAAATCGATACAGGGACGCAGTGCCTGATCGTCAAGGCTGGTTCTTTTTCCTTCGATGCCCCATTCGCTCCCATAGTAGATGGAAGGGACACCGGGCATGGTAAACAACAGGCTGTAAAGCGGATAGAGATGGGCCGGATTCTTGAGGCGGCTGGCGACGCGGTCCACGTCGTGGTTGTCGGCAAAGGTGTACAGGGGCAAATCTTGGTAGAGCCCCTCCTCACCAAACTGACGTTTCAAGGTATGGGCGATTTCAAAATAATTCTTGTCCGCGTGGCAGGAGTACAACCCCTTATACCCCACATAGTTGGTGACCGAATCCAGAGTTTCGGCGTTGACCCATTTCCGGTAATCGCCGTGAATCACCTCTCCCATCAACCAGAAATCGGACCGGCGGTTTTTGCAAAAGCCCGACAACTCTTTTAGAAAGTCCGGGTCAAGACAATCGGCGACATCCAGACGCAGGCCGTCAATGGCAAATTCCCGTATCCACATCTCCACCGCCTGGAAAAGGTGGGCCTTGACGGAAGGGTTATGCAGGTTGAGTTTGACCAGGTTGTAATGGCCCCTCCAGCCTTCGTAAGCGAAGGGATCGTTGTAGGGACTGCGCTTACGGAAATCGAGCCCCTGGAACCAATCGCCATAGGCGGACTGTTTACCCCGGGCCAGGACATCCCGAAAGGCCCAGAAATCTCTTCCCACGTGGTGGAAAACCCCGTCCAGGATCAGCCGTATCCCCTTTTGGTGGAGAAGGCTGCTCAGGCGCGATAAGGTTTCATGGTTTCCCAGCCGGCGGTCCACCTGAAAATAATCTGCCGTATCATATCCGTGGGCCGTGGATTCCCAGACCGGCCCCAAGTAGAGGGCGTTCACACCCAAATCCTGAATATGCTCCAGCCAGCCCCAGGCCCGCTCCAGCCGCGCTTCCGGCGGGGAGCAAAAGTCATTCTGCGGAGGGGCGCCACAAAATCCGAGGGGATAAATGTGGTAGAAAACCGAATCAAAGGCCCAATGTCTCACTGTAACCGCCTCTCCCATTGGATACGCATTTCCTTTTGGAGGTCAGAGTATGAAATAAACCAGAAGAGCGGTCAAGAAAAAAAGAGGATTTTTTCCCCTTGACTTATATTTTTTTATTATATATACAAAATACATAGTGGACAGGAGGGAAATGTCCTATCCGCAAAATGCTTGGAAATTTCGGAAAGGCAGGTCAAAGATATGTTGGTTGATGATTTTTCCGTCGAAACCATAGAAGTGGGTGGCTATCCGCTGCAGGCCTTTACCAAACGTTTCCGGACTGTGGGGGAAATGTTTTTGGAAAGCGCCGCACGGTTTAAGGATGAGGTTTATCTGGTCGAAGGAACAAAGCGGCTCACCTTCGGGGAAACGGCGGACCTGGCCACCGGTCTGGCTACGCGCATCCAGGAGAAGACCGGCGCCGGACCGGGAGACCATGTCGGAATCCTGATGGAAAATTCCATCCGTTTTGTGGTCACTTTCTGGGCCATTCAGAGCTTGGGGGCCACGGCGGTGGTCTTTAATACCCGTTTGGCCACTCCGGAGTTGAAAAGGCAGTTGGAGTTTTCCGACTTGAAGGGTTTGCTTTCTACTCCGCTTATGTCGGCCAAAGTGCAGGAGATCCCTTCCGCCTCCCTCGGCTTCCCGCAGATCGTGCTGGAGGAGGATTGGGAAAGAGGTCTTCCCGGAGGATTGCAACCGAAGAGATTACCCGGTATTTCCGAAGAGGATACGGCCTTTATTCTTTTCACCTCCGGGACCTCCGGAACCCCCAAGGGGGTCATGCTGACCCATCGCAACATCGTCACCTGTGCCTTCCGCTCGGGTTATATTATTTCCCAGGGTATTTCTCAGGCGATCTCTCAAGGGATCGCCGCCCAGGACTTGTCTAAAGATCACTATCTATTGATCGTCGCTCCTCTTTTTCACATCATGGCCATAGAGCAAATGGTAGCCGCCGTCTTTCTCGGCCGGGGCAGTATTCTGCTCCCGGCTTTCAATCCCCAGGAAATTATGGACATGATCAACCGGGGAGAAATCTTCGGGATGACCGGCACGCCGACCATGTATTGGCTGCTTTTGAATAAAACGGCCATTCGCGGTTCTAAAGTGGACAGCGTCAGGCGGCTGGGTTTTGGCGCGGCCCCCATGGCCCCCGATCTATTAAAAGATCTCAGACAGGTTTTTCCTTCGGCCCGCTTGCGGAATGGGTATGGGATGACCGAAGCTCCTTCTATCAGCACCCTCCCGGATATGGTTATGGAAACCCACCCGACCTCCGTGGGGAAACCGACGATCTGCACCGAAGTAAAAATTGTCGATCCCCTAAGCCGGGAAGAATTGGGAACGAATGCGGTGGGCGAGCTGGCCGTCCGTGGTGCGCTGGTCACCAAGGGGTATTACAAGGCGCCGGAAGAAACCTCCCAGGTCTATCAGCAGGGCTGGTTTTATACCAGCGACATGGCCTATCAGGATAAGGATGGATTCCTCTATCTGGTGGGACGCGTCCGTGAGATGATCAACCGGGGAGGGGAGAACGTCTATCCGGTGGAGGTAGAAAACGTCCTTCATTTACATCCCAAGATTCTGGATGTGGCGGTTTTTGGTTTGCCCGATCCGGTTATGGGCAGCATCGTGGCCTGTGCGATAGTTCCCCGGCCGGGGATTGGAAAAATTACCAGGGAAGAAATCCAGACCTTCTGCCAGGACCAGTTGGCTTCTTACAAAATTCCCCAAAAGATTTTCTTTTTATCTGAGCTGCCGACCAATCCGGGTGGAAAGGTGATGAAAAATAAACTCGCTGAACAATTTACAGGGGTGGGGTCAAGGATTCAAGGGGTCAAGGATTCAAGTGAAAGGCGATGAAACCACGCGACAAGAGAGTTTAAGAACGAAATACACTCAAGGAGAAGAAAAAATGGATTTTCAATTAACGGAAGAGCAAAAAATTTTTAAAAAAACGGTCCATGATTTTGCAGATTCATTCATTGCACCGATGGTCGATGTTTGGGAGAAGGGGGGCGTTTCCCCTTTGGGGCGAGATGAGTTTCTGGCCGAATATAAGAAGCTGGGATTGCTGGGGATTACTCTCCCGGAAAAATATGGAGGCGGGGGAATGCCGGCTTTTTTTGCCATTCTGGCCATGGAAGAGCTGGCCCGGGTCTCCACCAGGGCTTCGGGCCCTGTATTCGAGAGCAGCTTTGGGCCGATTCGGGCCATCGAACTGTTCGGCACGGAAGAACAAAAACAACGATTCATCCCGCCCTGTGCCCGAGGGGAGAAGTTTATGTCCGTGGCCATGACCGAACCCGGAGCGGGATCGGCCTTGACCGACTTAACGACCCGGGCCGTCCTTAAGGGGGATCACTATGTGCTCAATGGCCGGAAACGGTTTATATCCGGGGGGGGCTATTCGGATTGGTACATGGTCTATGTCCGCCTGAGCGATCAAAAAGGACATAAGGGAATCGGCGGGATCGTGGCCGAAAAGGGTAGCCCAGGGCTGATTTTCGGTAAACAGGAAGAATTCATGGGACATCGCGGGATGCATAGCTGCGATCTCATTTTTGAAGACTGCCCGGTGCCCAAAGAGAATTTAGTCATCCCCGAAGGCGGTTTCTCCAAATTGATGCAAGCCTTTGATGTGGAACGCTGCGGAAATGCCACTCAGTCTTTGGGGATCGCCTGGGGGGCCTTGGAGGCGGCCAAGAAGTATGCGCAAGAGCGGATTGCTTTCGGCAAGCCCATCTGTGAATTTCAGGCCATTCAATTCCTCTTGGCCGACATGGCCATGAGGGTCGAGGCCGCCCGATTGCTGATCTATCGGGCCGCGGTCAATGCCGGAAGCGGATTTCCTTCCGTATTTGAATCTTCCATCGCCAAATGTTATGCCAATGAAATGGCCAAGGAGGTCACCGATATGGCCATGCAGGTCTTCGGGGGGTATGGCTATTCGAAGGAATATCCGATCGAACGGATGCTGCGCGACAGCCGCGGATGGGCCCTGGCCGGAGGGACGGTGCAGATGCAGCGGATCAACATCGCCTCGGCCATGCTGAGAAGACGGTTTAACCAAAGATAACAGGTTTGAAGATGGTGCCCGGCGTCAAAATGTGGTAATAATATTTTCGCGCTCGTCCCCAAAGGGTTGGCGATGATCTAAGCTCTTCTGTGCCATGGCCATCACCGAACCGGGTTGCGGTTCCGACACCTCGGCCGTAGCGACGACGGCCAAGCTCGACCCGGAAACCAAGGAATGGATAATAAACGGCGAGAAGATTTTTGTGACCAGCGGTAAACGCTGCGACGCGGTGGTCGTCTGGGCCACGCTGGACAAGAGCAAGGGCCGGGCGGCCATTAAGAGCTTTGTCGTCGAGAAGTTCCGTAAAGGGTGCACCCTGACCAAACTCGAGCACAAGCTGGGCATCAGGGCCTCGGACACGGCCTCCATCGTTTTCGAGGACTGCCGCATTCCCTATGACAACATCTTGGGCTCTCCGGAGATCAAAGAATCGAGGGGAGGGCAGGTGGGCGTTCTGGCCACTTTTGACGCCACCAGGCCTTCCGTGGCCGCCCAGGGCATCGGCGTGGGCCGGGCCGCTTTGGAATTCACCAAAGAGAAACTGGAAGAAGCGGGATATACCTTTCCCTACGACCGGGGGATTCATTCGCTCAGTGCCGTTCAGAAGGAAATCCTGGATATGGAGGCCAACCTGGAAGCGGCCAGGCTTCTCGTTTGGCAGGCGGCATCGCTGCTCGACAAGAAGCAGAGAAATTCTTTGGAATCTTCCATGGGCAAGGCCAAGGCCGGCCGGGCCATTACCCAAATTTGCCAGAGATGCGTGGCCTTGTTGGGACCTCCCTGCTATTCGCGCGACTGGCTGGTGGAAAAATGGATGCGCGACTGCAAGATCAACGACATCTACGAAGGCACCGGACAGATTCAGATGCTGGTGGTCTGCCGCCAGATCCTGGGATTTAATCGGAGTCAGTTAAAATAGCAATCAGCTTTTAGCTTTCAGCAAAGGCCTGGTAAAATCGCAATTTGGCCAAATGCAAAATGGTTTCATCTTTTTTGAATAAACATCGGTGTCCAAAAAAAAAGGAGGAAAGAAATGAATATTGATGATATTAAAACCATTGGGGTCCTCGGGGGCGGTATCATGGGCCAGGGAATCAGTCAGTCGGCCATCCTGGCCGGATACAAGGTCATCTGCCGTGATCTAACGGACGAACTGGCCGCCAAAACAAAAGACAACATCCTGAACGGCCGTTTCGGTCTGGCTGGGGCCGTTCAGCGGGGCAAGGCGAACCAGGAACAGGTTGACCAGGCCATGGCCCGTTTGATCGTAACCAGCAAGGTCGAGGATCTCAAAGACGTGGACATCTTGATTGAGGCCATCGGCGGTACCGCCGGTGCTCTGGAAGACAAGGGCCTGAAGCTCAAAGTTTTCGGCGAAATGGATAAGCTCGTCAAGAAAGAGGCTATTTTTGCCAGCAATACCTCCTACTTTACCATTGCCGACCTGGCGGCGGCCACCAATCGTCGGGACCGCTTTATCGGCATGCATTTTTTCAGCCCGGCGAGTATCATGAAAGGCTGTGAGATCATCTGGACGGCCGACGTTCTTCCCGAGGTGATCGACCTGGCCATGGAGCTGGGCCGCCGCATGGGCAAGGTAACCGTCAAGGTCAAGGATGTTCCGGGTGATACCGGTTTTGTGGGCAATCGTATTTTCAAGGCCGTGAGGCTGGAAGCAATGAAAATCGTCCAGGAGGGAATCGCCACGGCCGAAGATGTGGATAAGGTGATGATGACGGGCTTTAACTGGCCGGCCGGTCCTCTGGGCCTGAGTCGCGGAGCCCGGGGCGGTTGGAAGTAGTAACTCAATGAACGCAATTGACCTATCAGGAGGGAAAAAGACATGCCAAAGCTGAATTCAAAGGGGTTGAACTCTATTACGAGGTGCACGGACAGGGGCCTGTTCTGTTGCTCACCCACGGATTTTCGGCCACCGGCGACATGTGGCGCGGGCAGGTCGAGGCCCTGTCTAAGAAGCACACCCTGGTTATCTGGGACATGCGCGGACACGGCCAATCGGACTATCCTGAAGATCCGGCCGCCTACAGCGAGACCTTGACCATAGCCGACATGGCCGCGCTCCTTGATCAAGTCAAGGCCGATCGGGCGATCGTCGGCGGGCTGTCATTGGGCGGGTACATGTCGTTGGCCTTTTACCGCGCGCACCCCGAACGGGTTAAGGCCCTGCTGATCATTGACACCGGCCCGGGCTTCAGAAAGGACGAGGCGCGGGAGGCCTGGAACAAAAAGGCCCTGGCCGCCGCCGACCTCTACGAAAAGGAAGGCCTGGCTATTCTCAAATTGGCCAGCCGGGAGCGGGCTACGGCCAAGCATCGCTCGGCCGAGGGGTTGGCACGGGCGGCACGGGGGATGCTGACCCAGCGCGACGCAAAGGTCATCGATTCGCTGCCGGAAATCAAGGTGCCCGCGCTGATCGTTGTCGGCGCGGATGACAAGGCGTTTTTGCCGGCCGCGGACTATATGACCTTAAAGATTCCGGGAGCCCGCAAGGTGGTCATCCCGGCCGCCGGCCATGCCGTTAACATCGATCAACCGCAGGCCTTCATTGAAGCCGTTCAACCCTTTCTTGACGGCCTGGGGTAGATTGATGATCCGCAGTACCATTTCAATAGACTTTTACTTGTTTCCTGTCATTAAGAAATTAAGTAATTAAGTCATTAAGTAGGTAATCAGGTAAATAGGCCTTAACTGCTTAGTGACCCAGTGACTCAATAACTCAATTGGGAATTGTTGGGGTTAGGAGGAGCCTTAATGGATTTTGAATTTACCGATGAAATGAAGCTCATGCAGGCGACCATGAGAAAGTTCGTGGAAAAAGAGTGCCTGCCCCTGGAAAGGGAATTGTGTTACAAAAATCCCGATTGGGTGGAACTGCCGCCGGACATCCACCGGGCTATGGTGGAAAAGGTCAAGCAGGCCGGCCTCTGGGCCATGAGCGTGCCCGAGGCCTACGGCGGTGTCGGTCTGGACCCCTTGACGGTCTGCGTCTTGCGGGTGGAACAGGCCAAGACCACCATCGGCACGGCCCACTACAATCCCTTTGGCGGTGATCCCCCGGGGATATTATATGCCTGCAACGATGCCCAGAAGGAGAAATACCTTTTTCCGGTGATACGCGGCGAAAAGCGCACGGCCATGGGCAACACCGAGCCGGGGGCCGGTTCCGACGCGGCGGCCATTTCCACCTCCGCCGTAAAGAAGGGCGACAAGTGGGTGCTCAACGGCCGCAAGCTGTTCAGCACCATGGCCGATAAGGCCGATTTTGTTTTTATCACCGCGGTGAACGACAAAGAAAAAAGAGGGCGCGGCGGGATAACCATGTTCATGGTGGACCGGGACACCCCGGGCTTCACCGTGGAGCGCCATGTGGAGGTCATCCGGCCCCAGTACTCCACCGAGATCTCGTTGGATAACGTGGAGGTCCCCGACAGCCAGGTCCTGGGCCAGGTGGGTTATGGTTTTAATTTGTTCCAGGAGTGGGCCAATCACGGTCGGGTGATGATGGCCGCCAGTTGTCTGGGGCGATGTGAGAGGGCCTTCAAACTGGCCGTCGAACATGCCAAACAGCGGGTGACGTTCGGTCAGCCCCTGTCCAAACGACAGGCCATCCAATGGATGATGGTGGATTCGGCCATGGAGATCAAGCAGACCTGGCTGATGATGCTGGAGTGCGCCTGGAAATTGACCCAGAAAATGGATACCCGAAACGAAACGGCCATGCTCAAGCTTTTTGCCACTGAAATGGCCTTCCGGGTCCTGGACCGGGCCATCCAGGTCCACGGCGGCATGGGCCTGACCAAGGAGCTGCCCTTGGAGCGGTGGTTTCGGGAGGTGCGGGTCATGCGTATCGTCGAAGGGGCCTCGGAAATACAACGGTTTGTCCTTGGCCGCAATATTTTTAGGGATTAGTCCGGCATCCGACCGGGCTTATGCATGAGGAGGACGGATAGTGAATAAAGACGACATCTTTTTCAGAGTGGAAAAGGGCATCGCCACGATTACCCTCAACCAGCCTGAAAAAAAGAATGCCTTCAATATGGGTATGATCGAGCGCTGGTCTCAGGCCCTGGTGGAATGGCGCAGCGATCCCGAAGTCAAAGTGATTGTCCTGACCGGGGCCGGGGATGCCTTTTGCAGCGGCGTCGATTTGGGCAAGAATACCGACCGGCAGTCCCAGGGACCCTATGAGCATAAAAGCATGTTATGGGATAAGATCCACCGCATCGCCTTTGCCCTGGAAGACCTCGACAAGCCGGTCATCGCGGCGGTCAACGGGGTGGCCGTGGGAGCGGGCCTGGATATGGCCTTGATGTGCGACATCCGCTTTGCCGCCGATACGGCCCGTCTGGCCGAAGGGTATGTCAAGGTGGGACTGGTTCCCGGAGACGGCGGCTGCTATTTTCTTCCCCGCCTGGTGGGCGTCGCCAAGGCCCTGGAACTGTTTTTTACCGGGGAGTTTATCGACGCGCAGGGAAGCCCTGCGCATCGGCATGGTCAACCGGGTCTATCCGGCCGATCAACTGATGGCCGAGACTTATCAATACGCCAGGAAGATTGCCGACGGCCCCAGCGTGATCATTCAAACCATCAAGCGGGCCACTTACCAGAGCAGCCACACGGATTTGAGGACCGCTCTGGATCTGATTTCCTCCCACATGGGGGTCATCCGGTCCACCAAGGACCACCAGGAGACCATGAAGGCGGCGCTGGAAAGATTGAAATCAAAGCGGCAGCCCTAGTCCGGAATAGTCTGATCGGAGAGGGTATTGGGGCCATGGGAATACTCGTCCGATGCGGCTTTGCCCCTAAGTTCCTTAATGAATCAATTCGTTGAGAAGAAGGACTCTCAAAGAGGACATCATCACGTAGCTTCGGGACAAGTCAAGATTACCTAACAAGCGGTAAAGCCGCCATCCACCATGAGCACGGCCCCGTTGACGAAACTGGCGGCATCGGAAGCCATATAGATGGCCGCGCCGGCCAATTCATCGGGCTGACCCATGCGGTGGAGGGGAATGCGGTTGGTGCTCCACTCCACAAAATGGGGGTCGGCCAGGACCGGGTCATTCATGGGGGTGCGGACAAAGGCCGGGCCAATCCCATTGACCTGAATCCCGTAGGGACCCCATTCGGTGGCCAGGCAGCGGGTTACCATCAGGAGGCCCCCTTTACTGATACAATAAGCGCCGATACCGTGCTCGGCCACGAAGCTGCAATTGGAAAGGATATTGATGATCTTCCCCTTTTTCCTTTTGATCATCTCCTTTCCCACGGCCAGGGCCAGAAAGAAATTCCCTTTAAGATTGATGTCGATGGTCTGATCCCAGACTTCTTCGGTGGTTTCTTCGATGGGCCCTTTAAAAAGGACGGCGGCGTTATTGATCAAGACATCGATTTGGCCGAAAATCTTGAGCGTCTGGGATACCGCCTGGCTTTGAAAACCCAGATCGGAGACGTCTCCCGGCAAGACCAGGGCCTTGACGCCTTGATCGATCACCTCTTTTTCCGTTTCCTTCAGTGGGGCAAGCCTCCTGCCGATAAGGATCACGTCGGCCCCGGCCTGGGCCAGCCCTTTGGCGATGGCTTTACCGATACCGGTTCCAGCACCGGTGACTATAATCGATTTTCCGGTCAGATCAAAACCCTGGTATTTCATTGTATCCTCCTTATTTGAAATGCCTTGCCAAGTCACCAAACACTTTACATTTTATCCAAAATCCAATAATCTCTACCGAAAAGATAGATGGGGAATAGTGAATGGTGAACGGTAAAAGGTAAAAGGTTTAAAGAAACGTATACCGTACACTTTGTGCATTAAGCCAATGACCCCCTGGAACCCTCAAATCCTGTCCCGCTTTTGGCGGGATCGAACCCTATCCCCGTAGGAAAGGAGAACCCGTTATGGATTATCCCGAATTTTCCCTCCAAGACAAAGTCGCCCTGGTCACCGGGGCCAGCCGGGGGATCGGCCGATACTTAGCCGCAGGCCTGGCCAAATATGGGGCTCATGTTATCGTCACCGGCCGCACCATCAGCCAATTGGAAGAGGCCGCCCGGGAGGTTCGCCAATTCGGCCGGCAATGCCTGGTGGTGCCCATGGACATCACCCAACCTTCGGATATTCGAGCCGGCGTGGAAAAGGCCTTTGAGCATTTTGGGCGGATTGATATTTTAGTCAACAATGCCGGCATCAACATTCCCAAACCAGCCCTGGAAGTGACCGAAGAAGACTGGCGACGGGTCATTGATTCCAACCTCACCGGCCTTTTTTTCTGCTGTCAGGCCGTAGGCCGGATCATGGTCAATCAGAAAAAAGGCAAGATCATCAATATCAGCTCTCAAACCGGGACAGTGGCTATTCAAATGCGAGCGGCCTACTGCGCCAGCAAGGCCGGGGTGAATCTCCTGACCAAGGAACTGGCCCTGGAATGGGGACCCCATAACATCAATGTCAATGCCGTGGCCCCGACTTTTATCGAGACGCCCATGACCAAACCCATGTTTGAAAATGCCGCCTTTAAGGAGATGGTCCTGCAAAAAATCCTTCTTGGCCGTATCGGGCAACCCAAGGATGTCCTCGGGGCCGTCATTTATCTGGCTTCGGAAGCCTCGGACCTGGTCACCGGACATGTGCTTCTGGTTGACGGCGGCTGGACGGCCCATTAGATTCGGATCATTTTCAAAAGAGTTGGCGATGATAGAAGGATAATCACTCGAACCCTTGAACCCTTGAATCACCGACCCCTTTCTCCTTATTCACCACCACCAATCCGTCCTGCCGGGTCACCTTGAGGGCAAAATCATAGATATCCCGCTGCAGGCAGAGGATGGGGTCTTCAGCCGGGAAATGGGCCTTTTCTCTTCTCAAAAACTTCTGGGTGGTTTCCTGAAACACAATTTCCCTCAGGGCCTGGTTATGGTCATAAGGCCTCTTGTCCAACAGGGAAGCGATATATTGGGCGCACCATTCGTCCTCCGGGGCCTTTTCTTTCAACTGGACACCCATAGCGACAATGCTGACCCTAAGCGGAGACCTGGCCCGAAGGTATTCGGCCGTTGCCCGGGCGATCATAAAGCTCCCCAACAGGACCTCGTCTGCCGCTTCCAATGCGGCCAAGGCCCCTTGTACACCGGCCGAGGTCCGTTGCACTACGGTCTTATCCTTAAAAAACTCAGCCCCCCGGAGCAAGATCTGGCTGGGAGAATTTCCCAGGTCAAAACCTTCGATGGGGACCCCGCCGACCTCTCCGATCAGAATCAACCCCTGATCCCGATCTTTAAGATTCATGGCCTCTTGGGCAGTAGCCACTAATATGGACCGTTTGATCCCTAAAGAAAAAAGAAGGGGGGTGCAGGAAAAGGCCCGGAACACATCGACCACCACGGCCATGCCCCGGGCCGCCTTGGCCCCGGTGAGCAAACTGGAACGGATGACCTGCATGGTACGGCCCCTGCCTAATGATGCCCTGAGACAGGGTAGATGTCGTGATCCATGGTACGCATGTCATGGCCGGGAAGGATCACCTTGGCCCGCCGGCTGATTTCCTCCAGACTGTGCCAGGATTCGACGATATTTACAAAACGCCCCATGATGGTAAAGGGCTGGTAGTCGCTGGCTGGAACGAGATTGATATAGGAAAAGACCGCATCTCCGGTGATGACATGAATCCCGGCCTCGGTGGCCACGGCCACTGACTGGTGCCCCGGGGAATGCCCCGGAGTGGGAAAGAGGGTAAGGCCTGGAAAAATTTCTACCTCCCCTTCGATCGTTTCGAAGGGGACCTTGGCAAAGGGAGCGGTTTTGCCCAGTCTGGGGTGCTCGTAGGACTTGTAATAAGGGGGAATAGGATCGCGGGCGAAGTCCAATTCTTTGGCCTGAACCAAAAAGCGGGCCTTGGTGAATTTGTCCGGATTATGGCAGTGATCCCAATGAAGGTGGGTGAAAATAACCATTTCAATTTCACCGGGGTCCACCCCTCTGGCCCTGAGCTGTTCGTGGACCGCCTCACCGGGCTCCTGGCTGGACCCTTTATGATGCCAGTCGGCCAATTCGGTATGGCACATCCCGGTATCCACCATGATTTTTCGACGCCCGTCAGTCACATACCAGGCGGTGCCCGGGATGGCCATCTCGTTACCCAGGCCGATGCCCCTGGTGACATAAGCCCCCTGATCGACGAGGATGGTTCCCGTCTTCAGGGGGGTGATGGTGTATTCACTCATTTGAAAAATCTCCGTAGTCCATTATTGTTTTAAACCTTCATGCCCTGCAATGGGCAAAAAACCAGGATTCAAGGGGTCAAAAAATGGATGGTACAAGGTATAAGGTTCAAGGTTTAAGGCTTAAGAAAACCGTATACCGTATGCCTTGCACCTTATACCAATAAATCCTTGAACCCTCGAATCCTGGAATCCTGGAATCCTATCTTTCGGTTAAACATCGGTTAATCGACTACGACAATTTCGTCGACCGGCCACTGGCTGAGTATCTCTACCCCGCCGTCGACCACATGGATCATCTCCTCGATGCGGACCCCGCCGATACCGGGAACGCCGTGCTGTGTTTCAATGGCAAAGGTCATGCCCTTTTCAATGGGCATGGGGTGTTCCAGAGAACAACCGCGCCAGACTAAGGGATACTCATAAAGGGAAAGCCCGATCCCGTGGGCCCAGTTGCTGCCGGCGGTCTGGTCTTCATAAGCCACCAAGATATCGCTCCAGTCCTTTTCGCAGGGGGGCCATTGTTCGGCTATATCCCTGGTCGTAATACCCGGTTTGATGACACTGATGGCCTTATAAAGCCATTCCAGGGAGGTCTTGTAGGCATCCACCAGTTGCTGGGGCGGCTTGCCGACGCTGAAGGTGCGGTAATAGCATATATGGTAGCCGTTGTAAGTGGTGTTGTAAACATCGACGTAAAGAATATCATGGGGACGGACGATTCGATCGGTCATGTACCTGGAGTTGGGCCAGCTAAAGGGGCCTGAGGTCACCAGCATCCCGGAATAAACCTCCCCTCCGAGGTCATAGGCCGTTTTATGCATGGACCCCATGATCTGGTTTTCTTTCACCCCCGGTTTGAGCATATCCTTGACGGTCTGCATCTGGGAGTCGCCGATGGCCGCGCAGATCCTGAGGCATTCCACTTCGTCCGGGTTCTTGATGCTCCGGGCATCGAACATCAGCTCTGCCGCCGGCACGACTTTAACCCCTTTGGCCTGGAATCCTTCGATTAGCCCCGGATCCCAGACATCCATGGCCAGGGTTTCATTGGCTACCCCATAATCCTTCAGGTCATCGATGATCTGGGTGACCAGCTTGTCTCGCTGGGCCTGGTGGGCCGATCGGCCCATGATCACGCTGCTCCAGCCGGCTCCGGTGATGGCCACTTTGACCTTGTCTAACCAGGGGGCCATCTGGCGGGTGTGATAACCGATCTCCCCCTGTTCATAGAGGATCGGCATCTTGGCCGTGACCGGAAACATGCAGTAGCGCAATCCCGAAGACGGGGTGGTCCAGGAGGGGGTCCAGGTGCCGGTGATGTACCGGGTATTCCATTCCTGAATCGACAGGATCGCCCCGACATTATAGGCCTTAAGGGCGTCCCGGGTCCGCTCGACCCGATATTTCCTCATCCGGTCATAGTCGATCCGACTATCAAAATCGACGGCCTGGGTGCCGCCCCCCCGATAGGCCTTATAATCCGGGATGAAAGGATATTCAAAGCGCATGGGAGTATCCGCCGGCTTGAAGTGCTCGGCAAATTCTCTCATCTTGGCGGCGCCGTCCCAGGTAGAATATTTAGTGTGAACCGCATCTATACCCATTTTTTTCCTCCTTTTTTGTGCTTACCGAATTGTAAACAGATCCCAACGGGAAAAAGCCAATTTCCCGTCGGCCGACGCTTAAACAGGTGAAACCGTCTTTACCGAATTCCGTTTAAGCAGACAATCATTGAGATCACATATCACAGATATAATATTTCAG
>CAVYLJ010000036.1:0-52474 GCA_963769305.1 uncultured delta proteobacterium | reverse complement strand
TGGGGGTCTTTTTAGGAGATAGTCAAACTTAAGATTCTAAATTCATTATCCGATGGGTTTACGGGGGTATCCGATATGGCCGAACAAGAATATGAGATTGGTTTGATCGGTCTGGGGGAAATGGGTCGAAATCTGGCCTTGAATATGGCCGATCACGGGTTTTCGGTGGCCGTATACAATCGGACACCGAGTAAAACCCAAGAGTTCATGGCCAAAGAAGTAGGCGAACAAACCATCAAACCCGGCTACAGTCTGGCCGAGTTTATTACGCTGTTGCGCAGGCCCAGGGCAGTGTTGATGATGATCTCCGCCTGCCGAGCCGTAGACGACATGATCCAGGAACTTCTACCGCTCCTTGAGGCCGACGACCTGATTATTGATGGCGGTAATTCTTTATTCAGCGATACCGATCGCCGGAGAGTGTGCGAAAAAGGACTCCTTTATTTGGGACTAGGTATATCGGGGGGCGGTTTGGGGGCCCGTTACGGCCCCAGTCTGATGCCCGGCGGATTCCCCAGGCCTATGAACGGGTACGTCCGACCCCTCGAGGCCATCGCCGCCAAGGTGGACGAAATACCCTGCGTTTCTCATCTGGGCAGTGGCTCGGCCGGCCACTATGTTAAAATGGTCCATAACGGAATTGAATACGGCTTGATGCAATTGATCGCCGAGACCTATCACCTCCTTAAACAGGGACTGGGTCTGAATAACGACGATCTATCCTTGATTTTCAACCGCTGGAATCAAAGCGAACTCAAGGCCTATTTGATAGAAATTACCGCCCGTATCTTTCGTCAGGAAGATGAGAAAAGCGGAGGCCGATTGATCGATCAGATTCTGGATCAAGCCGGGCAAGAAGGGACCGGAATGTGGACTTCC
This sequence comes from uncultured delta proteobacterium, assembly GCA_963769305.1. Taxonomy (GTDB): domain Bacteria; phylum Desulfobacterota; class RBG-13-43-22; order RBG-13-43-22; family RBG-13-43-22; genus RBG-13-43-22. Next base: position 51,595 of record CAVYLJ010000036.1, on the reverse strand, counting down.
ATGAATGCCCTGGAATTAAAGGTACCGGTGCCGACCATCGATCTGGCTGTGATCATGCGAGACCTGTCCGATGATAAACAGGAGCGGCAGGCCGTCAGCCAGATGCTTGGAGGGGATATCCTCCCTTTTCAGGGGGAGCAGGAAAGATTTGTCGCCCAAATCGGCGAAGCCCTTTATGGTGGTATGATTCTAACCTACAGCCAGGGTCTGACCCTGCTCCGAAAGGGATCCCTGATCCTATCATTATGGTTTAGATCTGGGGGAAGTGGCCCGCATCTGGAGTGGTGGATGTATCATTCGGGCCTTTCTGTTGGAAAAAATACGCGCCGTCTACCGGGTTCAGCCGGACCTTTTTCACCCACTGATCGATCGTGATCTTGCCACAAGGATGAAGTCTTGTCAGGAACCCTTGCGAACGGTGATAAAGGCCGCCGTTGAGATGGGAATCCCTTTACCGGGGCTGATGGTCTCTTTGGCCTATTATGACAGCTTCCGCAGCCCCTGGCTGCCGGCTAATCTCATTCAGGCCCAACGTGATTATTTCGGTGCCCACACCTATAAACGGGTGGATGTCCCGGGGATCTTCCACACGGAATGGAAAACCGAGTAAGAGATTTACGAACTGCTGATAGACTCATCGGATTCCAGGCAGTCTTATCAAATCAAAAAACTTCGTCCGCACCGTGATGCCTTCCGCCTCGAGGATGTTGGATTAAGTCGTCCGGCGACCCTCAAGTTCCCCTCAATATATGGAGGTTCCGCTAAATATTGAGGTCAGAAAAATAGTTTGAACCTTCTTTACTATTCTCGCCTTTTAATCAAACCATTCGATATCAGGACCGATTCCAATCTTTTGCTTATTCCATGGTTATTGGTAAGCTGCTTGCAATGGTATTTGATATTCTACATTTGGTTTCGCCAGGAAGCACGCCAATTCGGTCGGTGTTTGAGTTGCTGTTAATATACTGTCCGACTTATTGAAAAATACGATTTTCACTTTATTGCCGGCCTTTCTGAATGAGTGTTAAAATAAATCTTTAATTTATTAGATCGAAATAGATCCTCCTGGGTATCTTTTTACAGAAACGGTTGTAAATTTTCATTAATAACAGGAACCCCACTCATGGCGCTAAAGGCAAACAGGCAGAGCCTCCCCCAGGACAAAGCCGGATGGCCAGGCGGTATGTTCTTGACGAGGCCGTTCAACAGGATCGGCAGGGCAGCGATCGGTTGGGTCAACCATCTGGGCGCCGCCTTGATTTTTCTCTTCCTGGCCTTGCTGATGACCTTTCGGACCAAGCAACTGCCCAAGATCCTTCAACAGATTTATTATATCGGGGCAAGGTCGACGATGATCATCATGCTCGTCGGCCTGTTCACCGGCATGGTCTTGGGTCTCCAATCCTACCATGCCCTGGTTAAAGTCGGTGCGGAAGGGGCGCTCGGCACCCTGGTGACTCTCTCGCTGGTCAGGGAAATGGGGCCCGTTCTCACCGCCATCATGATTGCGGCCAGGGCAGGCTCAGCGATCACCGCTGAGATCGGCATCCTACGTATCTCCGAGCAGATTGACGCCCTGGACACCATGCGCATTGATCCGCTCAAATACCTCATCAGTCCAAGAATTACTGCATCCATCATCAGCTTTCCCCTGCTCACCGCCCTGTTTGACCTCGTCGGCATTATCGGCGGCTACTTCTCGGGGGTATTGCTCCTGGGTGCGAATGCCGGCACTTATCTCCATCGCGTTCAGGCCAGCACGGATATGCAAGATGTTATCGACGGATTCATCAAGGCCATTGTTTTTGCGGTGATCGTCTCCACGGTCTGCTGTTACCAGGGTTATTTCGCGCACATGCGTGCGGATAGCCGTGGGGCCAAGGCCGTCGGCCTATCCACCACCTCGGCCGTCGTGCTCTCCTGTGTGCTCATTTTGGTCTCAGACTATATTGTGACTTCCCTGCTGATATGAGGATCCATGGATACCCCGTTGATTGAATTCAAGGACGTCACCAAGCGCTTCGGATCCCGAACCGTCCTCGATCGGGTTAACCTGCAGATCTATGAGGGACAGGTCACGACGATTATCGGCCTCAGTGGTTCAGGAAAGAGCGTGCTCCTCAAACATATCATCGGGCTGCTTAAACCCGACGAGGGGACCATTCTTTTCCGGGGCAAACCCCTCACCGAAATGAAAAAGAAGGAGAGGACGGCCTCCCTCGCTCGGATCAGTTACATGTTTCAAGACAACGCCCTCTTCGACTCCATGACCGTCTATGACAATGTCGCCTTGCCCCTCCGGGAAACGACGAACCTGAAAAAGGCTGAAATAGACATCAAGGTCAGGGCCAGAATCGAACAGACGGAGCTCGGCGATGCGGCCAACGACTATCCTTCCGAACTCTCAGGAGGTATGCAGAAAAGGGTGGCCCTGGCCCGGGCCCTGGTAACCGATCCCCAAATAGTCCTCTTTGACGAACCCACCTCCGGCCAGGATCCTGTCCGGAAAAACGCCATCCTGAGTATGATTGCTCATTATCAGAGAAAATTCGATTTTACCGCGATCCTGGTCAGCCATGAGATTCCGGATGTCTACTTTATCTCCAACCGCATTCTGGCCCTCTATGATCGAGCGATTGTTTTTCAAGGCACGCCGGAGGAGCTTGAAAATTTCGACCACCCCTTCAAAGATGAAGTCATCCAGAGCCTGGAGGGGCTGCAGGAAGAGTTAACGGGCCTGTACTCCAAACGACAGTTCAAAATTATGTATCATGCTCAGTTGAAGCAGAAGGCCGCGGGGGAAACTTACTCTGTCGTGGTTTTTATTCTGGAGGGGCTGGAGGCCATCATTAGCGACTTGGGCCACGAAGCGGCGCAGGAGGCCATACGGTGCCTGGGACTGTATATCGACAAACACTTTGGGGCCATAGGGGGTTTTTCCACCCGCCGCCATATCAATGAATTTGTTACGGTGCTCCCCTATTCGGATCTGACTGAGACTGAGACCTTGCTGAAGGATTTTGTTAAGGATTTTCAAGAACAGGGGATTCGAGACCTTTGGTCCGCCTGCTTGCCAGCCCCAGCCGGGATATGCGCCGAATTAGCCATCCTGGCCGGAATAGCCCAGGGCCAACCTAATGCCGAAATAGATTCCGTCATCAATTCTGCCAAACATCAACAGAAAGAAATTGCCCGTATTCGGTGCGACCTGAGGAGGTAAGCCAATGAAAAAGTACGCCATGGAGACAACAGTCGGACTCTTTCTCGTTTTCGGTCTGCTCTGTATCGGGTATATGACCTTGAAACTCGGCCATGTTTCCTTGCTTGGCGACAACGCCTACTCTCTCTTCGCCCGATTCACCACGGTGAGCGGCCTGAGAGCCGGCAGTCCCGTGAGTATGTTAGGTATTGAGGTCGGGCGGGTGGGACAACTCACCATGGACCAGAAGGACCAGAGGGCGGTGGTGGAAATAAGGATTCAAAAAGGCATCAAGGTCTATGACGATGCCATTGCCTCCATCAAGACCGAGGGGCTGATTGGTGACATGTTTCTCAGCATAGATCCCGGGGGCGCCGGAAAACTTCTTGGACCCGGTGGAACCATAACCGAAACGCAGCCGGCCATAGATATCGCCAGCCTGATCGGCAAGTATGCCTTCGGAGAGGTAAAGAAGCAGTAAGGGCGTAAAAAATCAGAAAGGTGGAAAAATGATGAGATATTTCATAGGATTGGGGATTTTGATTTTCTTTCTGGCTGTTCTTCCGGTATATGCAGGCGCACCGCTTGACCAGGTCCAGACCAATGTCAACAAAGTGCTCGACGTGCTTCGCGATCCAAAGCTCAAAGCCGAGTCAGCCAAAAAGATCAAAAAAGAGAAACTCGAGGCTATCTATGAACAGATGTTCGATGAAGATGAACTTTCCAGGCGGACCCTGGGGGGTAATTGGAACAAACTGAACGCCACTCAGCAACAGGAGTTCACCCACCTCTATCGACAGGTACTGGAGAAGGCTTACATCGATAAGATCCTTTCTTATACCAACGAGAAAATTGTTTTCGCTAAAGAAAACATGCTCGCCAGCAACCAGGCCGAGGTCCAGACGAAAGTCATCACCTCCTCAAAAGAAATCCCTATTTTCTACAGAGTGATCCTGAAGAACGGCGCCTGGAAAGTATATGACGTGGTCGTCGAAAATGTCAGCCTTGTCCAGAACTATCGCAGCCAGTTCAATGACATCCTGGCGAAAAATACGCCCGACCAGTTGCTTGAGATTTTGCGAAAAAAGGTGAAGGGCCAATAGGGATAGAGAGGGAGATCTTCAAACCATGAAACGGCTCGTCTTTCTGATTTTGGTCCTTTTTGTCGCCGGCTGCGCCCACAACCCCTCCGGCTATTCTCAGGCCTCGTTCCCCGTCTCTTCACCATCTCCGCTGCCTGTAACCGTTTCCGAGGCTGATCCTATGCCCTTGAAATCTCCCGAAGGGTCTGACACCTCGGCCAGAGAAAACCCGGATGATCAAAAAAAACTTCCGGCCCTGAAACCAGTCGACCCTCCGGAACCTCTGAAATCCTCTCCGGGAGAGGCGGTCCATGACGAAAAGAAGACCCTCGGCAATGATAATCCTTCTGAAGAAGAGGTTTCTGAAAAAGAGGTATCGATCGCCGACCCGCTGGAGCCCTTCAACCGGGCCATGTTCCACTTCAACGACAAGCTGTACTTCTGGGTGCTCAAACCCGTGGCCCAGGGATACAACAAAGTCGTTCCCGAGCCGGCCCGGGTAGGCGTGAAGAATTTCTTCTCCAATCTCGGATTCCCGGCTCGCTTCGTCAGTTGCCTGCTCCAGGCAGACTTCAAGGGTGCAGCCACGCAACTGGGGCGTTTCGTGGTCAACACGGTTTGGGGGGCCGGGGGATTTTTGGATCCTTCATCAAGCGAGCAACTCAGCATCCCGAAACAAGACGCCGATCTGGGTCAAACCCTGGGAATTTATGGAGTGGGACAGGGTTTCTACATAGTCTGGCCGTTTCTTGGGCCTTACAGCGCCCGGGATTCCGTGAATATTGCCGGCAGTTATTTTCTGGATCCGCTCTCCTATTTTATTAACCCCTACCCCTGGTACGACTGGTTAGCCGTCAGGGCCTACGAGGAGGTGAACGATACCTCCCTGAGCATCGGTGACTATGAATCTCTCAAAGAGGCGGCCATCGATCCCTATGTGGCGCTCCGTAACGCCTACGATCAATATCGGCAGAAGAAGGTTGAAGCCGGAAGAGGCAAACCGGAGCCACCCAAGCCGGCGGGAGTGCAGTAGGAAGAAGCGCGCGGGTATTAATCGGCCTTGATGGCCCTGTTTATCATTTTCGATATCGGGGGGAGAAATAAACCTAAGGAGGGGGGAATGCATACAAAACGCCTAAAAGTAATTCTGATAGCAGCGGTCATCCTTTTTACAGTCAATGGAATGGCAGCCGCAGGCGGGCTTTTTGGTCCACCTCAGTCCATTTCAAAAGAGGCGGGGGGGTTAAATACCGGCATCGGTTACCTATATCATGAAGATAAATACAAGAACGACAGGGAACTAGTTACCAGACAAAACCAGATTTTTTCACAGTTGGGATATGGAACTAAAACCTGGGAATTATATGGACGGGTCGGGATATCGGACTTAAAAGTCTTGGACGCCTTCAGTTCTACGCAGGGTTCGGCCGTGACTTCCAAAAATGACTTTCAAGACAACGGGGAATTCTTCGGAACGTTGGGAGCCAAGGGGTTTTATCCTTTCGATAAGACCTTCGGAATCGGGGCCTTTGTACAGGGCTCCTACTATTTCACCGACTTCACGGATTATGTTTCCGGGTCTTTTAATGGAGCCCCTTTTAGGGCCAACCTGAAGGTAAATAACCTTTGGGATGTCAATTTCGGAATTGGTTTTCAAGCCACGGTCCCGTACGGTATAAAGCTATATATCGGGCCCTTTATCTCTTATTCGGAAGCAAAGGCCTCTTTTTCCCCAAACATCCCCGGTCTTAAATTTGAGACAGGGGATGTGATGATTAAGAACACGACCAACATGGGAGGATTTGCAGGACTCGACGTCCCCCTCACCAAGGGATTCCATTTGAATGTGGAAGGACAATATTCCGAAAAATTTTCTCTTGGGACCGCTATTACCTACTCCTATTAATGTTCGTCGCAGGCAATTCCTGTTTTTTGTCTTCTCTATCTCCGAGGCTGAAGTCGGCCAGCTTTTCCAGGGCCTGGAGCAGGGCCGAATGATCCAGGTCGGCTCCGCCGTGGGCGGCCACGGCCGTAAAAAGTTCCTGGGCCGTGGCGGTATTAGGGAGACTCACCCCCAGGTCCCTTCCGGTCTGAAGGGCCAGGTTCAGGTCTTTTTGGTGCAGCTTTATTCGGAACCCCGGCTGGAAGGTCCGTTTGATCATCCGCTCTCCATGGACTTCCAGGATCCGGCTTTGGGCGAAACCGCCCTAAAAGGGCCTCCCGCACCTTGCCCACATCCGCGCCGGCCTTGGAGGCCAGAAGCAAGGCTTCGCCGACGGCTTCTATGGTTAAGGCGACCACGATCTGGTTGGCGACCTTGCAGACCTGTCCGTCTCCGTTCCCTCCGATACGGACGATATTTTTTCCCATTTTTTCCAGGATCGGTCTGACCTTTTCGAAGACCTCTTCCTTTCCTCCCACCATGATGGAAAGGGTCGCGTTCTGGGCGCCAATCTGCCCGCCGGAGACAGGGGCGTCGAGCATTTCCACCTCCTGGTTTTTCAACCTCTCCGCGAACTGCCTCGTGGCCATGGGCGAGATGGAACTCATGTCCACCACGATCGACCCGGCCTTTATTCCCGAGGAAACCCCATTAACGCCGAATAAGACCTTCTCCACATCGGGTGTGTCGGGCAGCATCAAAAAGACTATTTCGGATTGACCGGCAACCTCCTGGGCGTTTTGACAGGCGACGGCGCCGAGGGCGGCCAGTTCGGTCACCGGTCCGAGGGACCGGTTATAGACATAGGGTTTATATCCGGCCTTGATGAGATTGGCGGCCATGGGTTTGCCCATTATGCCCAAGCCGATAAATCCGATTTTCATCATCGTCAGTCCTCCTTAATATAAAAAATAGGGTTCAAGGATTCCAGGATTCAAGGGTTCAAGGCATTGTAAGGGTTAAAGTGCACTTATACGGTATACGGTTTCTCTATGGACATTATACCGTGTCGAACCCTCGAATCCTTGACCCCTTGAATCCTGGTTTACTATAAGTATGGCCTGATCCAGGCCAAGCCCTCTTCGGTATTGCGGAGGGGTTTGTATTCACAGCCGATAAACCCCTGGTAACCGATCCCATCGATAAAAGAAAAGAGATTGGGAAAATTGATCTCCCCGGTTCCGGGCTCGTGCCGTCCGGGGTTGTCGGCAATCTGCATGTGGGCGATCTGGTCGAGGATATTCCTTTATGGTCTCCATCAGGTCGCCTTCCATGATCTGCATATGATAGACGTCATACTGATAGAACAGATTCGGGTGGTCGACTTCCCGGATAAGCGACAGGGCCTCGGCAGTTGAATTCAGATAAAAGCCCGGAAAATCCCGGATATTCAGGGGCTCGATAAGCAGAGTTATCTTTTCCCGGGCGAGCATCTCGGCGGCGAACCGTAAATTTTTTACGGCCGTCTCTCGGGCCAGGTCCCAGGGGATAGGCGGGGTTGTCCCCAAAAGACAGTTGACCTTTGAGCAATGAAGGGCCCGGGCATATTCGATCGCCTTTCCCACGCCTTCCTGGAATTGGCCCATTTTTTCGGGGACCAATCCCATTCCGCGCTCGCCGGCCTCCCAATCCCCGGCCGGCAGGTTAAAAAGGACCTGGCTCAATCCGTATTGTTCCAGTTTCTCGGCCAACTGGTCGGCCTCGTAAGGGTAGGGGAACATGTATTCGACGGCTTTAAATCCCGCCTTAGCCGCCCGTTCAAAGCGGTCCATAAAGTCAACTTCCGTAAAAAGCAGGGTCAGGTTGGCGCTGAATTTCGGCATATCCTTTCCTCTCAGGGATATTTTAGAATTGAAAATTTTTAAACCTTGACAGTCAGGGACTGCGATTCTATACCTTTATATCGTATAGAGATTATTTAGGCTATCAAAAAGTAAGGACCCAAAATCGGCCTTAGTCCGGGAAACAATGGCCTTAAACACACCCAAAGACCTTCTGATCGATATCTTCCAGTCCGCCATTCGGGCCGTCGATCCTTACCGGGCAACAGCCCGCCACGGTCAGGAAATTCTTTCCCTTTATGAAAAAGGGCACTATAACCGACTTATTATTATCGGCTTTGGTAAGGCCCTCTCTCCCATGATGCGGGCCATAACCGATCGAATGGGGGCAGTGGATAACCGGCGGAGTAGGCATTACCAAGTATGGACACCTGACTGAAACCGACAGGGAGGGCCGGGTGAAGATGGTTGAAGCCGGGCATCCCTTGCCCGATGAAAATGGTTTGAAGGCCACTGAAGAGGTTATAAGACTCTTGAGGGATTTTGATGAACGGACCTTGGCCGTCTGTCTTATTTCCGGTGGAGGATCGGCCCTTCTGGTGGCACCCTCGAACGGTATTTCCCTGGCGGAGAAAGTCAAGACGACCGATTTACTCCTTAAAGCCGGAGCGGATATCGACGAGCTGAATACGGTGAGAAAGCACATTTCAAAGGTGAAAGGAGGGCGGCTTGCCGAGTCTTGCCTTCCCCGGAGACAATTAAATCGTTGATCCTTTCGGATGTCATTAACGACAGGCTGGACGTGATCGCCTCGGGACCGACGGCACCGGATAGGACCACCTATTCGGAGGCCTTAAGGGTGATTGAAAAATACCGCCTTGAACCGGAAATACCGCCAACTGTTATTGATGTCCTCAGGAAGGGGATTCAGGGGCATCTGGCGGAAACTCCGAAGGAAGGCGATCCTGTATTCCGGAAGGTCGATAACCGGATCATCGGGAGTAATAGAGATGCCCTGGAAGCCGCCCGGATAAGGGCTGTTGCTCTTGGGTATGAGGCCGAGATCATCTCTACGGAACTTACGGGAGAGGCCGTTGAGGCCGGCCGATGGTTGGCCAAAAGGGCCGTCGAAACCAAAGAGGCCATTGGCACGTCCGGGAGAAAGATCTGTCTCCTCTCCGGCGGGGAGACCACCGTGACCGTCAAAGGCCATGGAAAGGGGGGGAGGAACATGGAGCTGGCCCTGAGCTTTGCAAGAGAAGTGGCCGATATGCCGGGTATTATCCTCCTATCCGCCGGCACCGATGGTACGGACGGGCCAACGGAGGCGGCCGGAGCGATTGTCGACGGTCAGACGGTATCCAGGGCGAGAGCCTCGGGTCTCGACCCTGATCAATACCTCAAGGACAACGATTCCTATCACTTCTTTAAGAAATTAGATGAACTGTTTATTTCCGGTCCGACCCGGACCAACGTTATGGATATTCAGATAATGTTTTTGCATCCTTAGTGTAGTTGTCTCTAACTCTACTTTAATAGAGGTCTCTTTCGTTATTCCCCCGAAAGCGGGGATCCAGGTTGAAAATGCTCGATTCCGGATCAGGCCTGCCCTCGAAGGGTGTAATCAAGGGTCCGGAAGGGCAAGACCATAAAGGAATGTCTTAGACGGGACAATAGCAGGAAGAAGGTTCACAAAAACCGAAACCTTTGGTTCCGGTCCTCTGCATTTTTTTATCCGATTATCCTCAATCCGTCAAACCTCTCTTAAAATAATTCTTTTCGTCTCATCTTGAAATGCTCGAATTTTTGTAACAATTGAGCCACCGGCCTATCTTTTTCCAAGAAAGGAAAAAGACGATAGGGAATGGCATAATCCTTGCTTTTTATCTTTGGAATAGAATTTTTGGCTGAAGATTGAAAGGAGACTGAAATGAATACCGCTGCCCGAGTCGAGTATCAGTATAGTTAATAGAGAACTCAGCTTAGATAAGATTTCCATGGACGGGGAACAATCTCCGGCGGTCCGGATTCAAAAGGAATTATTGGAGGAAGCCATTCGGCTGAAGGCCAGCGACATCCATGTGGAGCCTTCTGAAAAAATGGTCCAAATCCGCTACCGGATCGACGGCTGGCTCAGAAAAGGGACCGGTCTTTTCCCGGTCGGTCCTGGAATCCCTGGTCTCCCGTTACAAAATCAGTTGCAATTTGGATATCAGTGAAAAAAGGATCCCCCAGGATGGAAGTTTTCGAATCCACTCTCAGGGAAAGGCCATCGATCTTCGGGTGTCTTTCCTGCCCACCCTGTGGGGAGAAAAGGTGGTGGTGCGCCTTCTGGATAACCGGCAAACCTTCCTGGGGTTGTCCCAATTGGGACTTCCTTCGGCCCAATTGGAAAGACTTTCAACTATGATCATCCGTCCCCAGGGTTTAATCCTGGTTGTCGGGCCGACCGGAAGCGGAAAGACCACCACCCTGTATTCCCTGCTTCAGGCCGTCCACCGGGAAGGGATTAATATTATCACCGTGGAAGATCCTGTTGAATACGGAATGGAAGGTGTGAACCAAGTTCAGGTTTTTGAAAAAGTGGGGCTGACCTTTGCCAATACCTTGCGTTCCATACTCAGACAGGACCCGGATGTGATCCTGGTGGGAGAGATTCGGGATGAGGAAACGGCCCAGATCGCCCTCAGGGCGGCCTTTACCGGCCACCTGGTTTTCAGCACCCTTCACACCAATGACGCCGTTTCCACCCTGACCCGTTTAACTAATCTGGGACTGGAACCTTATGTGCTTTCTTCCTGTCTGTTGGGGATATTGTCGCAACGACTGATTCGAAGGAATTGCCCCCATTGCTCAAGAACCTATCAGCCTGATCCCAAGATGTTGGAGCGCTATCATTTGCAACTGCCCAGGGAGGATGTTTTTTACCGGGGGAAGGATGTCCGGCCTGTCAGGGAGAAGGTTACGACGGCCGGGAAGGTACCTTTGAACTTTTGACCGTGACCCCGGCTTTTCGGGAGGCGATCCTGGCCAAGGCCCCGGAAACCGAATTGCGCCATCTGGCCGTTCAGGAAGGCATGGAAACCCTACTGGCCTGCGGTCTTAAAAAAGCGAAGGCCGGCCGAATCAGTCTGGAGGAAATGATGCGGGTTATCCCCTATGAAGCCGGTGCCCGTTATTGTCCGACTTGTTTTTCCCCGGTGGAACATTTTTTTGCCTATTGTCCTAATTGTTCCCGGCCGTTGATTCTCAAATGCCAGGATTGCGGGCAAAGGCTTCAGGCGTCCTGGCGGACCTGCCCATGTTGCGGGAAGGGGGCTTCAAATGCATGAAAGGTTCAAGGTATACGGCCCAAGGTACAAGGGAAAATAAAAACGAACTATCTTGAACATTGATTTTTTTGCAGGAAGCCGACAACTTTTCATATTCGCCCGATTTGTAGAAAAAAGATTTTGGAAACCTTGACAGGGTTTTTTAAAAATGGTAGTAAATCAATTATCGGGACGTAGCGCAGTCTGGTAGCGCACCTGAATGGGGTTCAGGGGGCCGCTGGTTCGAATCCAGTCGTCCCGACCAGAAAACTTAAGGGGTTAGTCCTCCTGTGCTCAGGCGGATTAACCCCTTTATCGTTCAACACCGGGAATTGAAGCGGGGGATATCCAGTTAGCTGTTTGAAAACGTGCTCATAAATCCCTCCCCGCCTCTTTTTTTCAAAGGGAGGAGAAAAACTTCCCCCTTAGAAAAAGGGGGATTGAGGGGGATTTTGAGCCTAACAGTGTTCTGAAATGGCCCATTTCTTAAAACTCTAAAATGTTACGAAGATGAAATTCTGTTCTTTTATGTGCGACCGGGCCGAAAATGAAAAGGCCCAACATGCGGCCTGCCTGGCGGTGAACGGCGTATTCTGCGGGATCCTGCTCAAGGTCGTTGAAAAAGGGACGCCCTGCCCGGTTGAGGAAAAACAGGCAGGCCATAAAAAGCCGGAAAAATCGAAACCTACCCGGAGAACCCTTTAAGTCTTCCGTCGTATTCTTCCGGACTGAAGCGATATTCCTGAGTACCGTAGCTCTCTACGGCAAAAGAGGAACAAACACTGCCCATCCTGGCACACTGCTCAATTTCCAGGCCTTGGACCAGACCGCTGATCAGCCCGCCCCGGTAGGAGTCGCCGGCGCCGGTCGGGTCCTCGATCTTCCTCGGTTTTACCGCCGGGATACTGATCTCCTTCTTCGGCTTGAAGACCTTTGATCCGAGTTCCCCCATGGTCACGATAACCGCTCCGGCCCTCTCAACCAGGGCCTCTTTGTTCAAGCCGGTTTTATTCATGATTAAATCCAGCTCATAATCGTTGGAGATCAGAATTCGGCACCCCTCAATAGCCTGGGCCAGGTCTTTGGCTTCCAACATGGGAAGGGATTGCCCGGGATCAAAGATATAATCGATCCCCTTGTCCTTACAGAGGAGGGGATAATTGACCATGTCTTCGAGATTGCCGGGAGAGATGATCATCAGGGTATCCTGGGGATCAAGGCGGTCGAAATCCAAGGAAGATGAATGCCTCATGGCCCCGGGGTTGAACCCGGTGATCTGGTTGTCGGACCGATCGGTAGTGATGTAGGCACAGGCGGTAAATTCATCTTCGATAATTTTAATATTTCGGGTGGAAATCCCATTTTCCGCCAACCAATCCCGGTATCTTTGATAGTCCTGGCCGAAGGTAGCGGAGATCTCGGGTTTTTCTCCCATCAGGGACAGGGAATAGGCGATATTGCCGGCGGTTCCGCCGAATTTTTCCTTCACGCCGTTAACCTGGAAGCAGATGTTTAAGACATGAATTTTTTCAGGGAGGATATGATCCGAGAAGTATCCCGGAAAATCCATGATTCTGTCGTAGGCCAAAGACCCGGAAACGATAATATTCACCTTTATTAGCCTTTCAAATCAATTCCATATCATCATCGGCGATACACCGCAACCAGTCGTGCACACTTGGCTCCGTGGTTGAAAATTTCGACATGTCGGAATCTTCAATAATTTGATCGGGGGTCACAAAACATACGGGCCACCCCGGAAAACCATGAGAGATCCCGCAATAATCATTTATCCGGTAAGCCGTGAAGACTGTTTCACTGCAGTAAAGCCGGTATTTTCTGTCCCGGTGTTTGATCCGCAGCGTTTGGTCCAGCCACCCTTTGTCGGCAAAAATATCGACAAACTTCTCAAGGATGTCTCCGGCCTTCTTTTTAGCAGGGACTGGCAAAGGTGTTTCCCTTGGTTTCATATTCCCTCCCCGCGCTCTTAATCCCCCAATTCTTAATTCCTAAATACCCTCATCTTTAATTCGGCTTTCTGATTCCGAATCTTCCCGATTGGTTTCTTTCCATAACCAGATGACCAGGGATATGATCCCCATCCAGGCCGATAATCCGGCAAAGAGGGCCATAAAGACCCTGATTTTGAATTCCATCCCCTTGATCCACATGGAAATCAATAAAAAGATCAACCATCCCTAAAAAAATCAGTCCCAGCTTTTTGCCGGTCCTTTTAAGGTTTATTCCCTCGGCCATGATATGGTCCTTTTCCGGAAAAATCCGATTGACACTTTTTTCTAATCAGGAGTATATACCATATCCCTTCTATTTTTACACAAATTTTTATTCCCCTTCAATGATTCAACTTTTATCGGCTGTGAGGCGATCATGATTGACTTAGACAAGGCCCGGGCCAGAATGGTCCGGGAGCAGTTGATTCCCCGGGGGATCAACGACCCAAGGGTGCTGGCGGCCATGGGCAAGGTTCCCAGGCACCTGTTTATGGAAGAAGCCCTTTGGGGGGAAGCCTATAACGATTATCCCGTGCCTATCGGAGACCGGCAGACCATTTCCCAGCCTTATATAGTGGCCTTGATGACCCAGTTCCTGGAGCTTAAGGGACAGGAAAAGGTCCTGGAGATAGGGACCGGTTCGGGATATCAGACGGCTATCCTGGCCGAGCTTTCTCATAAAGTCTATTCCATCGAAAGAATCCGATCCCTGTATTTAAAGGCCCGCAAGATACTCGACCAATTGAATTATTTTAATGTGGTACTCAAAGTCTATGACGGGACCCAGGGTTGGCCGGAAGAAAGCCCTTTTGACGCCATAATGGTCACCGCCGCTTCTCCGGATATCCCGGCGCCGCTTTTGGAACAACTGGCTCAGAACGGCCGGATGATTATCCCGGTTGGAGACCGGTACTCCCAGACCTTGAAGAAAATTATCAAAAGGGAAAAAGGGTTTGAGGAGGAAGACCTGGGGGGTGTCCGTTTCGTCAGTCTCATCGGTAAACACGGTTGGGAGGAGTAAGCGGTTATTAGTTTTCTGCCTGCCCCACAGGGCTAATCCCCAAGATTTCTCCCTTCAAACGAATAGGTACCGTATTTCTCATCCGGGTAATTCTTCCGCCGTTGCCGACTCTTGGGTTTTAGGATAAAGATAAGCGGTATGCCGGCTATGAATCCACCGACGTGTCCCCACCAGGCGATGCCACCCCCGGTCTGGGTCAAACCAAGGGACACCATCCCGGCGACCAACTGGAGCACAAACCAGTAGGCCACGTAAAAAAAGGCCGATAGTTCAATAAAAAAGGGAAGGAACAGGATCGGGAAGAGGGTGAGAATCTTGGCCCCGGGGAAGATGACCAGATAGGCGCTCATTACCCCGGCGATGGCCCCTGAGGCCCCAATCGTCGGGATGGTCGAATGGGGCGTGATAAGTAAATAGGTCAGGTCCGCGGCCAGACCGCATAGAAGATAGAGGACCAGGAAACGGGCGTGGCCGGTCCGATCTTCGACGCTCCTCCCGAAAAGGTAGAGAAACCACATGTTGCCCACGATATGAAGCCAGCCACCGTGGAGAAAGAGGTTCGTCAAAAAAGAGAGATAACCATCGGCAGGAAGGTGGTTGATGATCCCCCAATTGGGTTCGGTGTAGCGGGCCGGCACCAGGCCGAAGAGATAGAAGAGGCGCGTCAGAAGCGGCTCGGGAAGAGATATTTCCCAGAGGAAAATGACGAAATTGATCCCAATGAGCGTCCAGGTCATTGAGGGAAGGCTTGTTCGTCTAACGGTGTCTTTGAGCGGTATCATAAGATTAACGCTGCCCTTCCGATGGATCTTCCTGGTGAGCTTCCGTCATCATGTTAAGCTCGCATGCGCCCTTTGGGGCATCACGAATCATGAAAAACAGGGTTCAAGGGGCCGAGGGGTCAAGGATTCAAGTGAAAGGCGTGGAATTTAAAACCCTTGAACCCTCGAATCCTGGAATCCTTGGACCCTATTTTCGAATTAAATCAGCAGGATCAGGATACGTATCCCCACCAGCCCCAGGGCCAAAGCCAGACCGCGGATGATCCAGGGACCTCGAATCCGGCTGGAAAGGTAAGCACCCAGAGGCGCCCCAAGCAAGGCCCCGATGGACAACGACAGGGTATCCCGGGCTCCTTCATGGAATGTGCCGGTCCAGATGTGGACCAGGGTGCCGGTCAAGGCCATGATGGCCAGAATAAAATGGGAGGTGGCGGTGGCAATGTGCACCGGAAAGTCCAAAAAATAAGTCAGGGCCGGCACATGAATGATACCGCCGCCAATTCCCAGAAAGCTGGAAATGTATCCCACCCCAAAGCTGATGCCGATGCCTACCAGGGGGTTGAAATTATAATCGTAGGTCTCGCCCCCGGCGGCCACCATATGGCGGAAGACATAGGGATGATGCTGATGGAGGGAGACTTCATGAGTTTTCATTGCCGGACGAAAAAATAAAAATATAGACGCGGCCATGAGGACCACTCCGAAGATGCCATTGAAAAGAGGGCGAGGCACCGCCGAGGTGTTGAGCGCCCCGAAGATGGCCCCGGGAATGGTGGCCGCCGCGAACATCAATCCCGACTTATAGTCGATCCGGCCCATCATGGCATAAGACTCCGACCCGGCCAGGGCGTTAAAGAAGACCACGGCCAGGGAAATGGCCGTCAATTGCTCTGGTTTGGCATGAGGATGGAGCAGCAGGAGAACGGGCATCAGGATAAAGCCGCCCCCGGCACCGATAAGGGTGCCGTAAAGTCCCACCAAAAACCCCAAGCCGATGAGCCAAAAATATTCAGCCGGACTGAATGGTCCCATTACTTTTTCATTTCCTTGGACTCAGTAGAAAATAATTTTTATTTCAACAGAAATAACGAGGGAAGAGAATAAGAAGATACCCGTATTTTTGCTAAAAATGGACCCTATTTTTTATTGGCCAAAAGGGCATTTTTTTGATAGGTATCCTGCGGGTGCTTTCAGCAGAAAAGGAGCCCCGGATCGTTATCAAAAGAATTGTCGATATGGATCTTGAGGCGCTTAAAAACAAGATTCAAAGAAACAGAGCCAAAAGAAGAAAAAATGAGCCAACCGGAACTATTGTTGCCCTTGCTAAAGAAAAAATTAGGGGAAACCCCGGACCAGGTTTTCCCATCGGATTGGCCTTTTTTTGATCGGAGGAAATAGGTGAACACTAAAACGAAAGGGTCGGCCCTGCGGTTCATGCTGGGCCAGCGAGGTTTTTTCGGCAGACTCTGGGAGCTTATCAAGCCCTACTGGTTCTCGGAGGACCGCTGGCCCGGGCGCGGGCTGCTCGCCCTGGTCATCGTTTTAAACCTGGCCAGCGTTTATGTGACCGTGCTCCTGGCCGACTGGAACCGGCAATTTTTCAATGCCCTGCAGGAAAAAAACTATCAGGCCTTCCTGTCCCTGCTGGGCTATTTCGGGATTCTGGCGGCGGTCTTCATCCTGATCGCCGCCTATGCGCTCTACTTCAACCAGATGCTGCAGATTCGCTGGCGGCGGTGGCTCACCGAACAGTATTACCGGAACTGGCTGAGTCATCGTGCCTATTATCTGTTGCAGTTGGAGAAGTCCCAGGCGGAAAACCCGGAGCAGCGCATCCAGGACGATATCGGCATGGTGGCCAACCTGACCCTGAACCTGAGTATCGGCCTGCTCAATGCCGTGGTCACCCTGGCCTCTTTTCTGACCATGCTCTGGAACCTTTCCGGGACCCTGACTTTTCAGGCCCTGGGAACCACCTGGTCCATCCCGGGTTATATGTTGTGGGTGGCGGTCCTTTATTCGGCCTTAGGTTCCTTGGCCACCCACTACACCGGCCGGTCGCTCATCAATATCAATTTTGATCTGCAGAAGTACGATGCCGACTTCCGTTTCCGGATGATCCGCATCCGGGAGAATGCCGAAAGCGTGGCCCTGTACGGCGGCGAATCGGACGAAGAGAAAAAGTTGGAGACCTCTTTCGGCAACATCTGGCGGACCTGGTGGCGTCTGATGAAAACGCAGAAGCGTTTGACCTTTCTCACCGCCGGTTACGGTCAGATGGCCGTCATCTTCCCCATCCTGGTGGCCGCCCCGCGATATTTTTCCGGCGCCATCGGCCTTGGCGGTCTGACCCAGACCGGCGTGGCCTTCGGCCAGGTCCAATCCTCATTGAGCTGGTTCGTGGACTCCTATCCGAACATCGCCCAATGGTCGGCCAGCGTCAACCGCCTCATGGGCTTTGGCGAAGAGTTGACCGCGGTTAGGGATCTGTCGGTCTCCCAGGCGGTTATTTCCTTGGAGCCCATGGCCGCCCCTGACCTGCGGGTTAAGGAGTTGAGCGTCCGTTTGCCCGACCAGCGGGTCATCCTGGACGGCGTTTCCTTTACCATCCGGCCCGGGGATCGTTTGGTGGTCAGCGGACCTTCCGGCTCCGGTAAGAGTTCCCTGTTTCGCGCCTTAGCCGGTATCTGGCCTTACGGCTCCGGGAAGGTGTTCAGGCCGGAGGGGGGCGGGTGCTGTTTCTGCCCCAAAAACCCTATCTGCCGCTGGCCACCTTGCGTGAGGTGCTGAGCTATCCGGACCAGCCGGGAGGGCATAGTGACGAAGAATTCAAACAGGCCTTGATCGATGCCCGGTTGCCCCAGTTGATCAATCGGTTGGACGAAGACGTCAACTGGTCACTGGAGTTGTCCGGGGGAGAACAACAACGGGTCGGTTTCGCCCGGGTTTTCCTCTATCGGCCGGAGTGGCTGTTTATGGATGAGGCCACCTCGGCCCTGGACGAACCGACGGAGCAGGCCCTCTATGCCCTGGTAGGGGAGAGGCTGCCCAATATTACTTTAATTTCAGTGGCCCATCGGGCTGCCGTGGCTTCCTTCCATCGTCGCCGTCTGACCATTATACCCGAGACCCGATCCCTGGAGGACAGCCCGATTACAGCCGCCGCCGGGTAAAGGCCTGAGGCCCCGCCGGGTGTCTTAGACGCTTTGGACAGCCTTGTTCGAGAAAACTATTTGCCGCGGGTTGAAGCAGGCCGCCTGCGGGAGGTGCGATGCCAATACCGGTACAGGCGGGACAATATTTGGGCGGTTTCATCCAGACGGTCATAGATGCGCAGTCCTTCTTCATTCAGGTCGTGAATCACCTGGCTTTCCCAGGGGGCATAGATACTGCCGATCAGGACGGGGAGGCCGAAGGCCTTCTCCATGTCTGCGTAGGCGCGTACGATTTCCTTGTTGATCTCCAGGAAGATCCGCAGCCGTTCCGGCGCATTTTCACTCAGCATGCCCGGCCGCCCCATCCCATGCAGGATCAGGGCATCGGCTTCGCCGGAAATCAGGATCTCCCGGCCGAGGGCCGTCAGGATATCCTTGGAGAAAAAGAGTCCGGAGGCGCCGATGTCCACGGGATTTCGCACCGAGGCCCGGACCGGCATGCCCAGTTCTCTCAACCTGGATTTGAGCCTCTCGCTCAACTCGGGCACGCGCAGCCCTTCGGCTTCCAGGGCGTCGGTCAGGGCCACACCCCAGGACCCGCCCATGGTCAAAATGGCCACCCGGTTTCCACGCATGGGGGGCCGTTCCACCAGGGCCTGCCCCAGGGGAATCAGGAGTTCCATGGTCGGAGAGGAAACGACGTTGGTCTGGGCCAGGGCCCCCTGGTAAACGCAGTGAGAGCCGGCCAGGGCGCCGGTATGGCTTTGGGCGGCCCGGGAGGCATCCGGCGTCTTCCCGGCCTTGTAAACGATAATGGGCTTGGTCTTTGATATCTCCCTGGCCGCTTCCACAAAGCGTCTTCCATCTTTAATCGCCTCAATATACATGACGATACCCTGCACCTTGGGGTCGGTCCCGAGGTGTTCCAGAAAATCCGTGGTGGTCAGGTCGGCCTCGTTCCCCGTATGGACGAAAAGGCCCACGCCCATATGCCTTGAGTAGCCGTGGGCCAGCAGATCATAAAAGGCATAGCCGCCCTGGCAAATAGCCGCCAGCCGGTTTTTGATGAGATGCTGTTCCGGCGCGGCGGAGCCATTGAATTCGGCGTGCAGATTAAAGGTGCCGCTCACATTAGGACCCAACAGACGAATTCCATAGGACCGGGCCAGACGCACCAGCTCCGCCTCCCGTTGCCGGCCGGTCTCCAGGGCCTCGCTGAACCCGGCGGTGATGATGGTGATGCCCTTGACGCCTTTTCGGCCGCACTCCCTGACCGTTTGTTCCACTGATTGTCTCGGGGATGGTAAAGATGGCCAGGTCCGGCGATTCGGGGATTTCGTTGACTTCTTTGAAGGCCGGTAAACCGAAGACCCGTCCGCCCTGGCGGTTGACGGGGTAGATGCGGCCAGGATAGGGCCTGGAGAGTAAGCCCTCCATGATAAAAGAACCCCATGAACCGGGACGCTCCGTCGCTCCGATGACCGCCACCGATTTAGGGCAGAGAAAGGCATTTAACTGTTCATTGGCAGGCATTGTTATATCCTTCTACGGGAGTATCTATCCGTTTTCATCATGAAACCTATGGAGTTATAGATGGAATTCGGCTTGGATCGAGCAAGGTTTAATCTTTTCTCCTTGACCCGTTTTCCTTTTCCATTTTATAATCACTCCATCGAAGAAAACGCATATTAAGCTTATCCTAACTCTACTGAAATTACAAGCCTCACACCAATATGACTAAGGAAAGGTTGTGGCTCTCAAGGATGCCGCTTAGAAATCAGGCAGGGCCAGCGGCTGCCCCCTCTTTTCACGGCTTAAGGTTTGATGTTCAGGTCGGGCCTGAAGAGATTGGACCTTTACGGAGAAGATGAATGAGCAAATTTTTTAGGCCGACTTTACCCTCCGTCATTGCTCTCTTTTTTTCCGTCCCCCTTTCTTATGCCCATGCCGCCTGTCCGTTGGGGGCCGGAGACCTACTGAAAAGAATGGAAGCCGCCTATGCCCGGGTAGAAGATTACCAAGCCAAGGTGACTGTCCAGGCATACCAAAACGATGGTTCCGTGGAAACGAAGATGTTCTTGTACACCTTTAAGAAGCCCAACCGGATACGTCTTGATTTTGAATCGCCCCATCCCGGCCTGATCTTGACCTATCCGGATAAGAACGGGAAAGTAGTGGTCAGGCCTTCCGGATGGGTTTCATTTTTCAAGCTGCGTCTGTCCCCGGACAGCAGGCTCCTGAAGGATTCTTCCGGACAACGAATAGACCAGACGGAAATGGGGCTCCTGATCAAGCATATCGAACGCAGCCTTACGGACCAGCGTCGGGGTCCTTCGGAAATATCCGAAGAAAAAGAAACCATTCGGATTCGAGTCCTGGCCGAGAACCCTTTCCGAAAGGGTGCGCTCACCTTATATCAATTCTTTATCGACCAGGGGCTCTGCCTTCCAACCAAGGTAGAAGAATCAGCCCCGGATGGTCGGCTTCAAAGGACCGTTACTTTTCAGAATCTCAAAATCAACACCGGAATTTCGGATGCTTTTTTTCAATTGGAATAATATGAAAATAGGGTTCAAGCGGGCCAGGGGTCAAGGATTCAAGTGAAAGGCGATGAATTAAAACCCCTCGAACCCTGGAATCCTGGAATCCTTGAATCCTTTGGTAACGACTGAAATGGAAAAACAAATGGGCCTGCCGGTTGCCAGGAAATCGGAATGGTTCGTCCCCAAATTCGGGCCTGAAGGGTTCAGGACCTTTGTGGGTCTGCTTTTTTTACCCTATACGGGAATGGTCCTTTCTTTTTCAGTGATCGGTTCGATACTGGCCGACCCTATCCATTGGGACAGGGTTTTGGCCATCGTCGTCATCTATTTCCTCGGCCTGGGAATAGGGGCCCATGCCCTGGATGCCCTGGGGAGCAAAGGGATTAAACCCTGGGGAACGGTCTTTTCCAGAAAACAGTTGTGGTTTACGGCTGTCGGTTCTTTGCTTTTGGCCTACGGTATTGCCGGCTATTACATCATCCGCTCCGTCCCATTTCTCACCCTCATGGCCCTTCTGGAAGGCTTTTTTGTTTTCGCCTACAACCTGGAGTGGTTTCAGGGAAAGTTTCATACGGACGGATGGTTTGCCTTCTCCTGGGGGTTTCTGCCGGTCCTGGCGGGAACCATCATGCAAACCAATTCTATTTCCCCGAAGGCCTTGATCCTGGCCGTATCCATGGCCTTCTTCAGCTTCATTGAGATCAAGGCCTCCCGTCCCTATAAGGACCTCAAGCGGACCATTGATTTTCTCGGGGATGAGGGCAGATCGCTGATGGCCCGGTACGAAGCCATTCTCAAAAGTGTCAGCCTGGGGGTACTATTCCTGGGGGGAGGGTTATTGATTTGGCGGATATTCGGGTAATGGCGTTTCAAGACTTTCAAGACTATCTGAAGAAGAGAAGACCTGCCCTGGGGGAGGCCTTCAAGAGGGAGACCTCCGGCTTATTGGACGGAATTCCCTTGAGGGACGCCCCTTCCCTCATGACTACTCTGGGGGCCGGCAAAAAAATCAGGGGATGTCTCTCCTGCCTGATCAGTGACGTCTTAGGGGGGGATCTCGAAGCCCCGATACTTAGGGCCGTGGCCGTGGAAATGGTTCAAGCCGCCACCTTGATCCATGATGATTTTGTCGATCAGGACACGGTAAGAGGAAGTCTGCCCGCTGTCTGGACTATTGAAGGACCCCGCAGGGCGGTCCTGATTGGAGACGTCCTTTTTGCCACGGCCATAAAAATAATGAGCGATCTGGGCCGAGAGGACGGCTTGGCCATTTCCCTGGCCATAGCCCAGGTGGCTCAAGGGGCCTTGCGTGAACCCCTCGACCCTGTGCTGCTGTCCCAGGAGGTAGT
Organism: uncultured delta proteobacterium; assembly: GCA_963769305.1. GTDB lineage: Bacteria > Desulfobacterota > RBG-13-43-22 > RBG-13-43-22 > RBG-13-43-22 > RBG-13-43-22. The sequence goes on along the minus strand of CAVYLJ010000036.1, from coordinate 29,418 downwards.
CTCTGATCGGCTGACCGGCCGAGTCTATGACAAAATCATTCATCTTAAAACAGCCATCCTATTTGGAACCGCCTGTCATCTCGGAGCCATTGCCGCCGGGGCCGATATGAAACTCGCGGAGTCCGCCTATCACTACGGACTAAAAATCGGCGAAGCCTATCAGATCGCCGATGACCTTAAGGAGGTGAAACTGCACCTGACGACACAATCGATCAACCCAAAACAGATGGCCGCATTGACGCCGGCATTTCTCCATTTTACCCAGGGGATTCGCCTTTGTCTTCCGGATATCCTGGGAGGAAGGTCTTCGGGATTGTTCGGACCGGTCTTTGAATTTTTTGGTGTGGCCGCCGGACTTATGGAAAAGGAGATTGAACACCGGTTGCAAGGTGCGGTAGCGGAAGCGGAGAAGGGTTTTCCCGATAATGGCTGGGCCGAACTGGTCAAAAAAACCCCGGGCGACATTATCAGGATGTTTAACGAATCTTAAAAGGGCTAAATCCCCCTCAATCCCCCTTTTCCAAAGGGGGAGGCTTATCTCCTCCCTTTGACCAAGGGAGGTCGGGAGGGATTCTTAAAGATTTTTCAAAAGGCTAAATTGAAACAAGAAGATTTATTCCTTCCAAGCGGTGACGATGGCCGAAGCACCAAAGGTAAGTGATTCCACCTTGACGTGCGTAAAGCCGTTTCCGTGCAGAGAGTTCACCAGTTCCTGGGTCCATCTCGTTTGGCGAAGCAACCCTGGAAGGTCATCAAAAACGGTCTTCCATTGGGGGTACTTCCAGGACCCGACGTTCTGCAAGAGTTTGAAATAAAACTCCCAGATCCGGACAAAGGCCCGGCTCGCCGGATAGGTAAAATCGTGCATAATCAGCACTCCACCAGGACGAAGCATGGACTTTATGTTTCCGACCAACTTTTCGATTTCGGCGTATTTAGCCAGGTAAGATGAGGTGATGCAGTCAAAACCCAGATCCGGGTGGACCTCCTCAGCCCTGCCCGAAATAAATTCTATGTTTTTCAAGCCCAGGGCACGGGCTTTCTTTCTGGCGATATGGAGATACTCCTCGGTAACATCGACACCGATAATCCGGGCTTGGGGAAACCTCCGGGCAATCCTGCTGGTCAGGATCCCGGTCCCGCAGGCCTGGTCCATGATCAGGGACGAACCCTCCGGAATCTTCTTCACTATTTTTTGTTTCCATAAGCGATCAAATCCGAGGGTACAGAGATTGACGATGTGATCGTAGGAAGAACCGGTGCCGGGGAAAAAACGAAGGACGTAATCGGCCTTTAAGCTATCCGAAATCATTTCAGACGCTTCAACAAGGTGGCCGCATCTTTAAGGCCGACCTGCATGCCCATCCTGCTGGAATTTTTTTTGAGCACCCAGGCATCCTGCAAACGGAGACCTTCTTTTTTTCTGAGTTTATCGATGACGGTCCGTTCTTTTTTCATCCATTCAAACTCCTTTAAGACCGCCCGGGTATATCCGGAGGGATCATCCCACCATTGCATCAGGAGCTGGACGCTTTTCATCCCCGGAACAATGCCGTCTCCGGCCAGCGGCGCCACACAGCCGATGGCTTCACCCACTCCCCAAACTTCTGCGTCCTGACCGTGGCTGACAAAGGGTTGGGAGTAGTGCGGCCCGGTCAGGCGTATCCGGCCGGCACAACCGCAAATCCTGTTGGTCGGAAAATCGGGGTTCTTCATCCAGCCCAGCCCTTTTAAAACAGGAAGCGGATCGGCCGTAAGGCTTCCGCAGCCGATGTGGTATTCCTTTTCGGAGAGGGGAAAGCACCAGGCATAGCCAATGGCCCCTAACTTGATCTGATTGTCCAAGGGGGCCGCTGTTTCTACCCGAACCTGGATACAGGGCAGGATGAGGTCATCGGCGATGGGGGGCAAGGCCGCCCGGGCCACCCCCGTGGAATCGATGATCCGGTCATAGCCTCCAATATCCGGTTTTGAGTAATTGATCTCGGCACCCTGGAGTAAATCGCTGAAGAAGTCCCTGTTTATCAAAGGTCTTCAAGTCCGCCCTGATCTTCAATCCATCCATGATGACGTAATCAAAACGCCGGAGGAGATATTTCGTGGGATCAAGCCCGGAGGCCTGCACCAGTTCATTAAAACCCCTGGATGTTCCCCAGGCGCAGGGGGTTAACCCGCATCGTGTTCCGGCAGGCCTATCAAAGAGGTCGATGGTATGCCCTTGAGTTTGCAAGAGGCGATATAAATAGGCACCGGTCATCCCCGCGCCCATGATGGCAATTTTCAATTCCTGGCTCCTTACCTTGATTTCTCCAGACCTTATTCTTCTTGACCGCCCCTTTGGTTTATTTTATATTCTTTATCATTAAAGACAAGCTTTTTCCCAATGGTTTTGTCATCGGCAAATGGGCTTTTCGGCCTTTCTTCCGAAAAGACTGAAATAAAAGAACCTGGAGATCCTGATAATCCTGTCAAAGGAGAAGGAAAGGAGTAGAGCCATGAAATTATTGAGAGTGAATATGTCCGATAAGACCATCCGTTTTGAAGATGTCCCCCAGCCCTATCTCGGCCTGGGCGGCCGGGGCCTGACTTCGATCATGATCAACGCCGAAGTGCCCCCGAAATGTGATCCCCTGGGCCCGGAAAATAAACTCATCTTTGCCCCCGGGCTTGTTAAGCGGGACCAGCTTAGTCAATACCAGCCGGCTTTCCGTGGGTGCCAAAAGCCCTTTGACCGGCACGATCAAGGAAAGCAACGCCGGGGGCACAATGGCCGCGGGCCTGGGTCGCCTGGGGATCACCGCCATCGTTATCGAAGGCCAGGCCGCCCAGGGAGAATGGTCTCTTTTACGCATCGATGAAAAGGGAGGTGCCTCCCTCTTACCGGCCCGGGAATATAAAGGGATGCGGACCTACAGCCTGGTTGAAAGATTGCTCAAAATTTACGGGGACAAGACTTCGGTCATGTGCATCGGCCCGGCCGGGGAATATCGTTTAACCAGCGCCTCCATTCAGGGCTCGGATATCGACGGCCGTCCCTGCCGGGCCGCCGGCCGTGGCGGACTCGGTGCCGTTATGGGGGCCAAGGGTTTGAAGGCCGTCCTGGTGGACCAGCGGGGAAACAGCCCTGATGCCCTCGCCGACCCGGAAACCTTTAAGGAGGCGGCTAAGATTTTTGCCAAGGCCGTCAAGGCCCATCCCTTCAGCGGCCAGATCCTGCCTAACTCTGGGGACGGCTGCAATGATCGCCCCGGTTAATGCCCTGGGCGGTTTCCCCAGCTATAATGCCACCAAAGGGGTCATGGACGGCTGGGAAAAAATCAGCGGCGAGACCATGGCCCGGATCATCAAAGAAAGGGGTGGAAACCCCACCCACATGGGGTGCGCCCAATGCATCGTCCACTGCTCCAACGAATACGTGGACCAGCAAGGAAAATTTATGACCTCCTCTCTGGAATACGAGACCCTCTGGTCCATGGGCGGCATGACCGGGATCGATGATTTGGATACCATCGCCCATCTGGATTTTCTCTGCGATGATATCGGGCTGGACACCATGAACACCGGCGTGGCCTTGGCCGTGGCCATGGATGCGGGGTATAAGAATTTTGGCGACACCCAGGCCGCCATTCAGATGGTGGAAGAGATCGCCCTGGGCACCGAGATGGGCCGGGTCCTGGGAAACGGTCCTGTGGCCGTGGGACGGCATTTCAACCATCACCGGGTGCCGGTGGCCAAGGGTCAGAGTATCGCGGCCTATGATCCCAGGGCCATGCAGGGGAATGCCGTTACCTATGCCACTTCACCCATGGGGGCTGATCATACGGCCGGAAATTTGGTCGGCCGGTATCTGGCCGGTCTTCTCGATCCTCTAAAGACCGACGGCCAGGTCCAGGCCTCGCGGGAGGCCCAGATCGCCATGGCCTCAGTGGACTGCACCGGTCTGTGTCTTTTGGCCAGTTTTGCCATGACCACGCCTGAAGGCGGAGATGCCTTTCTCAAGGTCATGAATGCCAAATTCGGCACCCGTCTTGGTCCCGATGACATTCGCCCAGATGGGGGTCCGGGTCTTACAGGCGGAAAGAGAATTTAATCGCAAAGCGGGATTTACCAACAGGGATGACCGGCTCCCGGAATTTTTCTACAAAGAACCCTTGCCGCCCCACAACACCGTGGTAATGATCACGGATGAGCAGATGGACAGCACCTTCAACTTTTAAAAAGAAGGATTCAGGGATTCCAGGATTCGAGGGTTCAAAGGTTTATAATTTCAACGCCTTTCACTTGAATCCTTGACTCCTGGACCCCTTGAATCCTTTGTTTCAATAATGAAAATCACCGTAAAATTATTCGGCACCCTGAGCCAGAATTTTCCTGATTACTCCCCCGACCGGGGTCTTGAAGTGGAGATGCAAGAAGGGTCGAAGGTGGCCGACCTTTTGGCCCTTCTGAAAATCCCCGATGCCCAAGGTGGGACCGTGGTTAGGGACGGCCTCTTTTTATCCAAAGAGGAACCCCTGACTGAGGGCTCGCTGATTCAGATTTTTCAGCCCCTGTTCGGGGGATAACCTTTTTTGGTTCATCCTCTATGCTTTGGATCAGTGAAGGAATAAATTTGCAAGGAAATTCCCCCCCTTCCCTTAAAATACATCATTGTTCTTATAAAAATAAGGTTCTGACACTATTCTTTTTTAACCTTTTTTGAGACAATATACTCTAATAAGGTATCGTATCTGGATTCTTATTGGGGATTTTATTTTTATGACCAAGATCGAACAGTTATTAAAAAATGGGGTAGGGGTGGACGAGCCCATTAAAATCCTGCACATCGGCCCTGAATATAAAATAACTTATTTTATTAATCGTCCAGGTTCTTTAATCCGTTCTCCCATTCCCCTCAAAGAGGCTATCAAATTCTTAAAAACCGAGAAATTCGATTTGATTCTTTCGGAACCGCACAATAAGGCAATTTTGAACCCTCAAAGTCATCTGTTGACAGAAGGATCTCTGGGGGCGTAGTTTTAAACGGAAGGAAGGTCGAGAGATGAAAAAGATGGTCGTCATCATCGTTATTGGCGTTTTTCTCTCCCTGGGTCTCTTTTCAGGCGCTCTTTATGCCGACGGAGGAGGTCATGGCGGGTTCCACGGAGGAGGTCATGGCGGGTTCCACGGAGGGGGTCATTTTCATGGAGGCCATTTCCACGGAGGTTCGCGCTTCTTCTTCGGGGGATCCTTCGGGTTCCCCTACTACTATCCATACGATTATTATCCTTACCCCGATTACTATAATCCCTATTACTATCCTTACTCCAACCCAAATCCCTATTACCCGGATGCTGTTACCCAACCACCCGTGTACGCCGAACCGCAGCAAGAATATTATTGGTACTACTGCCAGAACCCGCAAGGGTATTACCCCTACGTTAATAGCTGTCCGGGCGGGTGGACGAGGGTGGTTCCGACTCCTCCCCAGCCGGGAAAGGAGGGCAGGTAACATGAACTGGAAACGAGGTCTTCTCTTACTCTTGACGTTCGTAGGGCTGAGTGGGTGTGCAACGATGCCAAAAGGACCGACCGTCTCGGTGATGCCCGGCCCGGGAAAGCCCTTTGAGGTGTTCATGGCCGATGACCATGTCTGCAGAGAGTGGGCTCAGCGGCAGATCGGAGGAACATCGCCAAGCCAAACCGCCAATGAAAACACAGCCTCGGGAGCGGTCATCGGAACGGTTATAGGGGCTGGCCTGGGTGCTTTGATCGGTTCTACCACGGGTAACGTGGGTGCCGGGGCTGCAATCGGTGCTGGGGCAGGCCTCCTTGGCGGAACCTCTATCGGAAGTAACGCGGGCGCCGCTTCCGAATATCAGCTTCAGAGGCGCTACGACATGGCCTATCAGCAATGTATGTATTCTAAGGGAAACCAGATCCCCGGTGTCAAACGCCAACCGGCGCGGTACTACCCACCACCACCCCCAGGGCCGCCTTCAAAAGCGCAAATATCGGGAGGCCAGTTGTTTATCTACCCCCGCCAAGGCCAGAGCCAAGAGAAACAGGCGAATGATCGTAAGGAGTGCCAAAGCTGGGCTGCGAGCCAAACCGGCTACGACCCGACTAAGCCTCCGCCCGGCAATGGACCTGGAAATCAGATGGGTCAAATGAGTGCGGACTTTCAACGGGCGATGGGAGCCTGCCTGGATGGCCGCGGGTATACCGTCAGATAGCATGAAACTGCGCCATACCGGATTGCCCTGACCATGAAAGCCTTCTCATCTCGATGGTTTTGTTAATCAAAATCGCCGGGCCGGGGGGTTCAGGAAGAATAGGGAGGTGGGGGGCTCATTGAAAGGGTCTACCATCTCCGACATAGAAACAGGCCAGACTTTCTTGAAGGCCATCTTGCGAAAAATGCAATAGCGCCACACTTTCAGCGGTTCCAGACTTAAAATGATACAGCCGCACCTGCGGTAAGGCCAGACAATAGGTCCTGCTTCTATTTGGTTTCAGTCTCGGCTTGGTCCAGAATTTCGCCCAGGGCACAGGCTGTGTCCTCCACCAGTTTAATACACCGGCCGCGTCTCCCGTCCGGATTACTGTAAAAGGCAGTTACCTGCTCCCGGTCTCTCCAATTCACACCGGCGATATCGGCGCAATTGACGCTTCCGAATTCCTTGGTGAAATCCTCAAATTTTTTGGTCAGCTTGTAGCTTAAGCGCCACATGTTAGGGTGCTCTTTCTCTTCCAGGTTACCCCGGCTGTACAGGCTGGAAATAAAGGACACCCCCCCGAGCAAGGCCCCGCAGACCCGCCCGGTGCTGGCAATACCGCCGCCCAAGGCCCCCATGGCCTTGATCACGGCCTCGTTTCGGTCATTCATTCTTTCCTGGCCCACGGCCATGATGACCTGACTTCAATGAAAACGGTTTAAAAAAAGTTCTTTTGCCCTTTGACGCATTTCTTCTGAAGTCATACCCACCTCGTTTTGGATTTATTTTCCTTACTGGAAGAACCATATTAGCTTCCGCAATTTTTTTGCCTATAGTAACGGAAATCGATTACTTTTTGCAAACAATCACTTCTTTCCCACTATCCCTTCGATCTTTTTATTCCCGCAAGAATCCCCGACAACTTAACAGGGTCTTTACAGACCATGAAATCCCATCTTCCCAGCCGCCCCCAGTTGTTGACCGCCGATACCCAACGCCGGGCGGCCTGGTATTTGGCATGATCCATGTCGATCTCGTCGCCTTTCACTTCAAGAAGGATGGTTAGACCGACCTTATGTTTGACGATATAATCCGGCTCGTAGCAGGGTTGACTATCTATTTACCGACAACTCCAAATCCTATAAAGCCCTCCGGCCCATTCCATTAACCCCTTCTCGGCAAGCCCCGGATCACTCAACTCCCGGTCCTGATGGGCCACATATTCGTTTCTGAATGTGTAGATGGTATCGGCCACCTGAAATAAATCGGTCTGCGACAGGCTGGTAAATTTTCCCCTGACCGTTTCAAAAACACCACCAACTTTTCGTCGGGTAGTCCGAGTATAATCCAGGCACCAGCGCAGAAGTCCTATAGGCATCAATCCATTTTGATCAACAAGAGTCCTTTCCAAGTTAGTTGCCTGGCGTTTATGAAAGTTGGCTTCTCCAACCGGCAATTCACTTAAGTCAGGATGAAAATATTCATACCGCCTGTTCCGATCAACCGGGATTTCTTCCTGCAATTGCCTCAAAATCAGGGCCTTGGCCGCTTCATCCATCGGGCCGAGAAGGGGGGTAAAAACCGGGGCGAAAGAAACCTCTTTTTTCTTTTTTAGAAATTGATACAAAGCTACGGCCTGTTGGACCGCCTTTTGATAGCGCGACGGGAGTTCCTTAAACTTATTGAAAGGAATAAAGTTCCTGAGAAAAACTTCCTCCTCAGGTTCAGGTTCCCCAAAGGGTAAACTCAATTGAGGACTGATTGTTTCACTGAGTAATTGTTCCAAAGACGGCCTGCACATCCGGATGAGGGTTTTTAATGTGTTGTCGCTGATATCCTCAAAGACCTTTTGCGGCACATAAAGATAGGTCCATTTTATATTCTCCTGCGAGGCCGCTTTACACCAGCCGGTCGCTGCCCGAACTTTAAGAGGAACGTCCCGGTCTTCACGCCCCTTGGTCTCGACAAGGACAAATTCTTTCTCCTTAACCCGGACCAGGAAATCGGGGGTATATAGAGACAACCTTCCTCTTTCGGAAAGGTAATCAATTCGAAGGGCTTGTGGTCCGGCATTTTTACAAAAAGATATAATATCCGGGGCTCGATCCAAGAAATGGCTCATAGCCACTTCAAATTCCCGATTGCAAGGCACCAGATTGAAAAGAGTATGTTCAGCAGGGATTGCCGGATGATTTTCCGAATGACTGGCTTGAAAAGGCTTCCAATCGGATACGGAGAATCCTTCGGAAATGGATTTCCTCTCTTCCGTGGTGGTTGTTCGGGAAAGGATCAAAGGAACAAAGGTGGCCCGAATATGTTCCCTTACATCGCTGTCGGCCAGGCGGCTCAAAAGCCTGTTATCGAAAAGGTCTGTTTTTTCGTTAAAGAGGATTTCGGTAATAAAGGTTTCCAGAAGAGGGGCCAGGATCTGATGAGTGCCCCTAAGGCCGGTAATGCGTTCCAGTTCTTCCCGGTAATAAGAAACGGCGCCAATTCCGCTTTCCAAAAGGGGCATTTGGATCTTCATCTTTTCCACAATTTCATTGGTAAAAAGATGCCGTCCTTCATATTGAATTTCCGTTGACTTTTTGCCCCCTAAAGGTAGCGGTTCATACTTAGAGAATTCCTTTCGAATATCTCTTATCGTTAGATTTTCCAGTTTGGGAATACGGCTGTGCCCCGGAGAAATGGACGGCAAAAAAATATTGAGTTTTTCTGTGTCCTTATTCTCCCGATCCGGGAAAATGGTCACAGTACTCTTGGGAACCTTATCTACGTCCACCACTTCGATGATGAGACCTTCCTGGCTGAGTTCCTGTTGATAGAGACTCACAAAGGCATTGTGTTCAACCACGGTGACTAATTCCGAAGCCCCTCCGACGGACGGCGTCATCCGGCGCAACCCCCTTCCGAGGGTCTGTTCCGGCAAAATATTCGCCTTGGAGGTATAGGGACGGAGGGGAACAATGGTCGTCACGTTCTTGACGTCCCAACCCTCCCGAAGCATAAGGACCGAGACGATACACTGGTAAGGGCTTTTGCCTGAATCCAGGTCGCGGGAAAGTCCTCGCAAGGTGGAGAGGTCGTCTTCGCTGATTTCTTTCTCGCTCTCCACAAAGACCGGATAGCCTTTCTTCCTCCCCCCGATCCATTTAATGCTCCCTTTGAGATTAGTATGCAGGTTGATCGTTTTTCCATTCAATTCAGAAAATAAGGGGTCGGAATTCAGCCGCCCTGTGATCTGGTCGGCCGCTTCGGTATCCTCGGTCATCACAAAAAGTAACGGCTTTTTATCGCTTTTAATCCATTCTTCCTTGGACCTCAGCCATCGTTGATAACCCATCATCAGATGTTGTTCATACCTCTTCGAGGCATCATTACTTGGGGTTTCGGCGAGACCTTCCCCACGACCGATAATCGGAGTCTTGACAATACCGCCGTCAACCGCCTCACCCAGCGGGGCATCGCAGATGACGTGTTGGAATATCCGCCCATGATTATCTTTAGGCGTGGCGGAAAAATCTAATTGGGCCGCCAGTCCGCCGCCGGTCCTGTTTTTGATTTCCTGCTGAAGAAATCCGACCGCCTCATTCCAGGCCGAGCCCGGGTCCCAGAGATGGTGGGCCTCATCATTTAAAACCATAACCTTTTCATGAGCCGTGATCTGCTGCCGCAAGGCCTTTCCGGTATCCAGGGCGCTTCCTTTGGAGACCTCCGGTCCCATCCATTCATAGGTCTCGGTTTCTTTCTTAGTCCTTCGTTTGTTTGGGTCATAAAGCCGGTGGATATTGGTAAGATAAAGGGTTCCCCCTGTGGCCGACCCACCCGGAGAATCTTGGAGGACCACGGTCAGATTAAAATCTCCTTTCCAGGCCACCGGGATCAACGGATCATGGTCAAAGATACGACCATTTCCGAAATCTTCCTTGAGTCGTTCAAAAACCGTCAGATTGGGTGCAATGACCACAAAATGTCTGGCTAAAGGGGAATCGCTTTCCCGCAGGGCATGGAAGTAACTCCAGACAATGGCCAGGCTCATAACCTTAGTTTTCCCGGCACCTGTGGCCAGTTTAAAGGCATATTTGGGCCATTGGTCATCGGCCGGATTGACCCCCAGGGCGGCCGTCTCCCGATCTTCTCCGCCAAATTCGGAAATGATCGATGACAGGCTCTTGAGCCCCCGGACTTCGTAAAGATAAATAAAGGTTTCAATCGCTTCCCGTTGACAAAAATAATATTTAAAAGGAATGCGCTCTCCGGCAGGATTCTCAAGAATATGGTCCCGTTCAAACCAATGATACAGTAGCTCCCTGGTGGTATCCGAGGCCCCGGCATAATCCGTTTCCCGCCAATCCTTGACGAAGGAACGAAGATTGTTGGCAACGACTATTGATGAGGGCCTTCGGCTTTTGACCACCTTGGCCGGTTGTCCCGGCGCTTCGGCCCGAACACGGTGAAAATTCGGTTCTTCATGAGGGGCATATAAAGGTTCAAGGGCAGCGGGATTGATGATGGGGCTGGGCATTGAGATCTCCCTTTTCAGAGAAAATCGAATCGCTTTAAGGTTTAAATCGACGCTAAGATCAGGGATTCGCCCTGGAGGGCGAGAAATTCTTTTGCGCTGACCAATTTAATCTGTCCGACTTCTTTAAGGTCAAGCAGGTGTTTATCCCCGGAGACGATGATTGGGGCCTTAGCTTCTAAGGCAAGTTCAAGAAAAATAGCATCTTCCTGATCCTCGATTTTAATCCGTTTGGCTTTGGCTGCTGACCGTCTGGAAATAGCATAGAATTTGCTTTCAAGAATTAGGGTTTCAATTAGGGTTTGGGGGGTTCCTCCACTTTTCTCGAGAATTTTTCTAAATTTATCTCTCCGGATAACCTTTCCAAGTTCCTCTATGGTCGATTGGCTCTGAACCAAGGAGTGCTTCTCCAAAATAATTTTCAAAGCCTGAGAGGGGGGGCCTTTCCACAAAACGGCTGAAACCAAGACATTGGTATCAACGACTATGTTCATGCTCTTTCCTTGCCTTGTGGATTTCCTTGTTTATTTCTTCCATGCTCATAAAATCTTCATCCGGTTCGGCGGAAAAATCCAAAAGAGAATGAGGTTTTTTGATGATCAGGCTGTTTCCTTCTATGATGGCAATAAATTTCTTTTGCCTCCCCAACCACTTTCTCAAAATTGAATTGGTTTTGAGGGTCTGGCCGTCCGAATAGATAACGGTGGTTTGCATAATATCCTCCTTGGCATTTCGCCTTTGCTTCTTGTCTGGTATTATACCTCAATTTCAACGGTAATGCTGGAATCACATCCAAAAACATCAATCACCTTCACGCAAGCCGTGTATTTCCCTTTTTGGGGATACTTGCCATATCCGAAATCGCTGACGGTTTTGAGCGACCGATCTTTCCGGGTCCGGTAATCCTGCCAATGATGCTCAAAGGGCTTGCCTTCCTGCCAGTTGAAGTCCACGGCCCAAAAGTCAATGAAATCAAAACCGCTTTTAATGGCCCGTTCTTTGAGCACTGCCAGTTCCTTGCTCGGCACCTCGGCCAGACTGGGAATAAACTTGGTAAGCTTAATATCCACCCGGCGTTTTCCCTCTTTGGTGCTGTAAACCGGTTCGGCTTCCAACACGGCCATTTCCAGGAAAGGCGGCGGATTGGTGCGGTTCTTCTCCATGATCTCCCGAGGGATCGGGATCAGCTTGATCTTGACCCCTTCCGCCGCCTCCAGTTCGTGACAGATCAACCGAAGGTCCATCTCGAATTCCCAGGCCAGGCAATGGATTTCTTTGGCCCCGGCCTCATGGACGGCCTTGGCCACCGCCGCAGTTCATTCCTCGAGAAAATGCTGTCAATCCCATCCACATGGACAAAGGCCGGCCCTTTACGGCCATGCAAAAGACCAGTCGAATTAGGCAGCAACTCGGCCCGATAGAATTCCAAAACCACCCGGCGATGCTCCTCATCGGCTCCTTTCAGCCGTTCCTTCTGCCACCATTGCCGTTCATAGCGGCCCAGGTTATAGACATCAAAGGCCCGGTATTGCTTATTCTCGTGATGAAGGGTCCGCTGAATTTCAATCATCCGTTTGCGGCTGGTATGTATAGCAAACCGGCCCAGGTCGGACATGATCCAGCGTCGGCCCAATTTCTCAGCCACAGCCCCGGTCGTACCGCTGCCACAGAAGAAATCTGCTACGAGGTCGCCTTCATTGGAAGAGGTTTTGATAATACGTTCAAGGAGGGCCTCGGGTTTTTGAGTTGCATACCCTAATAATTCTGGGGATACCGGATTTACCGGGGGTATATCATCCCAAACAGATTGAACGGCAGTTCCTTCTAAATCATCAAGATACTGTTTTATGTTTGGTTGTCCCGTTCTAGCAAAAACGATTTTCCCAGATTTTAAACCTTCATCGATCTTATCTTGACCCCAAGCCCAATGTCGACCAGGAGGCGGGGGAATCTCTTGATTATCAAACTTTCTTGGCGGACCTTGGCCGGCAGCACTAAGTGTAACCAAACGATATCGTCTGTCATCAGAGTCCCTTAATGCATAATGGGAATTTATATATGATTTTAATTTGTTTCAATCAGACCCTTCGGGAAAAAACGCTGCGATAAAGGCATGAGAAGAAAGTTAACAAGCTGGAAGGAAAAAGGGGAGATGGGGGATTAATACCGGCGATTGAGAAGACCAAAATAGCAGGAATTAAAATTGCATTCCCTCTTCATACATTGAAGGTTCATTTAAAAAGAGAGATAAGACCGGTCACCTAATCCCATAATAATATTCTTCTTCGCTATACAAAGGCTCCGGCTCCCTTTGCACCTTTTCTCGTAAATGAGCAAGTGACCCCTTGGTGATAGTGGCATATTTCCCTTCTTTGGTCCTTTTCAATTTTCTAATAGTAAACTTAATCATCTAATTTCCAGAGTCTCATCGTAGATTTTTGAGAAATCCTTCAAAACCTCCTGTTAAGACGTCAAACTTATAATAATCCTTTGCCTTATTGGCATCAGGTCCAGCAATCCCGACATAAATCACCTGGACACCACGGTCCCGAAGTATTGTGAGTATCTCAAAAAGACATGGGTCTGCGTCCTTTCGTTCTTCCAAGTGGACTCCAAGGAGTATGGCTCGTTCGCATAGCTTGACATGCTGTATGGCTCTATCGCGGATGTGTTTGATAAGACTCAGGTTCACGTGAGCCGGTTTGTCGATAGCATAATGGGCCATGATGATTTCATTCCCTAATTGAACGAGAGAACCAAAATCCAGCTTCCATTCAGGGAAAATATTCATGTACTCGCGGGAAGAAGGGGTTATCCGGAGACCAATAGGCGTATGTTTGTTTTGATCGAGTGGGCCACCATCTCCCATGTTTCCTACCCAATTTGCCGACCCGTGAATTTTCAATAAGAGGACATTATTTTCACTTGTTCCAGGATAGGAAAGGACGCTCTCGGGGGCCTGAAACAAATTCGCTCTTTTTAGGGCCTGCTCGAAAAGAATATCATAGTTGGGGGTAATAAAAACAATCTTTTGCAAAGGGAATGAAAGCTTTCCCAATTTAACAGCATGGATCAGACTATCGTAGAGGTCCTTTTTTTCAAAAAAAGGAAACTCCGGTATAGCAGGTTCCAGTTGAGACCAGAGGCTAAAAGAAACCATGCTCGCAGATAAAAGCTTGGTAAGAACCTTTATCTTGGGGTCTTCTTGAAAATTCTTGATTCCGACTTTTAATTGATATTCGGACAAGAAGGATTCGAAGTCTTGTCCCCTCGATACCGATTCTCGAAGGGTTCTGATGACGTCTTTGGCTATTTCCCTGTCGTTTTCAAAAAAGGAATCGAACGCCCCACAACGGTCAGCGATTAAACCGTTATATACATAAAGCAGATGACAAAAGAGATCCTTCCCATTTTTCCCTCCATCCTCGAAGAGAAAAGCCATAGAGATCAGCACTGTTACCAGATACCATAATAATATTCTTCTTCACCATATGAAAGCTCCCGTTGCACCTTCTCCCGTAAAAGAGCGAGCGATCCCTTGGCAATAGGGGCGTATTTCCCTTCTTTGGTCCTTTTCAAGAATGTTAACAAGGCTTTTTCCTCCAGTTCCCTTTCTTTTCCCTTCGCCTTCATTGCAAGTTTCCTCCAAAAATAACTTATAAAATCATTGGCCTTCCCAGGTCTGTTTCTATCTGGTTCTTGGGCCTATTATCTCGGTTACATTTTCAACGATAAGGTTCAAAGCCTCAGCAGGTATTCTCCCTCTTTCCCGGCTCGCAGTTCAATGGAAACTAACTCTGATCTCACACAAGGCCATATTTCTTTTTAAATTTTGAAGGAATTGTCTTGGCTGAGGCAACCAACTTTTTGGCTTCAAGGAAGTCTTCTTCCGACATTCGCCCCAAATAGACACCGGTATCGGCGATCATCATTCGTCTAATTTTGATCAAATCCTCCTCATAAAGATGAGCACAGTCCAAATAAGAATCGTGATCGAGGTATTCCCTTCCTTCGCAGGTAAGTGGCCACTGCCATGGTTGGAGATATGTGCTGGAAGGCTTTTTGGTATTGATGTAGGTGAGGGCTATGGAGACCGATTCGTCTTCGATAGCGATGACCACACACCGTTTTATTTTTGGTGGTGTTGTGTGGGGGCTATGAATACGCAGGACTGCTCCAGGCATGAGGTGGTCTTGACAAAATTTCTTTCGGAATTCCTCGGGAAAGCTCTCTCCGAGAGGGGACGTCATTTGGACAGGAGTTGCTGATTTTCGGCTACGGTTTCAATGTAGGAGACCATGTCCGCATCGATCCCCTCCGCCTTGGCCATGGCCATAAAGGAAATTCTGTTATTTTCGCTTGCCCGATTATAAGCCCAATCGTGGGACTTATCTCTTAATTGTCCAAAACTAAGATCCTGGTTTTCCTGCAACGACTCGTTGATACACTCCATATCCGACTCGGAAAACTCATCCATATCGGGGGCCTTTTTGGGGTGAACTATAAAACCCTTCACCTCGAAGACTGTCCCCGAACTTGTCGGCGCTGCAGAAAGGGGACTCGCCTTTGATCGCCTTCATGAGGTCATAAGTCTTGGAAGGGACGGGGCCGTCTTTCATGGCAACAAAATGGTCGCCCAGGATCGGTCTTCCATATCGCGCCAGGTGTTTCCTGTCGGCAAAGTAGAGGATTTTCGAAATGCGGTGCATATCAGGTTTTGCTTCTTTGCAAACCTGATGTCGTTCGATTAGTTTTTGAGAGATATAAAGGATAGCCGATAAGGCCTTTTTCTCATCAAACCGGAAGGTTACCATGGTTTTCCCCTGATTGGGTTGCCTTTTGGATAAGTGTAGCATGGTATTAAACCAAGTCAAGCAGAAATATCAAAATAGAAGCACCGGCATGTTTGATAGGTGGCTCGGCGGGCACTCCGAACTGATTTTACACGCGGTTTCTTTCAAAAATAATCCGCAGCCCTTCCAGGGTCAGGTAACTGTCCACCTCTTCGATGGTCTTGGACTCGGTGGCGATTAAGGGAGCCAGGCCACCGGTGGCGATGACTTTGGGTTTCTTGGGAACCGTATCTACAATGCGCTGGACCAGCCCGTCCACCAGCCCGGCATACCCGTAAACAATACCCACGTTCATACTGCTGATGGTGTCCTTGGCCAACACGGTCTTGGGCTTGGTAAAGATTTCCACCCGGGGCAGCTTGGAGGCCTTTTGAAACAAGGCCTCGCAGGAGATCAGGATGCCAGGGGCAATGGCCCCGCCCATGTACTCCCCTTTTTCGGAAACATAGTCAAAAGTGGTGGCCGTCCCGAAATCCACCACGATCAGATTGGTTCGGTATTTTTCATAGGCCGCGACGGCATTGACGATACGGTCGGCGCCTACCTCTTTGGGATTATCATAAAAGATCGGCATGCCGGTCTTGATTCCCGGGCCGACAAAAAAAGGACGGAGATTAAAATAGCGTTTTCCGAATTCTTCCAGGGTATAGAGCATGGGCGGGACCACACAGGAGATGATCATCTGCCCGACCTGGTCCATCTCCAGGTCGCGGGAGATAAAGAGGTTTCGGATGAAGATCCCTAATTCATCCAGGGTGGCGTCTCTCTCGGTTCGGATACGCCAATCGCATAGCCGGGCCGGTCCATCATAAACCCCCAAAACGATATTGGTGTTTCCCACATCCATGACCAATAACAGGTCTTTTAATTTTTTAGGCATTAAATTCCCTTTCGATCACCTGGGCGGTTTCTTCGGTCAAAAGTTGGATTTCTTTTTCATCCTCCCCTTCGACCATGACGCGGACCAGGGGTTCGGTCCCGGAAAAACGGACCAGCAGACGCCCTTTTTGGCCCAGCTTTTTCTCCACCTTCCTGATTTGTTGCATGACCGCCGGAAAGTCTTCCAGCCGCTTCCGTTCCTTGATTCGGATATTGACTAATTTTTGAGGGTATCTTTCCATGATGTCCGATAGATCGGAAAGGCTCTTGCCCTCTTTTTGCATGATGGCCAAAAGCTGCAAGGCGCTTAAAATCCCATCCCCCGTTGGATTGTGGTCCAGAAAGACCAGATGACCGGATTGTTCCCCCCCGAGATTACACCCCCGTTTGACCATTTCCTCCACTACGTAGCGGTCTCCGACCTGGGTCCGGATCATCCGAATCCCCTTTTCCTGCATGGCTACTTCCAGGCCCATGTTGCTCATCACCGTAGTGACCAAAGTATTCTTCTTTAACCGTCGTTCCTGGGACATACGGGTGGCGCAGATGGCCATGATCTGGTCCCCGTCGATGACCTCGCCATTCTCGTCGGCGAAGACGACCCGGTCGCCGTCCCCGTCGAAACTGATGCCGATGTCGGCCTTCTTTTTCCGGACCATGGCACTAATCAACCGGGGATAAAGGGCCCCGCAATTCTTATTGATATTTTCGCCGTTGGGCTTGGCCCCCAAGAGAGTTACCTGGGCCCCCAATTCCTCAAACACCGTGGGGGCCACCTTATAGGTCGCCCCGTTGGCGCAGTCCAAAACGATATGCAGTCCGTCCAGGGTCAATTCCTGGGGAAAGGTATTTTTTAAAAAGACGATGTACCGGCCGATGGCATCGTCGATGCGGAAGGCCTTGCCGACCTTGTTGGCCGTGACATGGGAAGAAGAAAGCTGCTCGGTGAACATCAGCGACTCGATCTGTTCCTCGACCGGATCCGGGAGCTTAAAGCCGTTGCTGGAAAAGACCTTGATCCCGTTGTCCTGATAGGGATTGTGGGAGGCCGAGATGACGATACCGGCATCGGCCCGCATACTGGTGGTCAAAAAGGCGATGCCCGGAGTAGGCAGAGGTCCGACCAGAAGGACGTCTCCCCCCATGGAACAAATCCCGGCGGTAATGGCCGTTTCAATCATATACCCGGAAAGACGGGTGTCCTTTCCCACCACGATCTTGTGGCGCCGGTTCTTGTCCTTAAAGATAAAGGTGCACCCTTTCCCAAGCTGCAAGGCCACTTCGACAGTCATGGGGTAAACATTGGCCACTCCCCGGATCCCGTCAGTGCCAAATAGTTTCCGCATAACTTCTCCTTATCGGTTATGGTTCTTTTTTATGTTCACTTGAACTTCCAAGGGTATTTCTTTGACTAAGTAAATCTGAAGATTGCGAAAGTCCAGATAGGTCCGCTGTTTTAAATCCGTCTTCAGTCCTTGAATCTCTATGGGCTTGGTGTAAAGGCTCTCTATATTTTTTACCACCTCTTCAGGCCCGGCAATCTCGACCTGGGGATTGTTGACCTGGACGGAAGCAATCTCATATCCCGGAGCCGGCTTACCGACGATACGGGGCTTGACGGTAATTTTTTGGGTCATCAATTTCTGAAGGACCACTATCACCTGGGTCGGGGTGATCCGGGTGATCTTGACCCCTCGCGGTAAAGGGATCCCTTCGGAGGTAATGGAAAAAGAAACGGTTCCCGCCTTGGTATTGGAAAGATCCAGCCTTTTGCTCAAACTTTCCGCGGCCAAAGAACGGACCAGACTCCTCGGTCCGTTGACCCGTATATCAATCCCGTGGACCACATTATTGACCACGATCAGATCCCTGGGTATGTTGATCAACTCGAGGGGAACCGTCAGGCCTACCTCGGCCCGTTCTTCCCCGACCACAAAATACCACATGATGACGGCCAGGAGGATCGCTAAAACTTTATAGGGCCAATTGTTCATGACGGCTTGGCCTTGGAGGAGGGTTTTTTTCTCGGTCCGAACAACCAGTAGATCCGGCGGCCTTTTTCCTGGGCAAACAGGGTCTGCAAGACCCTCTTCAAGGTGGTCGAATCCAGCCCGCGGGTAAACCGGCCGTTTATGGCCACTGAAATACGTCCCGTTTCTTCCGAGACCACCACGACCGCCGCGTCGGACTCATCGGTCAACCCGAGGGCCGCCCGGTGACGGGAGCCGAAACTCTTACTCACCTTGGTATTCCGGGTCAGGGGAAGATAACAACCGGCCGCCGCGATTTTGCTGTTTTGGACGATCACCGCCCCGTCATGGATAGGCGATTGGGGATGAAATATGCTGACCAGCAATTCCCAGCTCACCCGGGCGTCCAACACGGTTCCGGTCCGCACATAGTCGTTCAAACCGGTCTGACGTTCCAACACGATTATGGCCCCGGAAAGATGGCTGGAGAGATAGACCGCCGCCTTGATGATCTCTTCAATGGTCTGCAGGGTTTCAGCCGGTGTCCGGACAAAGGGACTCCGGCCCACCTGGGCCAGGACCCGGCGGATCTCGGTTTTAAAAAGAATGATGATGACCAGGATGATGGAACTTAAGAAACTGTTTAAGATCCAATGCAAGGTGAGCAATTCCACCCTTCGGGAGATCAAAAAGGCAATAAAAATGACGGCCAGGCCGATCAGGATCTGAACGGCCCGAGTCCCCTTGATCAGCAGAAAGATCTGGTAGATGATGAAGGCCACCACCAGGATGTCCACCACATCCTGCCAGCGAATATTGGAAAAAATAAGCCAAAAATTATTCATTCTTCGGCCGCCTCACCAAGGGCATCGACTACGGCCAGGACCTGTCTGGCCGCCCCGGCATTATGGACCCGGACCATGTGGGCGCCCTTGGCGGCCCCTATGGCCAGGGTCGCCGCCGTACCCCAGTCCCGATTCAAGGGCTCCTGATCCGTAATCCTGCCGATAAAAGATTTGCGGGAAGTTCCCAGGACGATAGGCCGGTCCAGGCTTTGGAAATAATCCAGCCGTTTTATCAGGGTTAAATT
The DNA here is from genome assembly GCA_963769305.1 of uncultured delta proteobacterium. Classification (GTDB taxonomy): domain Bacteria; phylum Desulfobacterota; class RBG-13-43-22; order RBG-13-43-22; family RBG-13-43-22; genus RBG-13-43-22. The sequence continues at coordinate 9,907 of CAVYLJ010000036.1, read as the reverse complement.
ATGGCTCATGGTTTTTCCAAAACCGATCCCCGGGTCAATCAGGATCTTTTCCCGGGAGATCCCCTGATCCTGGGCAAGGGCCAGCCGTTCGACAAAAAAATGATGGATTTCATCCAAAAGAAAATCGTAGGTCGGTTGGACCTGCATGTCTCGCGGGGTTCCCTTGATGTGCATCAAAATAACCGGAACCTGGTATTCGGCTATGACCCGAGCCATTCCCGGATCAAAGCCCAGGGCGCTGATATCATTCACCAGGGCTGCGCCGGCATCCAGGGCGGCCTTGGCCACCTGGGCCTTATAGGTATCGACCGAAATGGGTATGGCAATCCGCTTGACCAGGGCCTTGATCACCGGGACGATCCTCTCGATCTCTTCCTCTACCGAAATCGAATCGGAAAAAGGTCGGGTCGATTCCCCGCCGATATCCAGCAAATCCGCCCCCTGGGCCGCCAGGGCCTCCCCCTGGGCGATGGCCTGATCCCGCCTAAAAAATAGACCACCGTCGGAAAAAGAATCAGGGGTCACATTTAAAATCCCCATGATGCGCGTTTTTTTTCCAAGGGAAAGGTGAAAACCCCCCCAGTTTAATTCATAGAGGTTTCGTTGGATCATGGGTGAAACGTTTCGATTTCGGATTTCAGAATTTAAAAGAAACCCGTTCTATGTTTCGCGGCGCCCGCCGGAAACGGGCGCTCCGTTTTGGGGAGAGTTACCCGATACTTCCTTTCCCTGGATGATCCGATCGATGGTTTCGCCGTCCAGGGTCTCTTTCTCCAGAAGAGACTGGGCCAGAAGACGGAGGATGGCGAGATTATCCTTTAACAGGGTCTGGGCCTTATCATAGGCCTCCAGGACCAATCGTTTGACCTCCTGGTCGATCCTCCGGGCCGTTTCTTCGCTGTAGTCCCGATGTTGGGCGATCTCCCTGCCCAGGAAGATTTGTTCCTCCTTCTTCCCAAAGGTCAGAGGTCCCAATTCCTCGCTCATGCCCCATTCGCAGACCATCTTTCGGGCCAACTCGGTGGCCCTTTCCAAATCATTACCGGCGCCGGTGGTCATTTGTTCGAGGACCAATTCTTCAGCCGCCCGTCCCCCCAGGAAAATAACCAGATTGTTCAGCAGGAAATCCTTCGGATAGGTATGCTTCTCATCAATAGGCAATTGTTGGGTCAATCCCAGGGCCCGGCCCCTGGGGATAATCGTCACCTTGTGGATAGGATCGGTTCCCGGCAGCAGCCGGGCCACCAGGGTGTGGCCGGCCTCATGGAAGGCCGTGTTCTTCCGCTCTTCTTCGCTGATGATCATGCTTCGGCGCTCCGTACCCATCATGACCTTATCTTTGGCGGTTTCAAAGTCGGCCATGTCCACCAAATCCCTCCCTATCCGGGCAGCCAACAAAGCCGCTTCATTGACCAGGTTTTCCAGGTCGGCACCGGAAAAACCGGGGGTCCCCCGGGCCAGGATATTCAAATTCACCCCCCCGGCCAATGGGGTCTTCCGGGTATGGACCTTAAGAATTTCTTCCCGTCCTTTGACATCGGGCACAGGGACCACCACCTGGCGGTCGAATCGTCCGGAGCGCAACAGGGCCGGGTCCAGGACATCCGGACGGTTGGTGGCCGAAATCAGGATAACCCCCTCACTGGATTCAAACCCGTCCATCTCGACCAGCAACTGGTTTAAGGTCTGTTCCCGTTCGTCGTGGCCGCCACCCAGGCCTGCCCCGCGATGGCGCCCCACGGCGTCGATCTCATCGATAAAAATAATACAAGGGGCATTTCGCTTTCCCTGAATAAAAAGATCCCGCACCCGGGAGGCCCCGACCCCGACAAACATCTCCACAAAATCGGAACCGCTGATACTGAAAAAGGGGACGCCGGCTTCTCCGGCTATGGCCTTGGCCAGCAAGGTCTTGCCCGTCCCCGGGGAGCCCATCAAAAGCACGCCCTTGGGGATGCGACCGCCCAGGCGGGTAAATTTCTTGGGGTCTTTCAAAAATTCAATGATCTCCCGCAGCTCTTCCTTGGCCTCTTCGATCCCGGCCACATCGTTAAAGGTGACCTTGGGCCCTTGATCGGACTGAAGCCTGGCCCGACTCTTGCCGAAGGCCATGGCCTTACCCCCGCCGGTCTGCATCTGCCGCATAAAAAAGATCCACACCCCAATCAAAAGGAGCATGGGGAACCAGGAGATCAAGATAGTCATATACCAGGGAGATTCATCCGTTGGCTTGGCCGTGATGCGCACATTATTAGCCCGCAAGGTCTTAATCAAATCGGTATCTTTTGGGGCGAAGGTTTTAAATTTTTTTCCCCCCACCGAAAAACCCTGAATATCCTCTCCCTGGACGGTCACGCTCATGACCTCGCCCTTTTCCACCATGGCCAGGAAATCGGTATAACTCAAAGGTTCTTTATTCGCCTGGGGTTTGTTGAATAAATTAAAGAGGACGATCATGACCAGGCTGATGACCACCCACAAGGCTAAATTTTTATAAAAAGGGTTCAAGACACTACTCCTCGTCGCAAATACTTTTGTTAACCACTTCTTTTATCAGGTCTTCATTCGCCCCAAAGGGGGAATCGAGATCAAAACACCGGCCCCACCCGCGGGTCTGGACCTGTCAGACCCGGAATGGCTTTAACCACAAGAGATTGGCAAACCATCAACCGAGGCTACAATGGCCGATCGACCATATCGTTTCAAACTATCACAAAATACTTCAAAATTCAAAATTATTTTACACCTATTTTATCGCCTTTTCCCTTCTTGTAGACAATCTCCATGACCTGGGTGGTCTCAAGATCCAGGCAAAAGGGCTGGCCGATTTCCATTCCGCCTATCCAAACGATTTCTCCCCTGGAAGAAACCAGGGGAATATGGGATCGCAAGGCTTGAGGGACCTTGCGGTCTATGAAAAACCGGCTGACCTTTTTGGTGCCCTTCATTCCCAAAGGCTGGAAACGGTCTCCGGGACGGCTATTTCTAATCACCAAGGGCCAGGTCAACTTTTTAAAATCGACCCAGGCCAGACTTTTATCAGGGGGGGACTTAAAAAATTGGGAAGAGGCTTTGATCTTTTTAAAAGATAAGACTTCACCCGTCTCGGCGATAAGGACCTCCTGAGGGTCCTCTATTTCATAGCTGAAGGGGCCGGTTGGTTTCAGGTCAGGGACATGGGAGAGAATTTCTATCTTTTCCCGGTCCCAGTGGGCCGACCAGCCGTCCGGCAAGGAGATACGGCCTTTTCCCCCTCTGCCTTGAGCGGCCTTTAAGATGGAGAGGATGTGGAAGGCCCGGACGTGGCGTAAGTGTCCCATACCCTTGAGCAGGGCCTTTTGGATCAAACGGGAAGACAGGGCCTGGGGAAGGGCGGCCAGGTCCGCTCGATTAAGGGTTGCTGTCTTGCCTGAAAAAGAAATAATGCCCTGGGAAAGTTCTTCGATCTTTTCCTGGAGGTAGGCTTCGTCTTTCTGAAGAAGCTGGGCCGTCTGATTTAACTGGCCAATAATATTCGGAGAATATTTTTCCAATTCCGGCAGCAGATGGTGTCTCACCCGGGCGCGAAGATAACGAAAATCCCGATTGGAGGCGTCTTCTTGGTAGGAAATATTTTGATCCGCTAAATAATCCAGGATCTCCGGGCGATAGGTCCTGATCAGGGGGCGGATGAAAGGCCCTCGGTGAGCGGGCATTCCGGCCAACCCGCCCAGGCCGGCTCCCCGAATCAGGCCGATCAGGACCTCTTCGGCCTGGTCATTGGCCGTATGGGCCAGGGCCACCCGGTCCATATTCTTCTGTTTTACATAATCCCCAAAGGTCTGATATCTTAATTCTCGGGCCGCCTCCTGTAGAGACTTCCCGGTTTTCCTTTGAAATTCCCGGACAGGCAGTTTCCGGCTATAGAAAGGGCAGCCCAGCTTTTTTGCCCAGGTCCGCACAAAAACCTCTTCCTGGTCGGCAGCGGCCCGCAGGCCGTGATGGCAGTAGAGAACCGACAGGTCCAAGTCCCATTTAAGGCGTAGTCCGGTGAGCAGGGAAAACAGGGCCATGGAATCCGGTCCCCCGGAAACACCGATCAAAATTCGGGCCCCGGGAGTCGAACAATCCTTCCTCCCTGATAAACGATTTCAACCGTGGACAAAAGACCCGGTTTCTTCTTTTTGGATATTTCCTTCATTTCAAACTAATTCACATTCCCCGCTCGGAGCGGGCACAACGAAAAATGAAAAAGGGTTCAAGGGGCCGAGGGGTCAAGGATTCAAGTGAAAGGCGTGGAAGTTAAAACCTTTGAACCCTCGAATCCTGGAATCCTCGAACCCTATTTTCGTACCAAGACTTCCGAACTTTTTAGCCGGACCGGCCCGGGTGAAGGTTTTAGGGATCCTCCTGGCCCAGGCGAATAAAAAAGGCCCCTATCTCTTTAAATCTCAGCACAAGATAAGGGCCTGGACGGAACTTATCGGATTTCCTCCCCGGCCTTGAAGGGTTGTCCTTGGTGGTCTTGATTTGAATTTATGCCAATTCTACCAAATTTTCAGGGTTTGTCAAATTCATGCCCTTTCGGTGAGTGTCCCAATGAGGACACACCTCATTTCCAATAATATCTCTTGACAATTTCAGTTTCTCCCCTACAATTTTTCGAACGACGAAGGGCGATAGATAAAGGTCATCCCATGGATGAATACAAAGTGATGGGAAAGATTGTGGAGATAAGAGGGAAGGGGACCTGTTCCTACGGCCATCGCGTAGGCGAGGTCTTTGAGTTGACCGAAATGGGTTCTTCCATCTGTCAGTGGGCCTCAGCCAGTATATTCCCTTTTTTTACGGTCCTGAAATTCGGCGGCAAATTTCCCTGGACCGAAGACCCGGACCGGCTTCAAATAGCCTGTCCGGATCCCAATAATGTCGTCGTCTTTGAACTCTGGAGAGAAAGGGTCTAAGGTGAAAATAATAGCCGTTTCCATCAGCGATCAAAAGGGCGTGCCCAAAAAAAACATATCCGAGGGGACCTTGGTCGAGGAATTCGGTCTGGCCGGAGACGCCCATGGAGGGCCGTGGCATCGTCAACTCAGCCTTTTGGCCCTGGAAAGCATCCGCAAAATGCAGGATCTGGGGCTGAAAGTCCGTCCCGGTTCCTTTGCGGAAAATATAACCACTGAAGGCCTGACCCTTCCCGAGCTTCCCATTGGGACCCGTCTGCGTCTGGGTCCCGAAGCCCTGGTAGAAGTGACCCAAATCGGCAAGGTCTGTCATGATCGATGTGCCATCTATCGTCTGGCCGGAGATTGTGTCATGCCCAAGGAAGGCATTTTTGTCCGCATCCTCAAGGGGGGCCCGGTGAGGCCGGGGGATTCGATAGAAATTATGGATTGAAAATTCAAATGTCATGGTTCAGGTCAAGAAACTCTCGGGGAAAAATTGCCTTTATTACATGCGGGGTCATTGCACCAAGCCGCTGATCTCCCCGCCGGAGGAAGAACAACTTTGTATTCTCATCGTCGCCAGAAAAAATATGGGGCGCAAAACCATGGACCGGCTGAAACGATTGGAGCGGTTCGGCTTGACCATTCATGACCGGGACGGCTGGATCGCCCAGCGGTATATCGTCAGTAAGAATTTGAAAGAGATGGCCCAAATCTCCTGTAAAAATTTTATTGAATCGGGCCTTAATTATCCCCCCTGTCTGCATCAGGTCCAGAGCCGATGCCTCTTGAAAATGGAAACCTGCATAGGGCGCTGTCCGGAGTACCGGTTGGGAAGAAAAGAAGCCCCATGACCCTCCCGGACCCCTATAAGAACCCCGTCCCTACCGTAGATATCATCATCGAAACAAAAGGAGAAAAGATCGTCCTCATACAAAGGAAAAATCCCCCTTTCGGCTGGGCCTTACCGGGGGGTTTTGTGGATTACGGGGAATCCCTGGAGGAGGCAGCCGTCCGCGAGGCCCGAGAGGAGACCTCTCTCGATGTAAGCCTGGTGCGGCAAATGCACACCTATTCCGACCCGAATCGCGATCCCCGCCGCCATACCCTCAGCACCGTTTTTATTGCCCGGGCCCAAGGCACCCCCCGGGCCGGTGACGACGCCAAAGACCTGGGGGTTTTTGACCGTCACGCTTTGCCTTCTCCTTTGGCTTTTGATCACGCCCGGATCCTCGATGATTATTTTAAACAACGAGAAAAGAAAATGACCCTGGATACCCAACCGGAAGAAATAGAGGAAAGGGTCCAAAAGGTCCACGCCCTGCTCAAAGACCGGAATCTGGCCGATGCGCGCATCGCGATAATCCTGGGCACCGGTCTGGGCGGGTTGGCCGACCGGGTTAGGGACGCGTCCTCTATCTCCTATCAAGACCTGCCCTCATTCCCCTGTTCGACCGTCGATTCGCACCCAGGGAGGCTGGTCTGGGGAGAATTAGCCGGGAAAAAGGTCGTGGTCTTGCAGGGACGATTCCACCTCTACGAAGGTTATACGCCCCGAGAAATCGGTTTTCCCATTCGGGTCCTGGCCGCCCTGGGGATCCAGATTTTGATCATCTCCAACGCCGCCGGTGGACTGGATCCCTCTTTTCATCCCGGCGATTTGATGCTTATTACCGATCAGATCAACTTCACCGGAGAAAATCCCCTGATCGGTCCCCACCTGAAAACCTGGGGGCCCCGTTTCCCAGATATGTCCCGGATCTTTGACCGTCAACTGCGGGCACTGGCTGAAGAGTCGGCCCAGAGCCAAAAAATTCCTCTCCGCCGAGGGGTTTATGCCGGTCTTAAAGGACCTAATTTGGAGACCCGGGCGGAAACCCGATTTTTGATCTCCACGGGGGCCCAGGCCGTGGGCATGTCCACCATCATGGAAGTCATCGTGGCCGTCCAGTCAGGGATGCGAATCCTGGGCCTGTCGGTGATTTCCAATGTCAACCGTCCGGAATGTCTGGAGCCGGTTTCCTTAGAATCGGTCATTCATGCGGCTCAGGCAGCGGAACCCAAATTATCGGCCCTGATTGAGGGCGTATTGGCGAGGATTTCCTGTTAACCGTCATGTACGCCTGAAGCGGACACCAGGAATTATGAAAATCCCCCCTAACCCCCCTTTTTCTAAGGGGGGAGTTAAAGTCCCCCTTTGCAAAGGGGGATTTAGGGGGATTTAAAAATCTATTTTCGTATTAAGCTCACATGCGCCCATGGGCACCACGAGGTATGAAAATTGAATTCGCCGAACGCCGAACACAAAACGACGAACGGTATTTTCGTACTAAGCCCATCAGAAAAACACCATCATGATTCCGAAATCCGAAATCCGAAATCCGAAATTTCAACTGGATTACCTGATCCAAGACGGCCTGATCTTGGCCCTCTCTCCGGACTTTCCAGAAGCCATTAGAGGTTCTATCGGCATTCAGGGTGAAAAAATTGTCTTCATCCAACCCCGAGATTCTCGGAGGTCGCCAGTCCGCCGGCCAAAAAAATCATTGATGCCCGAGGCTTCCTGGTCATGCCCGGCCTGATCAATACCCACACCCATGGGGCCATGACCCTCTTCCGGGGCCTGGCCGATGACCTGCCCTTGAAAACCTGGCTGGAGCAATTCATCTTTCCGGCCGAAAGACGGTTTGTCAACCCGGACTCGGTCTTTTGGGGCACGCTCCTGGCCTGTGCCGAGATGATGATGTCCGGCACCACCACCTTTGCCGACGGTTATTTTCACATGGATGACGCCGTCAAGGCCGTAGATCTTTCGGGAATGAGGGCCGTCATCTGTCAGGGGGTCCTGGATTTTCCCATACCGGGGATCCCCGACCCGGCCCAGAATATACCGACGGCCGGCCGATTTGTGGACACCTGGAAGGGCTTCTCCCCGAAAATTCATCCCGGTATCTTCTGCCATTCTCCCTATACCTGCTCCCCGGAAACCCTGCGGACCGTCAAGTCCCTTTGCCGGGAAAAGCAGGTCCCTTTCTTTATCCATGCCGCTGAAACGCAGGAAGAGGTTTCCCTGGTTCAATCCCTTTACGGGAAAACACCGATCCATCATTTGGACGGTCTTGGGCTTCTGGATGAAAGATCCATTATCGTTCATGCCGTCCACATCGATTCCAGGGAAATGGAACTTTTGTCCCAAAGCCGGGCGGCCGTGGCCCATTGCCCGGAAAGCAACATGAAATTGGCTTCGGGGATAGCTCCGGTAGTCGAGATGTTGAGGAAAGGGGTTTTGGTCGGATTGGGAACGGATGGGTGTGCCAGCAACAATGACCTCGATCTGTTCAAGGAGATGGACACGGCCGCCAAGCTGGAAAAGGTCCATCGCCTGGACCCGACGGTAATGAAGGCCCGTACGGTTTTACGGATGGCCACCATTAGCGGAGCCGGGGTCTTGGGTCTCGGAAAACAAATCGGTTCCCTCGAAGTTGGGAAACAGGCGGATCTAATCCTCCTGGAACTTAACAAACCCCATCTGACTCCCTGTTACGATCCTTTTTCCCTCATCGTCTATTCGGCCCAGGGCTCCGATGTGCATTCGGTCATGATCGCCGGCCGAATGGTCATGGAGGACCGGAAAATACTGACCTTTGACCTCGATGAGGTCTTGGAACGGGTGACCCGGCTGAGTCGAATGATTCGCCCAGGCCCCATGGGGCGGGAAGTAAGGCATCAAGAAAAGTCGGGGCTTTTTTGACGGCCGGAGGTTCCATCTTGAGAAGGTGCCCTACCTGAAAATATCGCTTGACGATAGTAACGTATCGTGATATGAGTTTTTATGATCGAATCTTTTGCCGACCCGGAAACAGGAAAAATTTTCAAGGGGCTGGTATCGCTTAAGTTACCAAAAGATATCCAGAGAACAGCCCGGAGGAAACTTCTTTACCTGGATGAGGCGGAAGATTTAAGAGATTTGGCGGCGCCTCCCGGGAACAGGCTTGAAGAACTCCGCGGAAGCCGAATTGGGCAATATAGTATTCGCGTCAACGACCAGTGGAGAATTTGTTTTAAATGGGCTGTCGGAAAGGCCAAGGATGTCGAGATTGTCGATTATCATAAGTGAGAGGAACAGATGAAAACACTTCCACCCATTCATCCCGGAGAAATTTTAGCAGAGGACTTTATGAAGCCGATCGGCTTAAGCCAGTACCGGGTAGCTAAAGATATAGGGGTTTCTCCCCTGCGCATCAGTCAAATTATCCGTGGAAAACGTTCGATTACTGCCGACACGGCACTGAGGCTGGCCCGCTATTTCGGCACCAGTGCGGTTGTCTGGTTGCGCTTACAAGCACGTTATGATCTGGAAATGGCTGAAGCTCAAATATCTAAACGTATTAAACGTGAGGTAACGATCTTAAAACAGGGCCCTTTGTTGGAGGAAATGAGATAGAGGGGGTCCAGCAAAACCGCTGACCAGATATGATGATATTGTTAGGAAGGATGAGGGCATTCCGGGTTTGAAACGTTTTTTGGAACTGGCTCTAAAGGGTCGTTGCTTTTTATTGGCCTGCGGTTATGTCTTGGAAGAAGCCCGGCGAAATCTTTCCGATCCAAAGCATTCAAAGAATCTGGAAGATTCGCTGTCCCAGGTTCAAATCATACCGGATGTTGATTTTCAGATACCCTGCCCGATTGACCTGCCGGAAAAAGATCGTCCGGTATTTTTAGCCGCCCATGGCCGGCAAAGCCGATTACCTCATCACCGGCGACCGGCCCCACTTCGGAAAATATTTCGGCCGGACCATACAAGGAGTAAAAATTCGGACGCCTAAAGATTATTTCACAAGTCCCGCCTAACCCTTAAGAGAAACCCTTCAGCTTTTAAGGTCCTCAAAAACGACAAGAAAGCGATTTTAAAAGCACCATTGCACGAACACGATTCCTCATGGAGCCTGGAGGTTTACGCATTATAACCCACCCCTGTCAAT
>CAVYLJ010000035.1:0-64605 GCA_963769305.1 uncultured delta proteobacterium | reverse complement strand
AACCGGCCACCGGTTATGACTTGAAAACCACCTTTAAGAATTCGATCCATTTTTTCTGGAATGCAGCCTTGCCCCATATTTATCGGACCCTCAAGCAGATGGAAGGGCAGGGGTGGATCACTTCGACCGTCGAGCACCAGGAAGGGAAACCCAGCCGTAAGGTCTACCGGGTGACCAAGGGCGGGGAAAAAGAGCTCCTGCGCTGGCTGGCCGAACCGGCGGAAACTCCGGAATTGAGGAACTCGATGCTGGTGAAGGTCTTTTTTGGAAACCGGATGCCCGCGGATCAGTTCAAAGAACACCTGATGAAATGGCGGGAGCATCATGTGGACTTGCTCCAAAAGTTTGAGAATGATGTTCAATCGGTTATCGAACATTATTCGACCAGGGCCGGTTCTTCCAAGGATCCGTATTACTGGGGCTTGACCCTGGATTTCGGCAGGCGCCATACCAGGATGGTCATCGACTGGTGCGACCAGGCGTTGAAAGACCTGGAGGCAGTTAAAGGAAAGAAAAGAAAAACGGTCAGACAGGATTTACAGCATAAAAATTTATAGTACAAAATATTCTGTCGATCCTGTCAAATAAAAAAATACTTATAGGAGAAAAATGATGGAAGAAGAAGTCTATTTGAAATTGGCTCGAGTTCTGGATACTCTGCCGAATGGATTCCCGGCTACGGAAAGCGGCGTGGAGTTGAAGCTGCTCAAGAAGATTTTTTCCCCGGACCAAGCCGATCTTTTTTGCGATATGAGACTTTCCTTTGAAACGGCCGAGCAGGTGGCCGCCAGAACCGGGCGTCCTCTGGAGGGTCTGGAGGAAAGGTTGAAGGCCATGGGTAAATCCGGCCAGCTTTTTGCCATCGACTTTGGCGGCACCTGGGTCTTTAAGATGATACCCTGGATTTTTGGGATTTATGAATTTCAAAATCAACGGTTGGACGGAGATTTCGTTAAGCTGAATGAGGAGTTCGGCCCACTCTATGGAAAACAATTCTTTTCCAAGACACCGCAACTGATGCAAGTGCTGCCCGTCGAAAAGGAGATCGCCGTGCATCAGGAAGCCCTGCCCTATGAGAGGGTTTCCACCCTTATCGAACAGAATCAATCCTTCTGGGTCAATGATTGTATCTGCAAAAAAGAGCAGGGTCTTTTGGGACATCCCTGTGACCGGCCCATGCAGGTCTGCTTAGCCATCGCCCCCATACCCGGAGTTTTCAACAAAATGCCGCAGGGAAAGGTGCTGACCAGGGAGGAAGCCTATTCCCTGTTGAATAAAACGGAAGAGTTGGGTCTGGTGCACCTTACGGCCAATCAGCAGGGAGGGAATATCTATATCTGTAACTGCTGCGGCTGTTGTTGCGGAGTATTAGGGGCCATCAATAAGCTGGGCATCCCGGCCTCCAAGGTGATCAATTCCCATTATTACGCCGAGATCGACCCGGAAAAATGTCTCAGTTGCGGTATTTGCGCCGACGAGCGCTGCCAGGTGAAGGCCATCGAAGAAGGGGAGGGAGCTTATCGGATCGATCCGGAAAGATGCATCGGCTGCGGTCTTTGTATCAGCACCTGCTCCGGCGAGGCCATTTCCTTGGTTCATAAAGACCAGGAAAAGATTGTGCCTCCTCCGATAAACGAAGAGGCCTGGTTCGAAGAACGGGGCCGGCAGAGAGGCGTGGACTTCTCGGCTTATAAATGATAGATCTTCTCCAAAAGAGTTGGCGATGATCTGAGGATTCAAGGGATAATCCCCCTTTATCCTAACTTCTCGGGAGAAGAACCTAATAATCCGACTTTATATTCTTTCAGGTATATAACACCGAACCTTGTTTCAATAGGTGGATATTCTGCCTGCCGGCCTTTTTTATTTCGCTACGGATCTCCGATTCAAACATCGATTTCATGTGGGCAATATAGAAAGGGATATGGTGAAGGGCGAAGGTGTCGATCCGATCGAGGAGCACGGATAAGGTCATATGGCCGGACAAGACGGCGAGGTCATGGAGGCGGTTCGGGAAAGCGACGTGAGAGATGATGAATTCAGGATGCTTTTCCAACCTGGCCCCCTCCCAGAACTGCTCTGTCACACCGGTGTCTGAGGTCATCATGATGGTCTTGCCGGCCTCTTTGACGATAAACCCTGTTGTATGGATTCTGTGCTTTACGAGGACAGGTTTTACCCGCAGCCCGGCAACCGTCGTATACCCTCGGCCCATCGTCTTCAGATGAACGACCGCCTTCTTTTTATCCGGTATGGCGGTAAAATCAGGCCACAAGAAGTTATTGAATACATACTCCGAGAGGGCTGCGATCACCTCTCCGTCGGCGGCCACGGTCACCCGCCCACTCTCGATCATCGCTAATTCCTCGGCCAGGGCGCAAATGCCTTTAACGTGATCCAGGTGGATGTGGCTTAAGCAGACATGGGAGATTTGCTTCCTTCTTTCGGGCGGGAGAACCTCCGTCACCGTCCCGGCATCGAAGAGAACCCGGTCGTTGATGAGATACGAAGTGGTGCGGCATTTTCTGGTTACATTTCCATAACAGCCCAGGATTTCTATCTTCATGGTCCCTCTCAGAAATTGTGGATGATGAACGACAGCCCGAGCAGACAAATCGAAATGATAAGCAAGTAGCAGCCCAGTGCCAGATAGCCATTTTTTCTCTTCTGGATCGAAGACAGGGAGTAGATGGTGTCCAAATAGTCATTCGTCAGCTCCTCGTCGTCGATCTCGAGCATCCTGGAAACATATTTCTCCCGGGGAAAGTCCAGGATGCCCTTGTAGTGGAGGATGCTGTTGGAGGCCCTCTTCGAGACCCGAGGGATGATGGCCATAAGGAACATGATCGTTGAAAGGACGGCCAAGACAACGCCGACGAGAATGATTATTTTCGTCAGGAGAGCGTACTCCTTGAGACTCCAGGTGGCTGAGAAGGAGATCAGGACGGCATTGATGAGCAGCAGGGCCGAGACCTTTCTGTCCCCCACATAAATAAGGTGCTGGATCCCCTCGTATAACCCCTGGACTGCGCCGATTCTCTTTTCCGCCACCCTAATGTCCTCTCCCATCGTTTTCTCCTCCTAAATATGGAAATTAGTTTTTGGGGCCGGTGCATTTTAGTACAATCCCGCCTCTTGCTTTTTCATCAGGCGAGTATGGCCATCTCCTTTTCATATTTTTCCACCCATCCATCATCGCCGCACCTCTGAAAAGTTTCAATGGCTTTGCCCAGAAGCTCCTTAGCCTTAACCCCGTCGTCCTTTCTTTTTAAGAGTTCGGCATAGGAAAGATAATCCTGGGCCAGCTCCCACATCATGCCATTTTGCCGATCGGCTTCGATGGCCTGGTTGAGCCAAAACCCCGCCTCATCCATTTGCTTATCATCCATATGGAATAAAATCTCAGCTACAGACCTTTTCGTGAGGCCGTCTAATATTTTCATGTTATTTCCCCGAGCATAACCATACAGAGATTCTATGTTAATATCCCTTTGTCCGCTCATTACCTTTGCTTTGACAATTCCTGTTCTGCACGCATTATTAAAAGATGGACCAAATTGGGCTTTTTCTATGTAACCAATGGCCTTTTCATAACAGCCAATGGCCTTTTCATAGTCCTGAAGTTGAAGATACATTTCACCTAAATAATAGTGTGCAGAATAATTCGGGAAGAAAAAATTGATTCTTTCACAGAACTCGGTTCCCTTTAATAAGTATTTTTCTGCCTCCGAAAAAAATCCTTTGCTAAAGCAGGAAATACCATGCGTAATAAAAGATATCCCTTTTGAATATATATCGCCGCTGTCTTCGGCCAAATGAAGGGCCTCTTCACTGCCCTGGGGGCCAAGATTGGTAATACCCCGATAAAGATCAACATGACTTAAAAAAGTTTTCATGGCCGATATGCCCCAAAGATTGTGGACCGCCCGGTTTATCTGAAGGGCTTTTTTAAAATGATAGGTGGCTTTTTCAAAGGCGCAATCCCATATCAGCGCCAAACCCAAGGTATAATTTGCGAAAAACAAAGAAAGAATATCGTTGGTCTCTTCGGAAATTCTTAAGGCTTCTTCAAGATGATTAAAGGCCTTGGGAAAATTTTCTTCGACCTCAAGTTCATATTGCCCTAAAATGTTATGTATCAGGGGGAGCCTGCGCTTATAATTCATCTTCGAGGCCCTATCCGTGATCGGATCAATGGTTTCTTTTGCTTTTACCGGATAATTCATTTGAAAAAGGTAAAGCCCCATGATGGTTCGGGCGTCGATCTCTTCTTTTTCCACCCCTTCGGATCGGGGAAGTCTCTCCAAGCACGAGACCCCGCTCTTCATGTAGGAAATGGCATCGTTCAGCGAAACGGTCTTCTCCGCTTTTTTGGCCGCCCGTTTGGAATAGTCGCCCCCTTTTTTATAATTTTTCTTTTATGTAATGCTCGGACAGGGGGCCGTAATATTCATCCAATCTGTCTTTGTAAAGGGTTTCTATCGCCCGGCCGATTTCTTCATGGAGTTTCTTCTTCCGCTCGGACAATATGGAATCATAAACCACTTCTCGGGTCAGGGCATGTTTGAAGATGTAGCTCGACTGGGGATAAATCCCCCGTTCATTAAAAGCTCTGATTCCTTTAGGACCGAAAGATTGGAAAGCAAATCCGGCTCCGGAAGCCGGGTGACATGTTTGATCAACTGGAAGTCGAACTCCCGCTCGATGACCGACCCGGCCTGGAGCAATTCCTTGGCCCCCGTGGGTAAGGGGTCCACCCGGGCCAGGATCACCTCCTGGATGGTGGTCGGAACGGTCATTTCCAGGACGCTTTTTGATAACCCGTAGGTGCCGCCCCTTCTCTCGATAAGTTTCAGGTCTTTCAGGGAACGGATGAATTCTTCCAGAAAAAATGGGATTCCCTCGGTCTTCTCTAAAAGCATCTCCCCCAGGGATTGTTCCATTTCCCCGGTGTCCAGGAGATAAGAGGCCATCTCCAGGCTCTCCCGATTGGAGAGGCGCTGCAGCGTCAATTGGTTGTGGAAGGACTTGCCTCCCCAGGAGGGGATGAATTCCGGACGATAGGTGAATATGATTAAAATCCTGGCCCCTGGTATGCCCTCCAACACATATTTTAATAATTCATCGGAGCTCTTATCCATCCAGTGCAAATCTTCGATGGCCATGATCAAGGGACGCAACTCGGACCCTTTTAGGACGATTCGCTTCAAGGCCTCGACGATTTGATCTCTCTTTCCCTCCGGACTCATGGATATGTCGTCTATACCGCTGTCTTTGACTGATAATAACTCCAAAAGATAGGGCAGGGTGGAGGTGGCGTCCGCTTTCAATAGTTTGAGTCCATCGGAGACCTTTTCCCTGATCTTGGAATCCCCGTCTTCTTCCCGGATCTCAAAAATGGATTTCAAAATGTCAATAATAGGATAAAAGGCAACGCCCCGGCTGTAGGAGAGGCACTTGCCTTCCAAAAAGGTCACCTCTTCATTGGCCACGGCCTTGCGAAATTCGTACAAAAGCCGGGATTTTCCCACCCCGGCTTCAGCTACGAGGGAAAAGGCCTGGCCCCGGCCTTGCTTGGACCGTTCAAAACCGTCCAGCAGCAGTTCAAGCTCCCTCCCTCTCCCTACCCACGGAGTCAACCCGCGCTCCGCACTGACATCAAATCTTGTCCTTCTGGTGCTGGGGGCAATCACTTGATAGACTTTGATGGGGACTTCCTTCCCCTTGATTTGTTTTTCTCCCAACGCTTCGAACCGAAAGAACCCTTCGGTAAGTTTAAAGGAATCGTTTGTAACATAGGTCGTCCCCGGTTCCGCCAAGCTTTCCATTCGCGAGGCCAGATTCACCGTGTCTCCTACAGCCTTGAAGTCTACACGTAGGTCATTGCCCAATGTGCCCACCACTACCGGACCGGTGTGGATGCCGGCCCGCATACACAATGGAGGGAGACTGGGTTTCTTTGCCCGCGTCTTATCATTAAACTGCACCATCTCCCGGTGGATGGCCAGGCTGGCCCTGATGGCCCGCTGGGGTGCATCCTCCAGGGCGATAGGTGCGCCGAAAAGGGCCATGATCCCGTCGCCGGTCAGCTCATTGACAGTCCCGCCGTATTCATTCACCTTGCGGATAAGGATCTCATAGACCCTGTCCATCAGTACGTAGGCCTCCTCGGGGTCGAGCTTCTCGATCATGGAGGTGTAACCGGCCATATCGGTAAACAACACCGTCACCTGTCTCCGCTCCCCCTCGATCCGGTCTCGCTGGGACAAAATTTTCTCAGCCAGCCCTGGGGCAGATAGCGCTGGACCTTGGCGAGTATTTCGCCCGAACCGACGGACGACGGTGCAGGCTGCCTACCTGTCGCCTTAGGGACTGTCCCTGGAGGGGCGGATAAATTGGTCCCGCATTCATTGCAGAATTTGCTTTCCGGTGGATTGATTTTATTGCATCGGGGGCAGGTCAGTTCAATTTTGGCCGCACATTCATTGCAAAACTTCGCCCCTTCAGGATTCTCATGACCGCAAGCAGGACATCTCATTTTTTTCTCCTAAACAATTCCTATTGACAATGGTACCAATTATTGGCACTATATAGCCACGAAACGCAGGCACCAGTCGACGTTAGAGATGATTTTCAGTCGTCCGACAAGCGGGGGCATTAAATGGTCTGACATCCAGGCGTTGTTTCGCGGATTGGGGGCCGAAGTGACCGAGCATGAGGGCTCCCGCGTCGGGGTTCGTCTTTTTGGAGAGCGTCGGGTGTTCCATCGTCCGCATCCATCCCCGGATACGGATAAGGGCTGCGTAAAAAGCATCCGCAAATGGTTTGAACAACACGGGGTGAAGCCATGATCAGCGTTATGGAAATCGATGGGTATAAGGCGGTTATTAAGTATGATCCCGAGATCGGTATGTTTCGGGGGGAGTTTATCGGCCTGAGCGGGGGCGCCGACTTTTACGCCACGTCGGTCGAAGGTCTCCGCAAGGAAGGCAGGAAATCCCTCAAGGTTTTTCTGAAAATGTGCGCCGAGGACGGGGTGAATCCGCGTCGGAAGTTCACTGGGAGATTTAATCTGCGGATTTCTCCTGATCTGCATGAGACGATTGCCGCCCTGGCCGACGCCTCCGGTAAGAGCATCAACACCTGGATGATTGAGGCCCTTGACCATGAGGCAAGCCAAGAGTCGGATTAGTATCTCCATTTCATTTTTTAAGAAGCAGGGGGAAGGCCGCCCTTCGCCAATGGAAGCTGTTATTATAAGAGGTTGTTAACGCCTATTCCGCAAGGGCACAACGCCCAGCCAAAGTTCGGCTTTGGCTGGGCGGTTTTAACTTACGATGGAAGGCCGCTCCGCATTTCGGATATAATTGCAGAGCGCACCCAGCATGGCTTTGGATAAAGCCGGAACCGTGTCGAGCAGCCGCATAAAGGCGCGATGGCTGACGGCAAGAACCGTCATGTCGGTTTCGGAAAGGACACTGGCCGTACGAGGTCCTCGGTCGATCAGAGATATCTCTCCGAAGAAATCCCCCGGTCCTAAAATTTTAAATTTCTTTCCGTCTTTTTCCACCCGTGCCTGCCCATCAACGATCAGATAGAAGTCCTGGCCCGTCTTACCCTGCTGGACTAATATCTGTCCTGCTTTTACTCGGACCTCGTCCATCAACTTCCCGATCTGCTTGAGATTACGGCCGCTGAGTGCGCTGAAGACCGGGACCTTCTTTAACAGTGTTTCTTTCTTTGTGCTTTTGGAAAACATGATTAAAACCCTCCTTTGATGAGTTATTTGTTTCTCATCCGAAAAAGATTTTTATCGGATGAGGGCTATCAGCGATTAGCTTTCGGCCTTCAGGAAAATCCCTTTTCTCTTCATCATTTCTATGTCAGGCGATTAATGCAAGTTCCTTCTCGTATTTTTCTACCCATCCATCGGCGCCGCACCCTTCTAAAATTTCTATAGCCTTCCCCAAGTTTTCCCGGGCCTTGGGAATGGTCACCGTTTCGTTTATTCCATTCGGCATAAAGGGCGTAGTCTCTTCCCAAAAAGAATCTTGTGCCGTTTCTTTGATCTTCCTCAATGGCCTTTTGAATCCAGGCTTCCGCTTCATTCATATGTCCATCGCCCAGATTCATTAGAATAGCTCCGATATAATTAGAAATTCCAACCTTGGACCTACTTTGAGTTTATTATTTCTTGAATACGCATAAAGAGATTCCAGATCAATATCCTTTGGGTTGATCATACTCTTTGTCCTCATCAACCCTACATTTGCCCAACCCGCTAAAGAGGGAGATAGTCGACTGTCCTTAATAAGCCGCAATCCTTTTCCGTACCATTCTTCGGATTTTGGAAAATCACCCCTTTCAAAATAGATCTCACCCAAGTAAAAATGTGCAAACGAGTTCCATAACTTTTTCATTGAGCTTTTCACAAAAGCCAATTCCCTTTAAAAGGTATTTCTCCGCTTCTTCGAATAATCCCCTTCCACAAGCATGAAGCGCCATGGCAGGTGTAGGCAATCCCTTTAGAATAGACTATCTCCGCTTTCTTCAGCAATACGGACAGCCTCAGCCGAGGTCTGGAATCCCAAAGTTATTCTTCCTGAGAAAAAATAACAATGATGTGCAAAATTTGCTTTGATGGAGGCAATTCCCCATAGATTTCCGGCGGCAACATTAATATCAAGAGCCCTTTGATAGTAGCCGATTGCCCTTTCAAATTCACAATTTACGGATAAAGCTTACTCCAAACCAATAGTTCGCTAAAATATGAAGAAACAATATCTTTTACTTCCTCTGCTATCGTTAAGGCCTCTTCAAAGGTCTGAAAGGCTGCCGGGAAATTCTCTTCCACAAAGGCATGATATGTCCCCATAATGGTTTTTATCTGGCAGAGCCGCTTTTTATAACCCAATCTTTCAGCCAGGTTGATAATCGGATCAATAGCCTCTTTGGCTTCAAAATAATAATTGAGTTGAGTGAGGTAGAGGGCAAGAACCGTCCGGGCATCGATCATTTTCCTTTGGACCTCATCGGTCAGGGGTAATTTTTCTATGCAGACGATTCTCTTTTTGGGCCTGATCAATGGCATCCGGAAATGAGCCGGCCTTCGTCGCCTTCCTGGCGGCCAGTCTGGCGTAGGTCTCAGCCTTTTTCGTAGTTCTCCCCGGCCATAAAGTGATCGCAGAGCGTGCCCAGGTGCTCGGTGAGGTTGGGTTGATAGATTTGTTCCATGGCCTCGGCCACGGCGGCGTGGATCTCCTTGCTCCTTTTGGTCAGGATCGAGTCGTAGACCACCTCTCGGGTCAGGGCGTGTTTGAAGATGTAGGTGGAGTTCGGGTAAACCCCTCGCTCGTAGAGGAGTTCGGCATCCTTGAGGGCCGAGAGATGGGTCAAGAGATCTCGCTCGGGGAGTTTGGTTACCTTTTGGATGAGTTCGTGGGAGAACTCTCTTTCAATGACCGAGCCGGTCTGAAGGACCTCTTTGGCCCCTTCGGGCAGGGCATCGACCCTGGCCATAATCACATCCTGGATGGTGGAAGGGATGGTGACGTCTTTGGGGTCTTTGGTCAGGGCGTAAACCGTGTCTTGCCTGCGGATGACCTGGAGGTCCTTGAGGGACTTCAAGAACTCTTCGATAAAGAAGGGGACCCCTTCGGTCTTCTCTAAGATGAGGTCCTGGAGGTTTTCGGCCACGCTTTCTGGTGGCTAAGAGATGGGAGACCATGGCCAGGGCTTCCCGGTTGGAGAGCCGGTTCAAGGTGACCTGGCTGTGAAAGGAGCGGGCCCCCCAGGTGTGGACATACTCGGTCCGGTAGGTGAAGATCAGCAGCACCTTGGCTCCGGAGATGTGTTCCAGGAGGTCTTTCAAAACATCTTCGGAACTCCGGTCGATCCAGTGGAGGTCTTCCACGGCCAGGATCAGAGGCTGGATCTCGGCCCCCTTGAGCACGATGCGGGTCAGGGCCTGAAGAGTCTGGTCTCTCTTGCCTTCGGGGCTTAAAGAAATTTGATCGATGCCGCTGTCCTTGACGGAAAGAAGTTCGAGAAAATAGGGGAGGGTGGTGATCTCGTCGATCTGGAGGAGTTTCAGATTTCGTTTGACCTTGTCCCGGACTTCCAGGTCCCCGTCGTTTTCCCGGATGTCAAATTGGCCTTTCAGGAGGTCGATCACCGGATGATAGGCCACCCCCCGGCTGTAGGAGAGGCACTTGCCTTCGAGGAAGGTCACCTCCTCGTTGGCGATGGCCTTTCGAAACTCGTAGAGCAGCCGGCTCTTACCCATCCCGGCGTCGGCCACAATGGACATCGCCTGTCCCCGGCCGTTCTTGGCCCGGGCGTAAACGTCAAGGAGAAGTTCAAGCTCGCGCTGACGACCCATAAATGGGGTCAGGCCTTGCTCGGCGTTCACATCGAAGCGGGTCCTGCGGCTGCTCGGGGCGATGACCCGGTAGACCTCGAGGGGTTCGGCCTTTCCTTTGATTTCCTTCTTGCCCAGATCCCTCAAAGCGAAAGAACCCTTCGGTGAGTTTGAAGGTCTCGGCGGTAACATAGGTGGTGCCGGGTTCGGCTAGGCCTTCCATCCGGGAGGCCAGGTTCACCGTGTCGCCCACGACCTTGAAATCGACCCGCAGGTCATTGCCCAGGGTCCCCATTACCACCGGTCCGGTGTTGATCCCGACCCGCATCCGCAGGAGAGGATAGACCGGTTTTCTTCCCGCCGTATCCGGTCGTTGAACTGCACCAGTCTCCCGGTGGATGGCCAGAGCCAGCCCGGATGGCCCGCTGGGGCGCGTCCTCCAGGGCGATGGGGGCGCCGAAGAGGGCCATGACCCCGTCGCCGGTCAGCTCGTTCACCGTTCCTCCGTACTCATTGACCGTCCGGATGAGGATCTCATAGACCTGTTCCATCAGGCCGAAGGCCTCTTCGGGATCGAGCTTCTCCGACATGGAGGTGTAGCCCGCCAAGTCGGTGAACAGCACCGTCACCTGTTTTCGCTCCCCCTCGATCCGTTCCCGCTGCGACAATATCTTCTCGGCCAGTTCCTGGGGGAGGTAACGCTGCAATCTTGGCGATGGGGTCAATAGGAAGAGGGACTTGGGGGGCGGGAGGTGCCGAGGCGGATAAAGGGTGTCCGCATTCGCTGCAAAACTTGCTTCCTGGAGGGTTTACTTTTCGGCAACTGGGACAGGCGAGTTCCAGACGACCGCCGCATTCATTACAAAACTTGGCGCCCTCGGGATTGTCGAATCGACACTTAGGACACTGCATATTGCCAACTCCGAAAAAGGGTTGGTTAATAGCAATAAATTGTTTTAGGATGAAGGACTATAAAACAGAAAAAGGAGAGGGTCAAGGGGAAAAATAAGGGGAAAAAGATGAGTAAGAAAAATAGCAACATCCTCCCCCATTTTATGCTTGACATAACGCATAAAAGTCAATAAATTAAAAAATCATGATCGTAAGCTTCAAGGATAAGCGGACACAAGAATTCGCTTACGGGAAAAGGGTTAAGGCTTTCACGGGATTTGATTATCAGGCGGAAATGAGGCTTGACCAACTCGATTCGGCCACATCGTTACTCGACCTGGATTTGCCCGGTAACCGTCTTGAAGCGCTCAAGGGCAACCGGAAGGGCCAATACAGCATCCGAATCAATGAACAATGGCGGATCTGTTTCGAGTGGCCGAAGGGCACCCCTGGGCCGATCAATGTTCAAATCATCGATTACCATTGAGGTGCATTATGGGACGCAGTGCTATACATCCCGGCGAACATCTCGCCGAACAACTTCGGGCTCTGAACATGAGTGCGGCTGAATTGGCCCGCAGGCTCAGAGTGCCAACTAATCGTATAACCGAAATTTTGAACGGGCAGCGCAGTGTGACCGGAGACACAGCCTTGCGCCTGGGTCATTTCTTCGGAACAAGCCCTGAGTTCTGGCTGAACCTGCAGAAGCTTTACGAGTTGCGCCTGGCTGAAAAGAAATTCGGGGAAACGATCAAGGACTTGCCGACACTGGCCAGGCCCATGAAGAAACAGGCCGGCAATTCACATCCTCTACCGAGAAATAGGGATTCTTGGGTCTGAGATTGTTCGACAGAGGGTGGTTGGAAAAACATTATTACCATAACCGTATATGTTTATTACGGACAATGGAAAGAATGACATGGATATTATCTACAAAGACAAGATAGACCTCCTTTATATCCGGCTTGATGACAGAAAGCAGGATGTAATTAACAAGAGGATTACGGAAGACATTGTTCTCGATATCGGGGAGAATGAAAAGATTGTTGGGATAGAAATATTAGATGCCTCAAAGCACGTTTCGCTTGACAAACTATTGCCTGTTAAATATTCATCTGTCCCAAATCTGGCCGCATAGAATTTGATATTCTTTCTACTCAGATCCTTTCCGGCTGAGCCTTCCACAATCTCGGTCACCTAATATTCAAACGCCGTGATGAATCAGGCACAGATCGCCGGGCGTCTGTCGGCCCACGGCTTGGCCTTCTCCAATTGGGCCGCCAGGCGGAAAAGCGTGGCTTCGTCCCCAAACCGTCCGGCGAATTGCACCCCGATGGGGATGTTGTCCTCGTTCCAGTAAAGAGGAACGGACATGGCCGGCTGGCCGGTCATGTTTTGGATGCGGGTGAAGGCCACAAAGTCGTTGGCCGCTCGAAGCCAACTCGTCGGGTCCTCGGTCTTGAATTGGAAGGCCCCCAATAGGGTGGGTGGAATCGCCATGGTGGGAGTGAGAAGCAGATCGTATCCTCCCTCCTGGTACCAGAGGGCTACCTTTCTGGAGAAGCGCTGGATTTCCTCGACCGCGATCAGGTAACCGGCCCCGGTTCTCTTTAACCCCGCCTGATAGCTTGCCCAGGTGATGGGCTCCAGGTCGGTCTGCCCGATCTTTTTTCCAAGCTCCCGTTCCCAGTAGGCCACGGCATGGCCTGCGGAGCAGGCGAAAAGCCGCGCCGAAATGGGCGATAATCCCCTGCTGGCCCAACTCCGTTGGGGACACTTCCTCGACGGTATGTCCCAATTCCTCGCAGAGCCGGGCGGCCGTCTTGACGGCCTGCTCGCAATCCGGATGCAATTTGCTTTCTTCGTGCCATCCCGGGGGAATCTCCAGGAGGACCCCGATCTTAAGACGTCCCGGCTCTCGATTCACCTCCTCAAAATAGGGGTGTTCCTTTGGAGGAGCCCAGTACGGATCTCCGGGCGCCGGCCCGGAGGTGGCATCCAGAAGGGCCGCCGAATCCCTCACGGTGCGTGTTACCGCATGTTCGTGGACGAGCCCGCTGATCATGTCTCCGAAGAGCGGTCCCAGAGGGTTCCGGCCTCGCGTCGGCTTGAGGCCGAAGAGACCGCAGCAGGAGGCCGGGACGCGGATCGAGCCTCCTGCCATCGTTCCCGTGGGCCATGGGAACGACTCGGGCCGCTACGGCCGCGGCCGAGCCGCCGCTTGAACCACCCGGAGTCAATTGCGGATTCCAGGGATTTTTGGTCGGCCCGTACAAGAGCGGCTCCGTTGTCGGGAGAAGTCCGAATTCGGGGGTGTTTGTTTTCCCGAGGATGATCAGACCCGCAGCCTTCTGCCGCCGGACCAATTCGCTATCCAGCTTGGAAACGTATCCCTGCAACGCGCGACAGCCTTCGTTAAAAGGAGCTCCCTGGCACTCGGCGGTGAGGTCTTTCAGAAGGAAGGGGACACCGGCAAAAACCACACCGGCAGCATTGTCCTTCTCGATTCTTCTGCTCCATGCTTGCGCCGCTTCACGGGCCTGGTCATACATCTTGTGGATGACCGCGTTGAGCTTGGGGTTGAGGCGCTCGATTCGTTCAATGGTCGTTTCCAGCAGCTCCATCGGCGAGATTTCCTTTTGACGAATCAGTTCCCCAAGACCGACGGCATCGAAGTTGGTCAGTTCATCTGCCATGATAAAATTCCTTTCGAATATTACTCATAGGTCTCACTGCTTAGCGAAAACATAAGAAAAAGGTATGGCAATCAGGTCTCCGATGACAAAGACAGCAAATATGATAACCATCGATATTCCGTACATCGGGAATGGCCCTGAAAAAAGAAGAGGTAAAATAACCCCGACAAACCAGACAACTTTATAACATAGTTGCAGCAATAACACAGGCACAAATTTCAGTGGAGACCGAAGACCTAAAACAGATAGAATCCCGAAGGCCAGATAAACACTGCTCGTAACTCCAAATACTACCGGGTCCTGTTTCGGCATTCCAAAACTCAGGCGGTAAAGGTCTGGAAAAAAAATCATACCCAATCCGGCGCCACCTGCCACTACAATGGTAAGGATATACATGAACTTTAACCAACCCCAGCGCACATTGAACTCTTTAGACATTTTATTATCTCCTTTCCGTAGGTAGACAAAAATTGATAATTACAACTATTTGAGGACGGAGACCTGAAAGCTCTAAAGGTCCAGCGGACTTTTTAAGCCTTGGCCATGGCCGGCCTCCGGTTAAGGATTAAACGGATACAGCAAATAATCACCGCCACATCGATGGCAAAGAGAAAGGTCAGCATGGCGGTCCAGTTCTTTATACCCACCACAAAGAACCCTATTCCCAGGCCGATCAAAGGAAAGACGGCCAGGTAGGGCGCAAACCTGAGATCCATGAGGAGAAGCACCCCAATGGTAAAATAAATTATTCCAAAAACCAGCATGGGAAGGGCATTGGGATCGGATGGGGTCTGTGAATATCGGTATTGCATGCAAAATGCCGGAAAGCAATAAAAGACCGGCGGCAAGATAACGGATTGTTTTCATTTGCGCCTCCAATTTTGTGGGGAAGAGGCAGACATTATCGACTCTGCCTCTCCCGATTAACCAAGCAGGTTTAAACCAAGTTCCAGGTGCCGGAAAATTAACTACCGATGAGTTTCGACCATTGGGAAAACATATTCATCAGGCTTTCCCCCGTGTAGCCATCGATGATTCCATAGCCATCAACACAATATTCTGCCTCGATGGCGATATCAACAAAACCTTTATCTTCTCGGACTTCCGCGAGCTTTCCGGCGCTGCCATAAAGCAGTACAAAGCCGTTCAGGTCGCCCCCGTGAGCGGCCAATAATACCGCTTCAACTTTCTCGATCCGGCCATCGGCTTGTAGCTTGCCGTAAAACTGCATCGCCTTTTGAAAAAGTTCCCAAGCCTGTTTTTCCCGTCCGATAACAGGACGATTCCATCCTATGAAAAGCATCCGGTCTGCCATAGTTGCCTCCTTCCGAAATTTAAAAGTTTTTTTTTACCGTAATTAAACTGTTCTTATCTTCCTTATTACGACAGAGATTTTTTGCTCTCGGAAAACAAAACCCGGCTTAGTGATGTCAGCCTCCACAAGGGAATGACCCCTCATGGAGGCTTCGTAGCGGCACCTTCTGATTCTCCCATTTCATCTTTTTAATCAGACCTTTCCCCTGCGTCATTGCGTTTGGTGCGCTGCTGGGCAGTTTCAGGGGTTATTCCCGAACACAGAATGAATCAGCTTTCCTCTTTGCAAAATCCATTTTTATTCCGCCACGATTTCCTTGATTAAAAATTTTTCCCCCGAGATGATTTCGATTTGGTTCAGAATGACAATTGGGGCAGAGATACTCACCATTCTCGATAAAGAATACATTAGAGCAGGGAGTGCAACGGCAAGCCAGGGGGTCCCATTCCAACTCCAGTTTTGCCCCTTCCTGGGGGGTATCCTGGCTGACAAATTGGAAACAGTGAGTCAGCCGTTGAGGATTTACAGGCAAGGCTTCTCCCACCACCAGTCGAATAGTCTGCAGCCTAGTAACTTTGTAACGGGCCATTTCTTCCTGGACGATAGCCAAAATTCTTTGGGCAATCCCTACTTCCATCGGATAGAGCATCGGCTCGCTTTCCCCTATCATTTAAGCATCTCCTCTATCTTTGTACGAAATCTTCTTGTCTCGCTTGGGTGCCATGAACTGTGGAAATGATCTCTCCGAACTCCGAATTCAAAACTCCGAACTTTCTTTCTATTTATTCAGTATTTCCCGAAGCTCCCGTTTCAGTATTTTGCCGATGGTGCTGATGGGCAATTGGTCCATAAAGACCAGTTTTTTAGGGACCTTGTAGGGGGCCTCGCGGGCTTTGATAAAATCGATGATATCGGCCCGGGTTGTTTCACTTTTTTCGACTCCCGGTTTTAATACTACGGCGGTCGCCACGATCTCGGAACCCGGACGAACAGGGTCCGGGAGGCCGACGGTGGCCGCCATGGCTATGGCCGGATGCTCCGAGATGATATCATCGAGTTCACGGGTAAATACCTTATAGCCGGATACATTGACCATATCCTTTAACCGGTCGACCATCCAGATGTATCCATCCTCGTCCATGCGGACGATATCTCCCGTATAAATCCAGCCATCGCGGAGCGTATTGGCCGTTTCCTCGGGTTTATTATGGTATCCCTTGGTGAATACCTGCGGTCCCTTGGCCACCAATTCGCCGGGTTCTCCCTGGGGCACGATCTCTTTGGTTATTGGGTCAACAATTTTGATCTGGGTATCCGGGTAGGGTATTCCTGCCGAGCCGGCCTTTTTTTTGCCGCAATAAGGTTGTGAGGTCAATATGGGGCTTGTCTCCGTCATGCCCAGAACCTCCACGACTTTACCTTCACCGACTATCGACTCAAAATCCTTTATGAATTCAGGAGGGAAGGGGGCCGCCCCGCTGATGCAGTTCTCCAGGTTTGAAAAATCGATTTCCCGGAAGGCCGGCTGCCTGGAGAGCTCAATATATATAGTCGGCACATTGACCAGGACGGTAGGTTTATAGGTCTTTATGGCGTCAATGATGGAGGTGAGGTCTCTGGGATTGGGAATGGCCACCAGGGTATTACCACAAGCCAGGCAATACATTCCGATGGTCAGGCCGGCCTGATGAAATAGAGGGAAGGCGGAGAGCCAGACGCCGGTTTTATGATTACTCCAGGTCGCCATTTGAATGATATGATGGACCATATTATTATGGGTCAGCGTGGCACCTTTGGATGGACCGGTAGTCCCCCCGGTATACTGCATCAGGCAGTCGGCATCAGGGTCCATCCGTAATACCGGCGGAGTAGCTGCCGGGAAGTCTTTCAATATGTTCGAGAAATGATGTATTGAAACACCCGGAATGGTTGGGAGTTCCCCCAGGACGGACGGTTTATCAGAGGGCAGAAAATCGGCTACACCGACGAAGGCCACCACTTTTACCCCGGTCTTGTCAATAACCGGCCCCACGTTGTTCCAGAGCAGGTCCATGGCCACCAGCATTTTTGCGCCAGCATCATTGAGTTGGTATTCAAGTTCCCTCTGGGTAAGCAGCGGGCTGACGCCGGTGAGCACGCAGCCGGCTTTAAGGATGCCGATTATGGCTATGTAATAGGCGGGTACATTGGGCAGGTTGACGCCGACCACCTCGCCGGGTTGGATATCCATCGCCTTAAGAAAATTAGCCAAGCTATTGGACATCCCGTCCAGCTCGGCGAAGGTGATAGAGGTCCCGGCATAATGGACGGCAACCTTATCCGGGTCCTTTTCCACCGCTTCCCGGAACAGCTCCGGATATAACTTCTGGGGGTAGTCGAGTTTCTCCGGCACATGGGGGTCATAGAACTTCAACCATGGCTTACCGGCATAGGGATCAATCATTTTCCACCTCCTGATAAATTCGTGTCTTTGTTAAAGTGAGGGAGAAAGGCAGGGCCGTTTCCAGCCCTGCCGTGGCCCTTGGCATTAGGATAACTCAGATCGCGCGCATGACCGTGTCAACCATGATGCCTTCAATAAAAAAGTCCGCGGCCTGGTTGACTCTCTGCCAATATTCCTGGTCTCCAAGGATCGGATCACTAACCTTCTCCAAAGCGGCCAGGTTGTCGTAATCAACGAACCAGCGTATGGTCCCAACTTCTCCGAAATAATCCAGGTAAACCTTCATCTGGAGGTTGTACTTTTTGTTAGCCCATTCCGTTATCTCCTTGGCCCATTGTATTGCCTGCATACCTTTTCCGCTGGCAATCTGAGCACTTCTTGTCCATCTGACCATGTTCGTATTCTCCTTTCTTGTCTCCGCAATTTTTATGACTTCATTATGGCCTTCATAATTCCCTTTCATTACTTTCCAAAGGAAATATGACTAAGCGGGCGGACTCATGCCCATCAATCCAAAGGCTTCTTCAACTGTAACATAAGGATCTATTCGGTATTCAAAACCCTGAATACTTTGGAACATCGCCATCCTACTGAACCGCGATACATATAAGCTTCCTCCAGTTTTCCTTTCTTAACCTCTTCAATCATTATGGTCTTGTATGCCTTGATGGGTTGCTTTTACAGCGGCCGGGACAACCTGGGTGGCCAAATTTTCATCAGGGGGATATTTTCTTATCGCTTCAAGGTACATTTTGGCTACTTCAGGGGCTTTATCGCTCGGGTACAAAGAAGTGGTTATCAGGTAAGGCATTGTATTGTCTCCTTTCAGGTAATTGAATCAGTCGAAAGGTTAATAAGGTGCCAAGAAATAGTCTTGAAATAAATAAGCCTCCACAAGGGGGTGACCCCTCATGGAGGCTTTGTAGCGGCACCTTCTGAAACTCCCATTTCATATCCCGGTCCTTATCGGCCTTTGATAAGTCACCTAAGGTCGGACAAAAATATCCTTTGGGTTTTCAAAGATACAAGAGATAAAAGAGGTATACGGGTAAAACAAGGAATACCGGCGAACCACAAACGGACCATTGATGTCTCATCATAGGATCCCCTTATCAGTTGCCGGTTTAAAGCAAAAAACTAAATCTGTGGTGAAGCCGAAAGATAAATCCGAATTGAACCGTGTTGCAGGACTTTTTCAAAAAGTAACAAAAGAAAACCAAATCTATAGAGCAGCCGTAAATTTTGCGGTGATGATTTTGTAGGATAACTACCTAATACTTTAAAAAGGGGAGGCTTGTCAAGAGAAAAGTGAACAAGCAGGAAGGGGATCAGCCAGCGGAGACATCGGCGGCCAGGTCCTTGCTGAGGGGAAGAAGGATGGTAAAGGTAGAACCCTGGCCGAAAATACTCTGGACCTGAATGGTCCCTCCATGGGCCTCAACGATATGTTTGACAATGGAAAGGCCCAGGCCGGTGCCTCCCAATTCCCGGGAACGGGCCTTGTCCACCCGGTAGAATCGTTCGAAAATGCGGGACAGGTGCTCTTTGGGGATGCCGATACCGGTATCCTCCACCGAGATTTTCAAGAAATCCCGGTGGAGTTCGGGGTCTTGAGTTGTTAGTTCGGAGACGGAACCATTTCTCCCCCGAACTCCAAACTCCGAACTCCGAACTAAATTCGCCGTCAGTTGCACCCGGCCTCCTTCCGGGGTATATTTAACGGCATTATCCAGGACATTGAACAGGGCTTGCACGATACGGTCTTCTTCCCAGTCAGCGATCAACCCTTCGGGAAGGCCTTCCTTTTCCACGATAAGGTCAATTTTTTTCTCCCTTGCCTGATCATTGACCATCTGCACGGCGGTATTCAAAACCTCTTCCACCCTGATTTTTTTCAGGTTTATTTCTGTCAGTTCCTTGGCATCCAACTTGGCCAGGTCGAGTAAATCGGAAACCAAGAAGTTCATTCGTCTGACATTTTTCTGGATGATGGATAAAAATCGTTGGAATTCAGGAGGGTCTGTCGGGGACAGAGAAAGCAGGGTTTCGACATAACCGCTGATCGAGGTCAACGGGGTCCGCAGTTCATGGGAGGCGTTGGCTACGAAATCCTGCCGGACCTTTAACAGGTGCCTGAGTTCCGTGGTCTCATGGAGTATGGCTACGGCCCGGCGGCGCCGGTCGCTGAAGGTTAGAGGAATCACCTGGACTTCAAAATGCCTTTGCGGGGTCCGCCCAACGGTCAGTTGTAATCTTTGAAAGGGATCGCCCTTCATGACCGTTTCAACGGCATCCTGCAATTCGCTGTTCATGAATACTTCCTGGACGGTTCGTTTCTTCCAGGAAATTTTTTTACCGAGGACCTCTTCCAGGAAAGGATTCATCAGGATGGTCCGTCCCTTGTCATCGGTTATCATAACCCCTTCCTGCATGTTGGAAAGCAAGGTCTTTAACTGACCGGTTTCGGTGTCCAGCAAATCCATTTTTTCTAAAAGCTCTTTGGCCATCCGCTCCAGAGAAGCAGTCAGGTCGCTGAATTCCGATTTGGGCAGGAGATGGAAGGGCTGTCTGAGGTCGCCGTCAGCCATCCTTTTGACCATGTCGGTAATCTCTCGAAGGGGACGGTTTATCTCCCAGGTCAAAAAGAAGCTAAGGAGGACGGCCAACAGGCCGGTAAAACCCCCGACCAGGGCCAGCTTCCAGCGCAGATCCGCTATTTTTCTCTCGAGCTGACTCAGGGAAAGGGCCAGGCGCACATACCCCATGGGAGTGCCTTTTTGAAAAATGGGCACGGCCCCATACAGCGTATTGGCCTGCATGGTGGTGCTGAAACGGATACTTCGGCCATATCCTTTGGCTTTGGCTTCCATGATTTCCGGCCGGTAAGAGTGATCATCAAGCTTATCGACGGTTTCAGGGTTTAATCCCGAATCGCCCAGCACCTTCCCATCCTTGGAAATGATGGTCACCCTTCTCTGGAGACTAAGTCCGACCTGATTGGCCAGGGTCCGTATCCTGGACGAATCATACCGGCTGATGTTGACCTGGTCTGAGACCATATAGGCGGCTAAATGCAGCTCCCGCTTGAGTTCTTCCTCTTTTTGGTCCATCAAGAAATGTTTCAGGTTGGCCCCCAGGTAGAGGGAACCGGGGATAATGACGACGGCGATGACTAAGAGAAAGGCCGACAGGATTTTGGTGTACCAGCGGAAAGTCATATTGTTCAGCCCTTGAAACGGTAGCCGACCCCCCTGACCGTCTCGATTAGATTTTGATGAGATTTCAGTTTTTTTCGAATCCTTCGGATATGGGTGTCAATCGTCCGGGAATAGCCTTCAAACGAATAACCCCAAACCCGATCCAACAGGATTTCCCGGGTTTGAACCCTTCCCCGGTTACCCATGAGATGGGCCAGCAGACGAAATTCCGTGGCCGTCAATTCCAAGGTTTTTTCACTCAATTTGGCCGTATGGGCCTCCAGGTCTAAGAGCAACGAATCGGCCTTAAGAAAGGAGGAGGCGGCCTGTTTTTCCCGCCGGTCCAGCAGTTTCTGAATCCGCAGGATGATTTCCCGGATGCTGAAGGGCTTGACCACATAGTCGTCAGCACCCAACTCAAGGCCCACGACCCGGTCCATCTCTTCTCCCTTGGCCGTGACCATCATGATGGGGATGTGTTGCATGGCCGGATCCCGTTTCAACCGGCGGCAGACTTCCAGGCCGTTCAGCCCGGGCAAGAGAAGGTCCAGGAGGATCAGGTCCGGCGTATGTTTTTGAGCCAGGCGGAGGGCCTGTTCCCCGTCTTCGGCCCGGACGGTTTGATAACCGGCTTTTTCCAGGTTAAACTGAATCAGTTCCGAAATATCCGGATCATCTTCGACAATAAGGATTTTGGGCTTGGCCATGTTGGGAATCATTTTATAATTTGTTTTTTCTTCTGTCTATGAATAAATCGCTGTTAAACCGACATGCCCCGCCGGGGGCGTGACACCACGAGGCATGAAGAAAGGATTCAAGGGGTCTAGGAGTCAAGGATTCAAGTGAACGGCAAGGAAGTAAAACCCTCGAATCCTGGAATCCTTGAACCCTATTTTCGTATTAAGCCCACATGCGCCCTTTAGGGCGCCACGAAGAATGAAAATAATCGTAGAGGCGGGTTTTAAACCCGCCCCTACAGAGCTTCGACAAAGATTAAGGGCGGTTTAAAAACTATTTTCGAACTAAACCCTCATGCCCCTTGGGGCACCACGAAACATGAAAACGGGTTTCTCCGAACTCCGAACTCTTAACTCCGAACTTTATTTTCGTATAAACTTATAATGGGTCCCAAGGTAAAAGAAATTTGGAACATCTCCAAAAGTGTGGCGATGATCGTAGCCTGACCTCATTTTTTTCTTGACCTCTATTTATCCCTGCGATACAGTCTTTTCAGTCAAAAGCAAATTCTTCACAAAAAATTAACCCATTTCAAATAACTTTGAATGTTTTTTGTGGATGTGCCATTTGATCCTATCCCGCTTTAATGACTTCGAACAATTCCTCCCGCAAGGGATAATAGCACTTCAGTCCCAGACTCACCGGGCGAATCCCATTTTCCTATTTAAAAAAATATCTTACGGTTGAACAGGGGCGGCGATCGCATTCTGGTCAGGCCAAAGGCCCGACTTGAAAATTGGCGAGCGAACTTCAAATAATAGACATTTACCTTAACTGGAAGATTTCCCGCAACGCAGTGCGAAAAATCTTCCGCACACCCTGGCGCAGGGAGCTCCAAATTCCTGCATTTTGCCGACCTTTTCGGGAAAGGGGGAATGCCTTTGATTTATATAGTTCCGCCCCCATCGGGAGATTATGCTGAGGATGGCGGGCCGGTAGGGCCTGGAAGCTCCTCTGCAACATGGTGCGGGAAATCTTCCCGCACGCCCGGTACAGGGAGCGCAATTTTATTGTCAATTAATCAAGGAGGAGCAAGCATGGAAAGAAGAATTGCCTGGTTTGCTATGGTGGTTGCCACCATCCTGAGTTCTTGGGCCCTGCCTTTTACGGCAAAGGCTCAAGAAAAACTGAGGTACAGTTGCTCTGCCCAGGTTTTTGAAGCCTTTGAAAAAGAAAGGTTGGAGACCTTTACCAAAGCCACCGGAATTGAGGTGGATTTGTATGTGACCTCTTCTCCGGCCGCGGTGAACCGACTTATGTCCGGCGAGAGCGATATTGCCAGTATGGCCCGAGGGGGAACATATCCGCTCCAGGAGGGGGGGTATGTGGAGACGCCTTTTTGTAAAGACTCCCTGTCGATCATTGTCAATGCCCGAAATCGGCTTATCAATCTTACCGAAGAACAACTTCGGGATATCTTCAACAAAAAAATTACCGACTGGAAACAGTTAGGCAGGCCGGAGGCGATGATTGTCCTGGTCGTTCCCGGTAAATCCACCGCCGCTTACGAAAATTTCGGACGCCTGGCCCTTAAGCGAAAAGAAATCCAATATGACATCATGACCAATCTTTCCACCACGGCTTTGGAAGTGGTCAAGCGCTTTCCCTCGGCTATCTCTTTCGTCACCCAGGGGGCCGTATCAAAAGCAGGAGGGGTAAGAACGGTCAAGATCAACGGCCTTTCCCCGAAGGACAAAGGGTACCCCTATTTTCAGGAATTTTCCTTTGTCACCAAGGGGAAACCGGCCGGAGCGGCCAAGACCTTCATTGATTTTGCCCTGTCGGAAAAAGGGAAGGAGATCATTGAAAAGCGAGGGATGATCCCTATTGGACTAAAAGATTAATTATTTTCATAGGAGGTGACAATGGAAAAGGAATTTTATGAACGACTCGAGCAGAAAGGGGTCTCCAGAAGAGACTTTCTGCGTTACTGCACTATTCTTACCGCCACTCTGGGACTCTCCTCATCCTTTGTGCCCAAGGTGGCCGAGGTCTTCGCCGCACCCAAGCAGCGGCCCCCGGTGATCTGGCTCTCCTTCGGGGAGTGTACCGGCTGTACGGAGGCCCTTTTGAGGTCCATGTATCCCTGGGTGGCCGACCTGGTTCTGGATATTCTCGACATCGAATACCACGAAACCATCATGGCCGCAGCAGGGCATCAGGCGGAAGAGAATCTGAAGAATGCCGTTAAAAAATACAAAGGGAAATTCATTTGCATTGTTGACGGCTCCATCGCCACGAAATACGAAGGGGCCTACGGAAAAATCGCCGATCGGCCCTTTCTGGAAATTGCCCGAGAAGTCTGTCCCCAGGCCCTGGCCGTGGTGGCCATGGGCACCTGTTCCTCCTTCGGAGGTCATCCCGGCCGCCAAGCCAAACCCCGGCGGTTACAAATCGGTCAAGGAGGCCCTGGGTATAAAGACGGTCAATGTCTCGGGCTGTCCTCCAAATCCGATCAATCTGGTGGGGACCGTAGTGAATTATCTCCTTTTGGGAAAACTCCCGGCCTTGGACGACCTGGGGCGTCCCCTCTTTGCCTACGGCAACACGATTCATGACCAGTGCCCCAGAAGGTCCCATTTTGAATCCAATAATTTTGTCCTCGAATTCGGCTCCATCGAGGCCCGCATGGGTTATTGCCTCTACAAGATGGGCTGTAAAGGTCCCGAGACTTATAACAATTGCCCGACCGTCAAGTTCCATGGAGGAACCAGTTGGCCCATTCAGGCCGGACATCCCTGCATCGGCTGCAGCGAACCCAATTTTTGGGATGAGATGACTCCCTTTTACAGGGAAAACATAAAGAGTTAGGCTCCGGCCATGGCGGATGACGCCGTTTTTCATATCATGACCATTAAAAAATATTTAAGGAGATCCTATGGGTACGAAAATAACCGTTGATCCGATTACCAGGATAGAAGGCCACCTAAAGATCGAGGTGGAGGTGGCCGGGGGCAAGGTTGTCAACGCCTGGAGCTCAGGCACCATGTTCAGGGGTATCGAAATCATTTTGCAGGGCCGGGACCCCCGGGATGCCCATCACTTTACCCAGCGAGCCTGCGGGGTTTGAACCTACACCCACTCTCTGTCCTCGGTGAGGGCAGTTGAAAATGCGGTAAAAGTCAGGATTCCGGACGACGCACGGATCTTGAGAAACCTTCTGCACGGGGCCCAGTATCAGCAGGATCACCTGGTCCATTTCTACCACCTCCATGCCCTGGACTGGGTGGACATCATCAGCGCCCTTAAGGCCGACCCGGCCAAAACGGCCGCCCTTTCGGATAATATCTCCAGCGCGCCTTTTGGCGGCACAGTGTATTTCAAGGAGGTGAAACAGCGCTTGCAGACCTTTGTCGACAGCGGCCAACTGGGCCCGTTCAATAACGCCTACTGGGGCCATCCGGCCTACAAACTTCCCCCGGAGGCCAACCTGATGGCCGCGGCCCATTATATCGAGGCCCTTCGGCTTCAGGCCAAGGCAGCCAGGATGCACGCCATCTTCGGCGGAAAGAACCCCCATCTCCAATCCCTGGTCGTGGGCGGCATTACCTGTGTGGCCGACTTGAACCCCGAACGTATCACCGAGTTCCTTTATATCTGGAAGGAAACCCAGGAATTTGTCAAAAACGTCTATATTCCCGACCTGTTGGCCGTGGCTTCTTTTTATAAGGATTGGGGGGCCATCGGAGGGACGACCAACTTCCTGGCCTGGGGCGATCTTCCCCTGGGTGATAAAGAGCCGGAGGACCTCTTCATGCCCAGGGGGGTGATCATGAAGAGAGATCTGAAGGGCATAAAAATGCCGGATCAGATGAAGGTAACCGAACACGTGGCCCACTCCTGGTACGAAGCCGGATTCCCCAAACACCCCTATGAAGGGGAAACCAAGCCCGAATACGGGGATTATAAACCGGAGGGCAAGTATTCCTGGTTCAAATCCCCGCGCTACGACGGAGTAGCCTGTGAAGTGGGGCCTCTGGCCAGGGTACTGGTCGCTTATGCCAGGGACAAAAAAGAGATTAAAACGGTCGTCGACGACACCTTGAAAACGCTGGGCGTTCCGGCAGGGGCCCTCTTCTCAACCCTGGGCCGAACAGCGGCCAGGGGCCTCGAAACCGTCGTCATCGGGAATGCCATGGAAGGCTGGATCATGGAGCTGGTTGACCATATCAAGCGTGGCGATATCAAGACCTATCAGCACTGGGAGATGCCCGAAGGCATGGCCATGGGCTGCGGCCTGAATGATGTGGCCCGGGGGGCCTTGGGTCACTGGATCAAGATCAAAAACAAGAAGATCGAAAACTACCAGATGGTGGTTCCCTCCACCTGGAACCTCTGCCCCAGGGACGAAAAGGGCCAGATGGGGCCGGTGGAAGAGGCCCTGATCGGAACGCCGGTGGCCGATCCGAAAAAGCCCCTGGAGATCCTCCGGACCGTTCATTCCTTTGACCCTTGCATCGCCTGCGGGATTCACGTCATTGACCCGGACTCCAACCAGGTTTACAAGGTGAAGGCGCTTTAAGAAAAGAAGTTCGGAGTTCGGGAGTAATCAGTTCGGAGTTCGGAGATTGGAGTAAAAACCAAAGAAGTTTGACCTTCTGGAAACCAAGGGACGAAATTTAGACTACCTATGTCAAAATCTACTACTCCGAACTCCGAACTCCAAACTCCGAACTATAGGGGTCACATCCTGGTCTTAGGCATCGGCAATATCCTTTTCAGCGACGAAGGATTCGGGGTCCGGGTCATTGAAAAACTGATGGACCTCTATGAATTTTCAGAGAACGTCTCAGTCGTCGATGGGGGGGTGCTGGGCATGAACCTTCTGGGTATCCTGTCCGAAGCGGAACATCTCATTGTCGTCGATGCCGTCAAGAACGGGGGAAGACCCGGCACCCTGGTTCGTCTTGAAGGGGATGAAATACCGGCCAGGATCAGGGCCAAGAATTCCCTTCATCAGGTGGATTTTCTGGAGGCCTTGACAATGTGCCAGGTCTTTGATAAAGTCCCTGCAACGGTCATTCTCGGGGTCGAACCCCAGGACATCGAGAACTTCAGTGACGTACTGACTCCCTCCATACAGGAGAAAGTGGACCCGATGGTTGAGATGGTGCTTGCGGAAATTGCCCGTCTGGGGGCCTCTTACAGGAAAAAGAATAACTCATGTGCTTAGCCATACCCTCCAAGATTGTGGAAATCAAAGACGGCCTCGGAACCATCGATGTGG
The DNA here is from genome assembly GCA_963769305.1 of uncultured delta proteobacterium. Classification (GTDB taxonomy): domain Bacteria; phylum Desulfobacterota; class RBG-13-43-22; order RBG-13-43-22; family RBG-13-43-22; genus RBG-13-43-22. Next base: position 37,738 of record CAVYLJ010000035.1, on the reverse strand, counting down.
ACGGTGTTATCAGGAAGGTCAGCCTCCTGTTGCTTGAAGATGCGAGCGTTGGCGATTACGTCATCGTCCATGCCGGTTTTGCCATCCATAAGATCGACGAAATTGCCGCCCAGGAAAGTCTCCAACTCCTGCGCGAAGCCCTCGCCCTGGCGGAAAAGGACTCCTGAACCACCCCTTCTTTTAAAAACCTGAAATGTCCATTTTTTGATGAACTCGTAGAAAGTCCGCAAGACCCATTTTAGTCATTCCCGTGGAAGCTCTTCCTCGATGTCTTAATCCGCGGTTGGAATCCAGGGTCAAGGGTATAGACCCGGTTTCCATCGGGCCGGCGTCTGGACCCCGGGGCCTGCCCCGGACTTGATCGGGGTTCGGCAGGATGACGACTTTTTACTATTCTGTCAGCCTTTGGTCATCCCAAATTAAGGTTGATTTCCTTTCCATATTGACCTATATTTAGACCCATAAATGTGTCTAAATAAGGAGCCATCGGATGAAACCCCTTTCAATTGCCAATGATATCGTTCCCATCGCCGAATTCAAGAAGAGCATCTCCAAGTGGTTTAATAATCTCCAGAATACCGGACATCCTTTGATTATCACCCAGAACGGAAAACCTTCCGGGGTTCTAATGTCGCCAAGGGACTACGATGAATTGGTCTATCGAAAATCTTTCCTGGATTCCGTCGGCAGAGGGATCTCGGATGCCGAAAGCGGCAGAACTTACCGTGCCGGAGAGATCAGAGAGGCATTGAAGTCCGGAAGAATAAAAGGATAATCCGGATGAAAATAAAATGGACTCATGAATCCCTTGAGCGATTAATAGAGATTGAGGCATTCATAGCCATAGATAGTCCGGAACGAGCTGTAAAATTTGTCGATGAACTTATAGAACACGCTGAGAAAATATTGACTGACAGAACCCGTTTGGGAAGAGTGGTACCTGAAATATCCAATCCCAGCATAAGGGAACTCATATTCAAAAAATATCGAATTGTGTACAGGCTGAATAAAAACAATATTGAAATACTAACCGTTTTTGAAGGGCACAGGTTGTTACGGATTGATGAAATTGATTAATCGTGAATAAGGAGGCATTGTCCCTCCGCGGACCAGCTGCGGTCTTCCCCATTAATAAATCCGGAAACCGGGTACCGCCACGCAGGAGTGAGAGTGAGCGTTGTCTTAGACGCGAACAAATGACAGCGCCCTTTCAGCAAAGACTCCGGAAAAAGTAACCTCCCCTGTGAAGTCAAATAATTATTATTATGAGATCAATGGCTATGGGGGTCTTCCATGATTTAAAGGCCGGCAATCAATTTTCTCATATGTTTATAGGGTCGGAATATTTTTTCGAAACGGCGTCTTTTTAAGCCGGACAAGGCCGCCGGGATGTATTGTTCAAAATAGGTTTTACCTTTGACACGGGAAAGAAAGGCATAGGCCCCTAAGATTTGAAGATTCCTTTGGAAGGCTATGATCTCGTAATGTTCCCGAAAGCTTTTGGGGTTGATCGGGATTTGAGCGGATAGGATAGTCTGATAAAAATCATAAAGTTCTTCCTGCATATGGCGAGCCATATTGACATAAGGGTCGATCAGCAAAGAAGCCAGGTCGTACTGCGGCGGTCCCAGTCGGGCGGCCTGAAAATCGATCAGACCAAAACCGAAATCCCCCACCATGATATTTCTGGATTGAAAATCCCGGTAAAGCAATAAGCTTATTTTTTCCTGATCGACTCGCAGGGCCAGTTCCTGCAACTCTTTTTCAACGGGGCCGGGCACCTTTGGATAATGCCGATAGCCTTTCAAAAAAGCCTCAAGAAAATATCGAGATTCTCGCCGCCAGGAGAACAAGCCGTCATAGAGCGATGTATCATAACATCGACGAGGGTCAAAACCCCGGCCGCCTTCAATCTGGATCTTTAGAAGTAGGTGCAGGAGTTGTTCATAAGCCCATTTTATTCTTTCGGCGTCCTTGGTCATCTTTACCCAGGATTCCAGGGAAACATCGCCGAAATCTTCCAGCAAAAAGCGGCCGAGACATTGGTCAAAGGCAAAGATTCGGGGAGTGGGGAGCCCCTTTTCTCTTAAATGCCGGGCTATATAAAAGAAGGAATCGTTTTCAGAAGGCGATCCGGTTCGGCCTTTGGGATGAGAAACGGCAATAAAGGTTTTGCGGCCGGTGAAAAGGCGATAGACCTTCCGGTCCGAGCCGTCCCCCTGAAGGGTCTTGATGCGCAGGCGGCCGGTAAATCCGGTTGTTGAAGGTAGATGGCGTTTTATAAAATGGGTCAGGATTCTCACTGCTCGATCGTTCGTCATTCCCGCGCAGGCGGGAATCCAAGGTTTTTAAAAGGTTGTGAATCATCTGGATTCCCGCCTGCGCGGGAATGACGATTTTTTGCAAGCCTATCATTGATGATGGCTTCTCCTTGAATGCTTTGTTTGAGATGAACCCCATTTCCCACAATCGATTCCGAAACCGACACCCCTGATTCCACCACTACATCCTCCCAAAGCACAGATTTATGAATTCGGCATCCCTTTTTTAAAAGGCATCCTTTTCCGATGCAAGCCCAGCCTGAGAATTCAACCCCGGTTTCGATCCGGGTCTCGGGGTGGATGAAAAGTCCTTTTTTCTTTTTCGGCCTTCTTAAGGCAGCTATCAGCCCCCGGGGAGGTGTCATGATTTCTTGAGACTTTTCTGGTGGCCCCCCCTCCCTCACCCTCCCCCTCAGAGGGGGGAGGGAAGGGGTGGGGGTGTTCAATAATTCCTCATGGACCTTCAGATAAGACCGGGGTGTTCCGATATCCCGCCAATAATGGTCTTTACTGATGTAGGCCCAAACCGGGATCCCCTCCCGAATCATCCGCTGATAAACCGGGATAATTTCAAAGGCCCCCGGTGGCGGGAGAAAATCAAAGATCTCCTTTTCCAACAGGTGTATTCCGGTGAAGGCCAATCCGCGCCCTGATCCCTGTCGAAAATCACAAATCCGGCCCTGCCCATCCACTGAAATCTGGTTGAATTCCGGGTAATCGTGGAGGATCAAGGTGACCGGCCCTTTATGGTCTTGATGGAAACCGACGGCTTGGCGCAAATCAATATCGGTGAGGATGTCGCCGTTAATGACGATAAAAGGATAGGAAGACCAAAAGTCCCGGGTGTTGCCGATTCCACCGCCTGTTCCCAGGATGGTTGGTTCGAAACGGGTTTCTATTTCAAAGGGCCGGTTCTCTTTTTCGATTTGAACGAATTTTTCCACTTGCCAGGACAAATGATGCGTATTGAGGACCGCCCTTTGGAGAGAGAACCGGTTCAGGTAATCAAAAGTGAACTGGAGCAAGGACCGGTTGAGGATTGGGAAAAGGGGTTTGGGTTTGGTTCGGGTCAGAGGCAGGAGGCGGGTCCCCTCGCCGGCCGACAGGATCAGGGCGTCCATTGATTCAAATAGAAGGGGTCAAGGATTCGAGGATTCCAGGGTTCAAGGTTTTGTTCTTGGAAGTTTGTTTGCATTTCACTTGAATCCTTGGCCCCTCGACCCCTTGAATCCTGGTTTCAAATCTATATTCCCAGATAGGCTTCTTTGACATGAGGATCATTGAGGAGATCTTTCCCGGTCCCTTCCAGGACAATGCGGCCGTTTTCCAACACATAGGCCCGGTGACAGATAGACAGGGTGTGCTTGACGTTTTGCTCCACCAAAAGAACGGTCACTCCTTCCTGATTGATCCGTTGGATGATCTTAAAGATATCCTGGACCAGGATGGGCGATAAGCCGAGAGAGGGTTCATCAAAAAGCAGGAGTTTCGGCAAGGCCATCAATCCCCGGGCGATGGCGCACATCTGCTGTTCTCCCCCGCTTAAGGTGCGGGAGAGTTGTTTGCGCCTTTCCGCCAAACGAGGAAACAAATGATAGACCTCCTTCAGGGTTTGTTGGCGTTTGGGTTTGGCTACGTGGCTCAACGACCCCATGATCAGGTTTTCCTCCACGGTCATTTCCGGAAACAACCTTCGGCCTTCGGGGACATGGGCGATACCCAATTCGATAATTTTGTAATCCGGGATTTTACCTAATCGGGTCCCGTTAAATTCTATGGACCCCTGGGAGGGTCGGAGCAGTCCGGATATGCTTTTTAAAGTCGTTGATTTACCCGCCCCATTGGCCCCGATCAAAACCAGGATCTCTTTTTCCTTGACTTCGAAGGAAACGTCCCAGAGGACCTGGACGTCGCCGTAGGAAACGTCGATATGATTGACCTTAAGCATTTTTTTCCTCCCCCAGATAAGCCTCTATCACCTTTGGGTTTCGGGCAATCTCTTCAGGGGTTCCGAGGGCAATGGGCTGGCCGTAATTGATGGCCAGAATGCGGTTGGAAATACTCATGATGACTTTCATGATGTGTTCGATAACAATGATCGTCACCCCGCGGCGGTTGATCTCTTTGATTAATTCGATGGCCAGGTCCGCTTCTTTGGGGGTAAGGCCGGCGGCGGTTTCATCCAGCAACAGCAGCTTAGGCTGGGTGGCCAGGGCCCGGGTGATCTCCAAACGTTTGCGCAACCCGATGGGCAGACTCTTGGCCACCTGATCTTTATAAGCGGCCAGACCACAGAATTCGATGGTTTCCATGGCCAGTTTTTTGGCCCCTTTGATGGTGTTCACCCGGCAAAAGGCCGAAGCGGTGACGTTATCCAGGACCGTCATGCGGGCCAGGGGCTTGACGACTTGAAAGGTCCGGGCAATGCCGAGTTGACAGATCTTGTGGGTTTTCATCCCTTTGATGCTTTGATTATTCAAAAGAAGCTCCCCGGAAGTCAGGGGGAAGTAATTGTTGATCAGGTTGAAAGTCGTGGTCTTTCCCGAGCCGTTGGGGCCGATGAGTCCGAAGATTTCGCCTTGCTCGACCTCAAAGCTCACACCATTGACGGCCGCCAGTCCTCCGAAAAATTTTACCAGCTTTTGAGCTTCGAATATACTCATGAGGCCTCCTGCGATGCCTTCCGAACAAAGATCCTTTTGATCTTAGACCAGTCTCCCACCACGCCGTTGGACATAAAGAGGATGGTTAAAACGACCAAAAGACCAAAGGCCATGGCATGCCCCTGGCTGACCCATTTAGGGGCCAGACCGAAGATTGCCGTCCGAAAGAGCTCTTGAATCCCAACCATGACCAAGGCCCCGATAGCCGGCCCCCAGAGGGTACCTACGCCGCCGATAATGCCGACCAGAATGGCCTGGATGGAAATATCGTGGAGGGCAAAAACCACCGACGGATCGATAAAACCCATATAATTCAGATAAAAGGCCCCGACGGTCCCGGTAAAAAAGGAACTGATCAAAAACGAAATATTTTTATAAAGGGTGGTATTGATCCCCAGAGATTCGGCGGCATCCTGATCTTCACGAATGGACACAAAATAATAACCCAGCTTGGAATTCATGACCAGATAGATCACCCCGAGACAGAGGGTAGCCAGGGCCAACACCAGATAATAGTAGGGGAGCTTGCTGGAAAAAGTCTGTATGGTCAGGATCCCGACCATGCCCTCGGTAAAGTCCACCCAGTTATTGGCGATAAGCCTGAGAATTTCTCCGGAGGCCAGGGTGGCCAGGGCAAAATAAGGCCCCCGGAGACGAAAACAGAGATAGCCGATGATCAAGGCCAGAATGACAGCCGTCCACCCCCCAAAGGCCATACCCCACCAGGGAGAGAATTCCAGCTTGGTATAAAAAATCCCGGCCGTATAGGCCCCAATGCCGAAAAAGGCCGCTTGCCCGAAAGAGACCTGCCCGGTGTAGCCGGCGATCAGGTTCCAGCAGGACCCGATAATAACCCACATCAAGACCAGGATCAAAAGATGGATGTAGTAATCCTGCTTGATGATTAAAGGCAGGATCACGGCTATGAGCAGAACGATAAGGGCTTTCAGTCCTTTCATCGCGCTTTCCCCTTTATTCAGAAATAGGATTCCAGGATTCGAGGGTTCAAGGGATTGAAGGTTCAAGGCAAAAGGTAAAAGGTTAAAGGAAAAAACCGTAACCAGACACCGTACACCATATCGGCATTTTTTTTACCCTCGAATCCTGGAATCCTCGAATCCCTGAACCCGGATTTCAAGTTAAATTTTCGTAAACTTTTTCAAACCTCCGGGAATAAAAATAAGCACCAGGAGAAAGATGATCATCCCCACCGCATCCTTGTAACCCATGGAGATATAGGTGGCCCCCAGGGATTCGGCAATGCCTAAGGTGAGTCCGCCCAGAATAGCCCCCACCGTACTCCCCATACCGCCCAGGATAGTAATGATAAAGGCTTTCACGGTGAATTGACCTCCCAGGTCCGGAAAAAGATAATAGATTGGCAGGAGCAATGATCCGGCGGCCCCGGTCAGAGCCGCTCCCAGGCCATAGGTGGCATAGGTGATTCTTCGCTGGTTGATGCCCATCAAAACCGCGGCATCCTTATCCTGGGCCGTAGCCCGGATAGCCCGGCCGGTATCGGTCTTCATCAAAAAAAAGAAGAGCAGCCCCGTGATGACGATGGCAATAAAAAAGGCGATGACCAAAGGCAGGTTAAAGGAAATGCCTTGCACGGAAAAGGCCTTGTTGGAATAACCGGTGCGGACCGACTGGTAGTTGGAGGTAAAAATAAAGCGCATGATCTCCGTTAAACAAATGCCGATTCCGACGGTCATCAGGACCTGGTTTTCCGGAAGAATGGAGTCTCGACCGATCAGGGGAACCAGCAGGTATTTCCCGAGAAAAAAGGCCACCAGGAAAAGGGCCGGCATGGTAATCAAGAGAGAAAAGTAGGGATCCATACCCAAATAATTAAAACAGACCAGGGTGATGTACATGGCGACCATCATAATCTGCCCGTGAGCCAGATTGATGATTCCCATAACCCCCATGATGAGGGTCATACCTATTCCGATCAAGGCATAGAGGCCCCCGATCAGAATCCCGGCCACCAGGGTCTGAATAAAGACGACCATAACCGTTTCCTAAAAAGGGTTGATTGCAGATAAAGGGCGGGCTTTTTACCGGCCCGCCCAGGTCTTTTCCCCTAACGTTCTTTCCAGGGCTTATGCGGGAAGATGTATTTGGCCGTGGCATATTCTTTGGGCCAGACACATTCCAGCTTGCCTTTCTGCCATTGGACCAGATAGGTGGCGACCTTGTTTTGGTTGGTTTTCTTCCCGTAAGAGACGAACTTGACCCGGCCAAAGGCGGTCTTCAGGTCGGTTGCCGCCAGGGCCTGACGGATATCATCATGGGATAAGGATTTGGTCCTTTTCAGCACATCAGTGATCACGAACATGGCGGAATAAGCTTCTGCGCCGTGGTAATCCGGAACTTTCCCATATTGCTTTTTGTAATTGTTAGCATAATCCAGGGCACCGGGCAAGGGGAGGGTAGGCAACCACAAGGTGGCTGAAAAAACCCCATCGGCAGCCTTACCGGCATTTTGATAGAATTCCGGAAGGGTAAAGCCGGCCGCGCCTCCCATGAAGAGTTTGGGGTTGATGTCGAGCTCCATCGACTGCCGGATGAGCAAGGAAGCATCCATGATATAAGAGATCATATAGATAAGATCGGGATTGGTATTTTTAACTTTGATCAGGAGAGGTTTAAAGTCCACGGCCCCCTTTTCATACCCTTCCTTTAGGGCCACCTGGATCCCTAAGTCCTTGCAGGATTTTTCAAACGATTTGGAGCCGCTGGTGCCGAAGAGGGAATTTTCATAAAGGATGGCCGCTGTCCTGGGCTTGGCCACTTCTTTCAAGAAAGATTCTGCGGCCCCGGCATACTCGCTGACCGGGGGATTCAGACGAAAGACATAATTCCAGCCCTGCTCGGTAATAATGTCGGCTGCGCCGGTATTAATCAAAAAAGGCATCTTGTTTTGCTGGGCCACCCCGGCGATAGCCCGGGTTTCGGAGCTTCCATATCCTCCACCCAAGATGGCTACCTTGTCATTGGAGATGAGCTTTTCTGCAGCAGCCCGGGCAATATCGGGTTTGCCGGTATCATCCTCGAACAATAATTCGATTTTGGCGCCTTTTATTCCGCCGGCCTTTTGGATCTCTTTGAAGGCCATCATAAACGAATTTTTTTCAATTTCTCCAAAGGCCGCCTCCCCTCCGGTCAAGGGAAGGATGATCCCCACTTTGATGGTCTCCGCAGCCTTGACCGGTCCGGGAACCATCAAGGTCCCCATCAGCAACATCAAAATCATACTCATCAGGAAAAACCATTTCATTCGATTCATAAGAAGCCTCCTTAAGTTAAAGGTTTAATAAAATTACGGGATATTAATTTTATTTTATTAACGGTTACTTATAAACCGAATGGTTGTCAAGAAAAAATATAACCGGAGTTAAATTTCTTGACTTTTATTGACCAATTAAGGTATTTAAGCCATCATTTATCAGTATCGGGAAAGGATGAGGCATGGAAAAGAATCTTGAAAAAGTCAGAACCATCGGTCTGGTAGCCCACAGCGGGGCGGGAAAAACCTCCCTGGGGGAAGCCCTCTTATTTACCACCAAGACCATCGATCGCCTGGGAAAGGTGGACGACGGCTCTTCGGTCCTGGATTTTGAAGCGGAAGAATTGAAACGCCATCTGACCATCAACACCTCTTTCCATCATTATAACTGGAAGAAGCACAAGGTTTTTTTCGCCGATACGCCGGGGGATGAGAATTTCATCGCCGATACTTTTTCCTGCCTCCAGGTCTTAGATGGTCTGGTGGTCGTGGTCGATGCGGTTGACGGGGTAAAGGTCCAGACCGAACGGATCTGGCAGGCCGCCGAACAATACGGGATTCCCCGTTTAATTTTTATCAACAAGCTGGACCGGGAGCGGGCCGACTTCCAAAAAACGCTGGCCTCGATCCAGACCCTTCTGAGAATCAAGGCCGTCCCTTTCACCCTGCCGATCGGGATGGGCGAGACCCTGAAAGGGGCGGTCTCTCTTTTGAACAACAAGGCCTTTGAATATACCGGTATCCAGGGGGAGGGGAAAGAGGTCCCCTTGCCTTCTGAAATGTCCGACGAGATCCGGACTTATCGGGAAAACTTAGTGGAACATCTGGCCGAAGGGGATGACGCCCTGATCGAAAAATTTCTGGAAGGGCAGGAATTATCCCCCGAAGAGTTGGCCCTGGGCCTGCGAAAAGGGGTTTTACGGGGCGGACTTTTTCCGGTCTTTTGCGGCTCGGCCTTAAAGAATATGGGGGTTGACCTGCTGTTGGAGGCTATCAACAGCGCCCTGCCTTCGCCGTTGGATCGCGGGCCCCGAATCGGTCAGGACCCCAAAACGAAAGCCGAGAAGAAAAAGGAACCTATTATAGAGACTCCTTTCGCCGCCCTGGCTTTCAAAACCTTAGCCGATCCCTATGCCGGCCGGCTGACCATCTTCCGTGTTTTTTCAGGTGAGATCACTGCCGATTCGGGTTTCTATAATGTCAATAAAGGGGTAAAGGAAAGGTTCGGACAGTTGTTTGCCCTGGAAGGGAAGACACAAAAACCAATCCCTGCCGGATATCCGGGTAATATCCTGGCCGTGGCCAAATTAAAGGAAACCGTGACCGGGGATACCCTGGCCGACGAGAAAGACCCGATCCTCTTTCCTTTCATGCCGCCATCCTCTACGGTCATTTCTTATGCCATTGAAGCCAAAAATAAGGGAGAAGAGGACAAGGTCTTTTCCTCTTTGAGCCGCCTGATGGAAGAAGACCCGACCATTCGCCTGGACCGGGATTCTCAGACCAAGGAGATCATCCTCTCGGGCATGGGTCAGGTCCATGTGGAAACGACCGTTGAAAAATTGAAAAGGAAATTCGGGGTAGAGGTGATTCTCAAGCCCCCGAAGATCCCTTATCTGGAAACCATACGTCAGTCGGCCAAGGGGATTATCTATCGGCACAAAAAGCAAACCGGGGGCCGGGGGCAATTCGCCGAGGTCCACATCGATATTTTCCCCCTGGAACGGGGCAAAGGATTTGAATTTCAAGACGCCCTGGTGGGTATGAACGTCCCGAGAAACTTTGTCCCGGCCGTGGAGAAGGGTATTGCCGAAGCCCTGCAAAGCGGGGTCGTGGCCGGATACCCGGTGGTAGACTTCAAGGTCCGCTTTTATGACGGCAAGTCCCACGAAGTCGATTCTTCGGAAATGGCCTTCAAAATCGCCGCCTCCATGGCCTTTAAAAAGGCGGTCCAACAGGCCCAACCGATCCTCTTGGAACCGATCGTCAAGGTCTCCGTAACCGTACCGGACGAATGCATGGGGGATGTCATCGGAGACTTGAACAGCCGCCGGGGTAAGGTCCTGGGTGTGGATTCCAAGGGGAATTACCAGGTGATTCAGGCCCAGGTCCCCATGGCCGAGGTGGCCAAGTATGCCCCGGACCTTACCGCCATGACCCAGGGAAGAGGTTCTTTTCAGGCCGAGTTCTCCCATTACGAGGAGATCCCGGCCTACATGAGTGAAAAGGTGATCCAGGAGGCCAAGGCGGCGTTGGAGGAATAAATTATAAGGATTCAAGGGGTCAAGGATTCAGGGGTTCGAGGGAAGACTCAAAAAATTCATTCGCATCGAGCAGTTTAGAATAAGGTTCCTTGGACGATTTATCTTTCTTTCTGCTGACCGAGACGTATTTCACTTGAATCCTTGAACCCAGGGTTTGTTATGATCAAAACAGGCATCTTAACCATCAGTGATCAGAGGGTCCCAGGGATTACGCATCGATGAAGGCGGTCCCCGGATACAGTCCCTGCTCCCTCCCGATTCCTATCAAATCGCCGCAACGGCCGTGGTCCCCGATGAGATCCCTTCGATCGTCGATACCCTGGTGGAATGGGCCGATCAGAAAAAAATGGATCTTATTTTGACCACCGGGGGAACTGGGTTAAGCCCGAGAGACATCACCCCCGAGGCCACCGGCCGGGTCCTTCATCGCGAAATCCCCGGCATGGCCGAGGCCATGCGTCAGGAAGGGCTTAAGCACACGCCCCTTGCGCAACTATCCCGGGCCAAGGCCGGAACCAGGGGGGAGACCCTGATCATCAACCTTCCCGGCAGCCTCAAGGCCATCGAGGAGATGCTCCCCGTAATCCTGCCGGCTATTCCCCATGCCCTGGAAAAGATCAAGGGCGACCCCAGGGACTGCGGGCGGTAAGCCCACTCAAGATGACATAATCACTCTTCTTGGGTCCTGGCGGCCGACATCGACCACGTTAGGCCCCTGGTGAATCAGCCAATTTGCCACGCCACCACTCGCGGACACATCTGACAAGAAATTCAAGATGATTATTTACCTATAATTCGATCAAAACATCCTCTCTGGCTACCATAGGATGGGAGTAAAGCAAAGCGACACGAAGATCATCAAGCACCTTGGGAACGGGTTATGAATAAATTTTTTAATCATGGTGCCTGTGCTGCGACGGATTGACCCATTATTCCCGGCTGGGAGACCCAGTAAGGGTTCACCAGGTCCTCGAAAATAGCCAGGGCCGCCTCGGCCCCCTGGCCGGCGGCGGTGACGATCTGTTTATAACCCCCTTCCACGTCTCCGGCCGAGTAGATGCCCGGGATGTTGGTCCGGTGCCTTTCGTCCTTCTTGATATAGCCGTCCTTAGTCAGCTCTATGCCGATACGCTTAGCCAGCTCCACCGAGGGCTGGTAACCGACGGCGACGAAGACGCCGTCCACCGGCACAACTTGAGTCTCCCCGCTGCGGTTATTGAAAAGCTCCACCTCCCGCACCCGGTCTTCCCCCCTGATCTCTTTGACCTCGGTGTCGAGTAGAAGGGGTATTTTCTGGTCCGTGAGACTTTTGGTTAAGTGGGCCTGGGCCCGTAACGCATCCCGTCGATGAACCAGGGTCACCTTGACGCCGATCTGGTGCAAATGCAGGGCTTCGGTGACGGCGCTGTCGCCTCCGCCGACGATGATCACCGGGCGGTCCTTGAACAAAGGGCCGTCGCAGGTGCTGCAATAACTGACCCCCCGGCCGAAGAGACGTTCTTCCCCGGGGACGCCCAGGTGTCGATAAACCGCCCCGGTGGCCAGTAAGACGACCTTAGTCAGGAATCGCCGGCGGTTAGTGGTGACGATAATGGGCTGGCCTGGTTTAATATCCATGACCTCCTCCCCGGGAAAGATGTTGGCATACTCCAGAGCGTGGAGGACCATGATGTCCACCAGGGCCTTGCCCCCGACCTGGGTAATACCGGGGTAGTTCTCCACGATAGGGGTCGTCGCTACCTGGCCCCCAAGGGCCCCTTTCTCAACCACTACGGATTTGAGTCCGCTACGGGCCGCATAAATACCGGCGGTCAGACCGGCCGGTCCTCCTCCGACGATAACCAGGTCCGTCTCGATCTGTTCGGCATCGTTGTCCGGAATGAAGATGGTCACTTCTTCGAGTTTTTTCAGGCTGATCATGAATAATTCTTCGGGTTGGGCCCCCTTGGCGATCAGTTTCTCGTTGGCATAGACGGTAGGAGTGCCGAAGGCGTTGTACTTATCGGCCAATTCCGGCACGGCCTCGACGTCGATGATTTCCAGGTGGATGATGTCCGGCCGTTCCACGGCTGCCTGCAGGGCGTTCCGGACTTGCTGTGGGCAATAGGGGCAGGTGAGGCTGACAAAGATCTTTATCTGACGGGGTTCGCCGATGCTTCTTAAAATTTTCAATGCCTGGTCTCCCAAGCCGGCCTTCTGGTGACCGACCATGTTCACGGCCTGGAAAAAGGGCTCTATTTCGCGACCGAGAGGGGCACCGAGCCAGCGGACATGAACATGGTCGGGATCGATGATCAGGGTGGGGGTATATTCAATCTGGTATTTGGCGGCCAGCTCATGCTTGATGTCGAATTCCTGAAAACCTATTTTTCCAGAGAGGCCGGCCAGGGAGCCGAGGATTTTCCGTGCAGCCTCACAATAAGGCTCGTTTCGGCCGGGACCGGTAAAAAGCAGAAGTTCCACTTTGCGGGGCAGCAGATCAAAAACTGCTTTGAGGAGGTCATCGACCTTTTTCTCCTCGGGCGGCCGGTCTTTTTGCTCGGCCATTTTTTTCTTGAACATAGCCGCTTCCTCCATAGAAGGTTAAGGTGAAAGGTAAAAGGTGAAAGAAGGGTAAAAGGAAAAAGGAAAAAGGTTAAAGATGCAAGACCTACACCGCCCCGATATCCGAAATTCAAATCCGGATGGGGGTTGAATTTTTCAAAAAACATTTTACCTTTAAAATAAACTCTCATTTTATGCTCCCGGTAATAAATTCCGAAATCCGAAATCGAAAGGAGATTACCCATGTATCAGAGCCAGTACCGACGGATGGATCGATTAGCCCAACAGAAACGAAACGACGCCTATGTCCACCGTGAAAAATGGCCTGAACCAACCGTCTGTACCCAATGTCAGAGCCTCTTTGCAGGCGGCCGGTGGACCTGGACCGAGCCTGTCCCAGAGGGGGCGCATCAGGCCCTTTGCCCGGCCTGTCATCGAATCAATGATGATTATCCGGCCGGCATCCTCGAATTAAGCGGCCCTTTCTTCTCGGCCCACAAGGAAGAGATCCTCAACCTGCTGCGCCATGAAGAAGCCCTGGAAAAAAAGGAACACCCCATGGAGCGGATCATCAAAATAATCGAGGAAAAACAAGGGACCGCTGTATCGACCACCGGTATCCACCTCGCCCGCAGGCTGGGAGACGCCGTCCATCGGGCCTATCAGGGAGAATATGACATCCAATACCTGGAGGATGAAAAATTCGTTCGCCTTTCCTGGATGAGATAAAAATTAGGTAAAAGGTAAAAGGACCTCCCGTTCCCACGCTGGAGGCTAAAAACTCAGAATTAACCTCGAACCTTGATCCTCACGCCTCATGCCTCATATCTCATGCCTATTTTTCAAAGATCGCTTTCAGAAACTTTTTTAGCTCATCCCAGGACTCTTTGTCGGCCTGGGCGTTATAGCCGATGGGCATGTTGAATTTTTTACCCAAGGCGTCGGCTTCCGGATTGGTGAAGCTGTGCAGGGCCCCCGGATAGGTGATAAACCGGAAATTGGCACCGGCAGCGGTCATTTCTTTTTTAAAGGCCTCGATCTGTTCCGGCGAGGAAAATTTGTCGGCACCACCGTGGAGGACCAGAATCTTGGCCTTGATTGCCCCGGGTTGAGCCGGCTTGATGGCCGTTAAATTGCCGTGAAAGCTGGCCACCCCCTTAAGGTCAACGCCTTGCCGGGCCATATTAAGGACAATACCGCCGCCGAAGCAATAGCCGATTGCCGCCACACGGGAGGGATCGACCGTGGGCTGTTTCTTCAGAAAGGCCATCCCGGCCAGAAAACGTTCTTTAGCCAGGTCGAAATTTTTCATCAAGGCCGATGAAAATTTTTGGGCGTCTTCTGGATGGGTGGCCACCTTATCCCCTCCGTACATATCCAGGGCCAGGGCCGTGTATCCCAGTTCGGCCAACATGCGGGCCCGCATTCGGGCGTAATCGTTGAGTCCCCACCACTCATGGACCACCAGCACGCCCGGGCGCCGTCCTTGGATAGCGGCATCATAGGCCAGATAGCCGATCATCTTCTTCCCGCCGGCGGTATAACTGACATTCGACCCTTCGATTTTAGGCTGGGCAAAGGCTTGACCGATGAGCCCCAATACCAGAAAGAAAAAGAAAAATGCGAGGGAGATCAGGATTATTTTTTTAATGGCATTCTCCTCGACCTCGACCTCAACCCCTTCGTACCCTAACCATTTAGTTCTTTGGTAAGCCATTTTTAAGTCCCTCCAATCTCTTCTTAGGTTCAAGGTTCAGGGTCCAAGGTAAAAGGTTAAAGGTTAAAGGTGTAAGACCTACCGCCCCGAACTCCGAACTTTAGTTTCGGATTACCCAAAGGGCATTACGATTCATAGAATTATTTTCGGAATCCGGAATCCGAAATCGTTTATCATTGTTTGTTTAGATCATCTTCCGGCTTATCCGGAGGATGGCCGACATTTTCAGCCGGTGGCTGTGGTTTGCGGCGCCGTTCGCTCAGACGCTCCAGGAAAACGTAAAAGACCGGCACAAAGGGAATGGCCAGCAAGGTGGAGGCCAGCATCCCCCCGAAGACGGTCGTGCCGATGGCCTGCTGGCTGGCGGCACCGGCCCCGAAGGCGAAAAGCAGCGGGACCACCCCCAGGATAAAAGCAAAGGAGGTCATGACGATGGGGCGAAACCGCCGGCTGGTGGCCTCTATGGCCGCCTCGGTAATGGACAGACCGTCCCGGCGCAAATCCCGGGCAAACTCGACGATCAGGATGGCGTTTTTGCTGGCCAGGGCGATCATCAGCACCAGACCGATCTGGGTGTAGATATTGTTGTCAAAGCCGCGGATGATGAGAGCCAGCAGGACTCCGACCAAGGCCATGGGCACTGCCAGAACCACTGCTGCCGGAGAAGTCCAACTCTCATACAAAGCGGCTAATACCATGAACACCAGGATAACGGATATGGCATAAATAAAATAGGCCTGGTGGCCCACCCGTTTTTCCTGGTAGCTCGTTGCCGTCCATTCATAGCCCATGCCCCGAGGTAAATTTTTTTCCGCCAGGTTTTCCATCAAGGTCAGGGCCTGGCCCGAGCTGAACCCCGGAGCCGTCGTGCCGAAGATGGTGGCGGCCGGGTAGAGATTGTATCGGGTGATCAACTCCGGACCCTGGATATGTTTGACTTCGAGAAGACTTCCCAGCGGCACCATTTCCCCCTGGGCGTTTCGGGTATGGAGGTTTTTGATGTCCTCGGGTTTCAGGCGGTATTGCTCGTTGGCCTGGATATAGACCTGGTAAACCTGATCAAACTTATTAAACAGGTTGACGAAGGAGGACCCCAGATAGGCCCGGAGGGTCTCGAAGATGTTGTTGAGCGGGACTTGAAAGGATTGGGCCTTGGTCCGATCGATATCCAAAAAGATCTGGGGACTTTTCGTGTTGAAGGTGGTGGTCAGGCCTTGCAGGGTCTGATTCGTATTGCCCAGGTGAATCAGTTCATCGGCGGCCTTCTGGACTTCATCCAGACCGAGGCTCTTTCGATCTTCCACCATCATCTGAAAGCCGCCGGCCTGACCCAGCCCCCTGATGGACGGCGGGATGACCACAAAGGCCAGGGCCTCCTGGAGATGGGAAAGTTCGCGGTTTAGACCGGCCACGATTTTTTCCTGGCTCAAGGCCTTTCCCCGTTTACTCCAGTCTTCATAAACCACGAAGCTCGTGGAAATCGTGGAGACATTGGCCGCATCCAGAAAGGAATACCCGCCGATGGTCACCCAGCCGGCGATTCCCGGGGTCCTTTTGAGAATATCGCCGATCTTCTCCGACACCTCCCGGGCCCGGGGTTGGGAGGCCCCGTCGGGCAATTTGGCGAACAGGACGGCAAACCCCTGATCCTCGGTGGGCAGAAACCCGGTAGGCCGATGAACAAAGGCCCATCCGGTCAGGGTGATGATGATGAAAAAGACCACCAGCATCAACCCAGCCCGGTTGACCATCCAGCGTACCAGTCCCATGTAAGGTTTTTTCATGTCCTCGTAAGCCCGGTTGAATCCGCGGTAAAACCAGTTTGCCTTTTTCTCCTGCCTTTTCCGGAGCCACAAGGCGCACTGGGCCGGTTTCAAGGTCAGGGCATTTATGGCGCTGATCACGGCGATGGAGGCAATGACCAGGGCGAATTGCCGAAAGATCTGACCGGTGATGCCCGGTAAAAAGGCGGCCGGCAGAAAGACCGAGACCAGGGCCAGGGTAATACCCATGATGGGACCGACGAGCTCGTTCATGGCCTTGATGGCCGCCTCCTTGGGAGACAACCCCTTCTCAATGTAATAGGAGGTGTTTTCCACGATGACGATGGCGTCGTCCACCACAATGCCGATGGACAGGACCAGGGCGAAGAGGGTCATCAGGTTGATGGTAAATCCCAGGGCGATCATGGCCCCGAAGGCGCCGACGATAGTAACCGGGACAGTGGTGGCCGGGACGAGCAAGGCCCTGAAGCTTTGCAGAAAGACGGTAATGACGATAAGGACCAGGATGCCGGCGATAAAGAGGGTGGTATAGACGGACTTCACCGCTTCCCGGACAAAGATCGTCGTGTCATAGCGGATGACATATTTTAAACCTTCGGGAAAATCCTTGCTCATTTTCGCCACGGCCTTATAAACACGGTCGGCCACCTCGATGGCATTGGCCTCGGGCAGGGAGAAAACAGGGATCTGGGCCGAACTCAGCCCGCCGATATTGGCAAAGTTGGAATAAAACTGCTGGCCCAGGTCCACCTGGGCAATGTCGCGCAACCGGACAATCTGGGCCGCGGGCCCCCGCTCGCTTTTGATGATGATGTTTTCAAAATCGGCCACATCGGTTAATCGGCCCAGACTGTTAATGGTGAATTGAAAGGCCTGATTGTTCGGCACCGGAGGAGCGCCTAATTGCCCGGACGCCACCTGGACGTTCTGATCGGAAATGGCGTTTAAGACATCCTGGGTGGTGAGATTGAAATCCTGGAGCCTTTTCGGGTCCAGCCAGACCCGCATGCTGTAAGGACCGGCCCCGAAAACCCGGACCTGCCCGACGCCTGGCAATCGGGCCAAGGGATATTGCATATTGATGATGCCATAGTTGGAAAGAAAAGCTTCGTCAAAGCGGTTGTCGTCGGAATAGATACTGACCACCATCAGGATGTTGGTAGAAACTTTTTTAACGCTGACCCCTTGCTGCTGAACCCCATTCGGGAGCTCGGCCAGGGCGGTGTTGACCTGGTTTTGGACCAGGGCCAGCGATTTATCGAGGTCGGTGCCGACGTCAAAGGTAATGGTCAGCGAATAAGAGCCGTCGCTGCTGCTTGTGGAAGACATGTAGATGGAATTTTCCACGCCGTTGACCGACTGTTCGATGGGTACACCAATGATTTGGGCAATATCGGCGGCGCTGGCACCGGGATATCTGGCAGTCACCTGAATGGTCGGCGGTGTTATCGGGGGATACTGTTCGACCGGCAGACGGTAATAGCTGACCATGCCGATGATGATGGTGACCACGGCCAGGACATTGGCCAGGATAGGGCGCTCGATAAAGAATTTGGAAATCATGACCCCGCCTTTTTGGGCTCACCCGAAGGGGGCGTTGACGGCACGGTCGTTCAGTTTCTGCGGGGTGACCCGCCGTCCGGGAACGGCCTTTTGAAGTCCTTTGATAACCACCCATTCTCTTCCCGTGAGGCCTTCTTCGATTACCCGCTGGTTATCCAGGACCATTCCGGCCCGGACCCCCTGGCGATTTACCACCTGTTCCGCGGAGACGACCAATACATACGCAGCCGCGCTGGTCGGTCCCCACAGCCTCCTGGGGGACCAAAAAGGCCATTTTTTCTTTAATCGGCACCTTCACCCGGGCATAGAGTCCGGGCAGGATCTTTCCCTGGAGGTTTGAAAAGATACCCCGCATCAGCAGGGTGCCGTTGGTGGGGGTCAGGCTGATGGCGGCAAAATCCAGGGTCCCTTTGTGAGGAAAGTCCTTTTCATTGGGTAGGCCCACATGGACCGGCAGGGTCTTGGCCAGGGCCTGTCCGGGGGTCCAATGGGTCTCTCCAGTCAGACGGGCCAGATCCAGGTCGCTGATGGTAAAATAAACATAAATCGGGTCGATTTGGCTTAACTGGGCCAGGACCGTGGCCTGGCTGGAGCCGACGAGATTTCCGGGATCCACCAGCCTTCGGTCGATGCGCCCGTCCATAGGGGCCCTGACCTCGGTGTAGTCCAGATTGAGTTTGGCCAAGTCACGCTGCGCCCGGGCCGAAAGGAGATTGGCCTGGGCCGCGTCTCTTTGATTCCGCCAGTTATCTACGTCGGTTTGGGAGGCTGCGTTATGCTGCAACAAATTGGAGTTGCGATCCAATTGGCTTTGGGCATATTCCAACTGGGCCTTTTGCAGCAAAATGGCGGCCTCGGCCTGTTTGAGATTTTCCCGGTAGGTATTCTGCTGGATTAGAAAAAGCAGGTCCCCTTTTTTAACCGACTGCCCGTCCCGGAAGAAGACCTTTTCCAAATATCCGGCGACCCGGGCCACCAGTTGCACCGTATTGACGGCCTGGGTGTTGCCGGTCAGCTCCAGAAAGTCGGTCACGGCCCTTTTAACCGGTTGGGCTACGGTGACCGCCGGGGGAGGGGGGGGACCTTGTTTGGGTTTTTCCTGGCAGCCGGAAAGGAAAATAAGAAAAAGCGCCACCAGGAATGAAAATATCGAATATCGAATATTGAATGATGAATTTCGAAGGAAGAAAGAAATAAATCCCTTCATGATTCGAGATCGCTGTTCTAATTTCATTATTCGCATTTTAGTACCAACCCCCATACCCCATGGGGGCCCCCAATCATGGAAATAGATTTTTTTGAACATTAAACTTTGCTGAATTCGTAAAACTCGTCATTCCCGCGCAGGCGGGAATCCAGGCCTAACCAGTTAAAACCCTCGATTCCCGTTCCCCGATCAGGACATTCGGGGACAAGCTTCAGGTAAATGGCGGAAAGAGATGATTTGGGACCTTTTGCGAACTGGTCAATTTTGAACGGCATCTTTTTACCAATCAGGAGGCCGAATAAACGGCTTTGGTTTTTCCCTGAACTCCGGGTTATAAAATACCGGTGAAAGCAACTGACCCCAATCGGTCCGTTTTTCCATAGCCTCCTTGACTTCAGGGGGCACCAATTCCTTGCCTTTCCGTATTTCCCAGCCCCCTCCTAAGCCTCTATAGATTCCAACCAGATTGCTGGATGTGGCGCCAAGGGCGGCAGCCAGATTGTCCTGTTCGCTCAAAAGGGTCTGCTGGGCGATCAGGACGGTGGTGAAATCCTTGGTTCCTTCCCGGTATTGACGGACCGCCAGATCCAAGGAACGCTTGGCGGCAGCAACGCTTTGGGCCAAAAATTCAATTCGTTTCTGCGCTTTTAGAAAAGCCACCAGGGCATCTTCCACTTCCTGCTGGGCCTTGAGAACGGCGTTTTGATAGGCAATCAACAGTTGCTGGAAACGGGCGTCCTGGACCCTGACGTTGTTGGTGATCCGGCCGTAATTGAAGAGGTTCCACTGAAAGGACGGCCCGGCCTGGATGGTCCGACTTCCCCAATTAAACATGTCGCCGAGCGAAAAACTGCCGATATCGGTGGAGAGAAACCCAAAAATGCCATTAAGGGAGAAAGCGGGAAAAAGGTCAGCCTTGGCCACTCCGATAAGGGCGCTTTGGGCCGCGGCCTGAAGCTCGGCGCTTCGAATATCCGGGCGACGGCGGAGCAGATCATTCGGAATCCCCACGATGACCTCCGGGGGGGAAACCGGAATCTCCGAAGGACCGGTCAGAAAATCGGCTAAGTCGCTCGGGGGCAGGCCCAGCAACAGGCTCAGGGCATTCTTGGCCTGCTGCAGTTGGGTTTCAAGGGTCGGGATGGAGGCCTGGGTATTGTTGAGGTTCGTTTGGGCCTGATCCACATCCAATTGCGTGACTGTGCCGTATTGGAAGCGGACTTCGGCAATCTTCAGGCTCTCCTTTTGAGTCTCGACATTTTGATGAGCAACGCCGAGGCGTTTCTCCAGGGTCCTGATCAGAATATAGGCATTGGCCACATCGGCAGTAAGGCTCACCAGGGTGTTGTCGTAGTCGGCGATCGTGGCCTTTAAGCTGGCATCGGCCGACTCTATGGCCCGCCTGAACTTTCCCCAAAAATCAAGTTCCCATCCGGCCGTAATACCGATCTCCGCTTGCTGGTAGCTTAAGCCGCTGGCGATAACGGCCGTGGTGGCCCGGTCACTGGCCCGGTAATACTCAAGAGAACCGAAGGCCTGTTGATTTTGAGGATAGAAGCCTCCGACGGCGATGCCCAACTGGGCCCGGGCCTCCAGGACCCGCACGCCGGCGATCCTGAGCGGCAGGTTCTCCCCGTAAGCCCGGTCCATGAGTCGGTCAAGGACCGGATCTTTAAAGACCTGCCACCAGTTTTTGTATTCGGCCGGGTCTGTCTTTACCCGCGGATCGCCGGCTTCCAGCCAGGCCGAAGAAACCGTGGCTTCCGGCTGACGGAAATTCGGACCCACCTCGGCACAGCCTGAAAGGAGAAGGAGGAAGATGAAGATCGATGAAAAAATTTGATTCCGAAGGGTCATCAAACCATCCCATTCATAAAAGATAATAATCGTAATGGCCTCGTTATCGAGGATTAAATAAACGAATTCCTAAAAAGGAATCGATAGCCATCTTTGTCATTCCGGATTCCGTCGCGGAGGGACAATATCCGCGGGGCAAAAGCCGGGGTCGGGTATGGGATAAGGCTTCCCGGCTTCCCGGGATGACGAATTTTTGCGTCTGCCAGAAATTATTGTATTTTAGAATGTGTCGGAAGTGAAATAAGGGGAATAAGGTATTTTATGGGCGGAAAGACTGTATTTACATCATCGGATGAGCCGAAAGGGCCAAACTCTCATTTATAAAAACGGATCAGTCCTCAAAATTAATCCATCCAATGATCTAAATGTCCGGTTTGATAAAATTCATCGTTCCAACAGGGGGTGAAGTTGCCGCCCCGTAAGGCCTGTGTCAACTCTTCCTCCGATCTGATCGGCTCCTGGAAGAGGGTATAGGCCCGGCCCAGGACGGAAGGCCCATGGGCGTCCGAACCCCCAATGCCTTTGATCCCCAGGCGGGTGGCCGCTTTTAAGGCCCGGTGGTTTTCCTGAAACGACAGACTGGCATTAAGGGCCTCGAGGGCGAAAAGATGTTGAATCTCGAGGACCTTATCCCCAAGAAAGCCGTTGAAGTTGTGTTTTTGATAGGGATGGGCGGGAATGGCCACCCCGCCCCGTTTATGGACCCAATCCGCGGCCCATTGCATCGGCATCCCCTTAAGAAGGTCCCCTTCTCCGATCCTCACCCCGAAAATCAACAGATGCCCCTCCATAGCCCGGTATTCCAGGCCTTGAAAGACCGGAAAACCGGTTACTGCGGAGACCTTTTTGAAGGGATCACTTAAAAAATAGGAATGATGTTCCGTGACACAGACGGCATCGAGACCGACCTGTCGTGATCGGGAAATCAACTCCTCCGGTTTAATGATGGAATCGCCGCCAAAGGCGGTATGAACGTGCAGATCGATTTTGAACATCGGGTATCATTTAATTTAAATCGGAATGACGGAGTATTGGTCGGTCGGATTCTTCCCATCCATTACCCCATCATTCCATCACTCCATCCTTCCATTATTCCAGTCTTTAAATTACCGACCCTTCCACTGGGGCGCTCGTTTTTCGGCAAAGGCCTTGGGCCCTTCGATGAAATCTTCGGACTGATACATGGCCATCTGACCCGGATAGGTGGTGGTCATGGCTTCCTCCAGGGTGACTTTCAGCCCCTTAAGGGTGGCTTCTTTGCAGGCACGGATGCACAAGGGCGCGCCTTTCAGAATTTCAGCGGCGTATTTTTCCGCGGTCGCCATCAGGTCGGCCAAGGGCACGACCTCGGCGACGATCCCATACTGCCTGGCTTCCTGGGAAGTGACCCGCTTGGAGGTCATGATCATGTTCATGGCCAGGTGGTAGGGGATCTGTCTGGGTAGACGATGGACCCCGCCGGCACCGGGTATCAGCCCAACCCGGGTTTCCGGAAAACTGAAGAAGGCGTTGTCCGAAGCGATAATAATATCGCAGGCCAGGGCGATTTCGAAACCGCCACCCATGGCCAAACCATTTACGGCGGCAATGAAAGGCTTATAGCAGTCGAAGCGGGAGGTAATCCCGGCAAACCCGCCCTTAACCCCTTTCATGATTTCCACCATCTTTTCCTTACCGTGGGTGGCCTGAAATTTCAAATCGTTGCCCGCTGAAAAGGCCTTTTCCCCGGCTCCGGTGACGATACAAATCCAGGACTCGGGGTCGGCGTCGAATTCATTAAAAGCCTTATCGAGTTCCAAACTGGTCACCGGGCTGACGCAATTCATGACCTCGGGACGGTTTATGGTTACGATGGTTACATGGTCTTTTTTTTCTACCTTGATTTGCTCATAGCTCATAATCTTCCTCCTCTTTTGATTAAGAATTTAAGGTTCTTCTCCCAATTAGTTGGGAGAAAGGGGTCGAGGATTCCAGGAGTCAAGGTTTCAAGGGTTTTGTTCTCTAAAGATTTTATCAGTGCTTGGAGCATCCTCTCGACCTCTCCGATGGATAAAGCGGCCCTTCTCATTTGGGAAACCAGACCATAGATTTCGATCTTGGGAAATCCTTTGGTAATCCGATAAACCTCCAGGCAGAGTCGATAGGACTTCTCCCAAGCATTAAGCTCTTTTGTAATTCCTCAGCATTTCCCTTGACCCCTTGAATCCTTGACTCCTTGAATCCCACACTCATCGCCAACTTTTTTGGAGATGAGTCTATATTTATTATATATTCATTTTTGAAGATTTCGTCAAAAGAAAAACCTTGGGTGAATGGTTCTTTCTCCTTGACCACCTCTCTATACCTATTTTATACTCGGTTCATCGACCAGTTGCTTATTGCCGAATTAATCCAACCCAATATGATTTTATTATTGATACCTGACCTCTGGCCTGACCGTGGCCGGTTGGAAGAAAAACCGGACAAGCGGTTGATCCCCCCAAAAGTGATAGCCCGAGGAATAAACATTCAGGATGTGCCTTGAATTGGAGACTGTTTATGAATCCGTCCACCAGATTTACAATCACTGAAACAGAACCGACCTCTCTTATCCGTGATTTTCAATCTTTTCTCGATTATGTCGAGGCAGAGAAACCGGGTCTGACTCCTAAGGGGTTTATCTCAGGCAAAGACCTTTTCGAAATGAACCAGCGTATGACCCACCCCATTGAAGGAACAACTGCACGAACAGGACAGGAAGTATATCCCCAACTCCACCTCTTTTTCCACCTGTCCCAAGCCGGTAGATTGACTCAAAAAGTTCAAGGGAAGGGGGCCAAAACCATTTTGCGAGTTTCGGATCGAGCCGAGAAATACACCGAATTGACGGCCACGGAGAAATATTTTTTCCTGTTGGAGACTTTTTGGGTTGATATCAATTGGAATCATGTTGATGCTTCAGTATTTAAGGGATTGGGTATTATGAATGTGCAAACCGTTTTGGAACAACTTGTTCAAAAAAAGCCTGACGCGCCGGTCCGCGCAACGGCTCTTCTGTCGAGCCCGGACATTCTTGGCTATTTCTGGGTTTACTTTGCCCTTTTTGGCTTCTGGACGGTTACGCAGAAGAAAGAGATTAACCCAGCGTATAAACGATTTTTCAGCCCGGAAATGGTTACTCCTCACCCCTTGGGAATCACCCTGGCCTCACTGCTCTTAGGAGAGCGTGACTTTGTGCGCTGGAATCTTCCGTTTCGAAGACAGTTTGGAGAACGAAAAGTTCTTCCAGGTCAATCTTTGCCGGAAAACGATCTGATGTTCCATGGCCCTGAAAAAATCAGGAAACTGAGAATAGTCCGGAAAGATCAAGCCGGCGAACCCTTTTTCCTTCCTTTTATCTCCTTGTTTGCGGAAGGGGAGCTTTCCAGTACCTTGCCCCGGGAGATGGCCAAACCGGTTAAGGGGGTCTACCTTTTCCGGATAGCCCTTTCACCCGGCGTTTGGAGGAAGATCGAGCTTTCTTCAAACCATACGCTCCTTGATCTTCACAACGTTATTCAACATGCTTTTCAATTTGATGACGATCATCTTTACTCCTTTTTTATGGACGGCATCCCCTGGTCGGACGAAAAATTCACCTCTCCTTCTGATAATGAAGGTCCGCACGTCAACCAAGTAAAAATTGGAGACTTGGGTTTGGTCACGGGGCAGACCTTCCTCTATCTCTTCGATTATGGCGATGAGTGGCTTTTTCAAGTAAAGCTGGAGTCAGTCCGGCAAGACCAACCCCTTCCTAAAAATCCTCGGATTGTTGAAACCAAGGGTGAGAGCCCGGAGCAGTATCCTGACTGGGAGGAATAAGAGAAAGGGACGGCTCATCAAACCTTATACCAACCTCGGCCATCAAGATTTCCACCCCGGCTCGCATGGTGGCTTTGACCAACTGGAGTTGAATACAGTTTTGACTTCAGGTTCAATTTTTTCTTCATTTGACATGTCAAAAAAGGTATGCTATTCACAGGCTATCTGTTTAATTTATCTTTCCTTTTCCCTATAACCGTAATCCGGGGAGGATGAACCTGAAAAGACTCGGAGATGAAAATGAAGTTTTTTCAGATCTACAAAAATTTCCCATTCCCAATGTGGTAAGGATTCGGTCATGAATGTTTTCCAAACCCACTCCCGAATTGTCGAAGACTACAAAACCTACATTTGCAGTTTCCTCAATATTGCCGACTCCAAAATTCGAGAGAGGGTCGAAGAGGAGTTGGGTAGAGGAAAGCTATGGCCTGAACCGCTCCTGCAATTCAACCCTTCGTTTGAGATTGTGGGTAGCGTGGCGGAGCTTCCAAGGCCTATTCGCTTTATCGGCATCAGGTTGAAAAGAAGCAGGTCCGGGACTATGCCTGGCAAAATATATCGAATATGAACGCACAGTTGATTCTATGTTAAAACGGATAACATCAAGCAGATGACTATACCCGTTATTGATCTGTTTGCCGGGCCTGGAGGTCTCGGAGAAGGTTTTTCATCCCTGAGAGATGATAAGGGACGTCCCGTCTTCCGGATCCTGTCTCTCGGTAGAAAAAGATTACTTTGCCCACAAGACGTTGGAACTGAGAAGCTTCTTCAGGCAGTTCTCTGATGGAAAGGCACCTGAGGATTATTACCGCTATATTCGTGGTGAAGGTGTAACAAGAGAGGAGTTATTCTCCAAATATGAACGCCAGGCCGAGGCGGCTCAGGGGGAGGCCTGGAGGTTCGAACTCGCAGAGGAACATGAAGAAGAAATAGATAAGCGGATTAGAACGGCACTGAACGGGGAGAAAATCTGGGTTCTCATCGGCGGACCTCCGTGTCAAGCATATTCCATCATCGGTCGCGTAAGAATGTGTGGTCAGGATCGGGGAAAATATGAGAACGATCCCCGCCACTATCTCTATCGTGAGTATCTGCGGATTCTGGCTACACATCGACCTCCGGTATTTGTAATGGAAAATATACCGGGTCTTATGTCGTCACAAGCAAACGGGGGGGGCACCTTGGAGAAAATTCTTAATGACCTTTCTCTGCCCCAAGGTGCCGGAGGTGCAAAAGGAGCCTGTGGCCGACGATCTCCGGAAAGGACAGTCACGTGAATCCCGAACTTCCTTACGGTATATATGACGCTCTTCTGGACGAAGAACTACGCGAGGTGCTCTCACGACATCCGGAGTTGCGTGCAGTTTTGGGTAAACTCGATGCTGAAGAACAGCCATCCCGTTATGCCGCTTTCCTGGCCAGAATCGTAGAACAGACAATGCGGGAGGAATCAGATTCTCTTCGGAGACTTGCCCTCTGTAACCGGCTAATTGAGATTATCTCCCGGGAGACCGAGGGGAATCATCTTGTAAGGAGGCGTCTCATCCAAACGCAAAAGCAGGTTCTTCTTGAGATCACTCCTCCAAGCTATGGCATACAGGGAGTGCCAAGGC
The DNA here is from genome assembly GCA_963769305.1 of uncultured delta proteobacterium. Taxonomy (GTDB): domain Bacteria; phylum Desulfobacterota; class RBG-13-43-22; order RBG-13-43-22; family RBG-13-43-22; genus RBG-13-43-22. The sequence goes on along the minus strand of CAVYLJ010000035.1, from coordinate 11,073 downwards.
CCCAGACCTCCGGTAACGGTAAGCACTCTCTTCACCGGTTCTCCTCAAGAGCCGCAGCTTGTCCATGAGTTGCAGGAGGAGATGCGTTCTGCCGATTCCGTAGATATCCTGGTCTCCTTCATAAAGTGGTCCGGCCTGCGTCTCCTGATGTCTGCCTTTGAAGATCTCAATATCCGGGAAGTTCCTGTTCGGATCGTCACTACATCTTACATGGGGGCTTCAGACGCCCCGGCTATCGAGTGGCTTGCCAGATTGCCCAATGTCCGGGTACGGGTATCGTACGACACGGAGCGGACGCGCCTCCATGCAAAAGCCTATCAATTCGGAAGATTATCCGGATTTTCGACGGCCTATATCGGTTCGGCAAACATGTCTCATGCGGCGATTACCAGCGGACTGGAGTGGAACCTTAAGGTGACAGCCCAGGATATGGGGCACATACTTGAAAAATTTACGGCAGAATTCGAGACCTACTGGAACAGTCGTGAATTCATCCCTTTCGATCCCGAAGAACCGCAACGTTTACGGTCTGCTATCTCTCGCGCCCGTAACTCACAGACAATAACGTCGGATGTATTCTTCGACATCACGCCCCATCCCTTTCAGGTGCGTATACTGGAAGCGCTGGAGCGTGAACGGGTAGCCCATAACCGCTTTCGAAATCTCGTTATTGCGGCAACAGGTACAGGTAAAACGGTAATAGCCGCCTTCGATTTCCAGCGGTTCTTTGACGCGCAAAAAAGACAAGCCAGGCTGCTTTTTGTTGCCCACCGTCAGGAGATACTGCATCAGGCATTGGCGACCTTCAGAAACATTCTGCGAAACCATAACTTCGGGGAGTTGCTGGTTGGCTCACACGAGGCGGACCGGTTGGAGCACCTTTTTTGTTCAGTTGGGATGCTGACAAGCCGCCGATTGTGGGAGCGGGTTGGCAGACAGTTCTATGACTATATCATAGTCGATGAAGTGCATCATGGCACCGCCGACAGCTACCGCCCGATATTCGATCACTTCGCACCAACGGTTCTCCTCGGTCTGACAGCTACTCCTGAACGAATGGACGGTGATAATGTGGCTTCAGATTTTGGTAATCGTTTTGCTGCCGAGATTCGTCTGCCAGATGCCCTTGAGGAAAAGATGCTTTGTCCTTTCCATTACTTCGGTGTTGCCGATCCCGTAGCCCTCGATCAGGACCGGTTCTGGAGGAATGGCAAGTACGATGCGGCAGAACTGGAAAAGGTCTACACAGGCACCCATATACTTGCCCGACAACGGGTAGATGCGATCACTCGGGCGTTGGAACGCTACGAGCCGGAGTACCTGCAGTCAGTCAAAGGAATCGGCTTTTGCGTGACCATCAACCATGCCGCCTTTATGGCTGAGATGTTCACCCGAAGAGGCATCCCTTCGGCAGCTTTTGTGTCCGGAGTTGATGATACCCGTTGCAGCGCGCTACTCGAGGATTTTCGGGCCGGACGACTTATCTTTCTTTTCACTGTGGACAAGCTGAGCGAAGGGGTCGATGTGCCTGAGTTGAACACCGTGCTCTTTTTGCGGCCCACGGAGAGTCTTACCGTATTTCTCCAGCAGCTGGGGCGTGGTCTACGCCATTCGCCAGGGAAAGACTGTCTCACGGTGCTCGATTTCGTGGGCCAGGCTCATCACCGATATCGCATTGACAGCAAGTTGAAAGCTCTTTTACCAAAACACCGCTACGCCATTGACAGGGAAGTTGAGCTTGATTTTCCTCATTTGCCTGCAGGGTGTTCTATCCAGTTAGACCGGCTATCTCGTCAATACGTACTTGGAAATATCAGGGAAAATCTACGCAATCTGGCCGTACAGGTGCCTGACAGGTTACAGAGTTTTGCAACTGACACGGGCGGTCTGCCACTGACCTTCAGGAACTTCGTAACCTACCACGACTACGAACCTGAGGTTCTACTTGCACGGGAAACCTGGACGGGCTGGAAGGTAAAGGCCCGGCTGGCCTCGACCCCGATTGACCCTGACCTGACACGCCTCAGACATGCCTTGGTGCGGGCGGTGTCCATCTCCGGGCCAAAGGAAATCAGGATTTTTCGCCGGATCATAGAGAAACTGATTCTGGGGGATGTATCCAATGCCCTAGTGACAGCGGGCGACTCCGCCATATTCATTCATTATCGTCTTTGGGGAGACGCCGGTAAGGCACTCGGCATGACCAACCTTCAAGAGTCTTTCGGACGCTTCGCACGTAATCTGTCTATCCTTAGTGACCTGAACGAGATACTTGAATGGGCTGAATCAGAGACAACCGTGAGTGGGCAGCCGGTGGAACTTCCATTTTTGTGTCCATTTGAACTCCACGCAAATTACGGCATCAAAGAAATCCAGGCTGGCCTGCATCAGGCGACATTTGAAACGGCAGGACAAAGAGGGGTTGGAGTGATTCACTTCCCGCCAATAAAAGCGTACGCCCTTCTGGTCACCTATCAGAAGACTGAACGGGAGTTCTCGCCAAGCACCATGTATGCCGACTACCCCATCAGCAGAGAACTCCTGCACTGGGAATCACAATCCAACACGGTCCAGGATTCAGAGACCGGACAGAACCTTGTCTGCCATAAAGAGCGCGGCTATACAATCCTGATATTTGCCCGCGATCAGAAAAGGCGGAACTCCCTGACCGTGCCATTCACCTACCTTGGCCCTGCCGAACGTGTCAGTTTTGAAAGTGAAAGGCCCATCAAAATGGTATGGCGTCTGAGCCACCCAATGCCCGTGGACATGTTCGAGGAAAACAGACGCGGTGGATAAGGGGATTTGCGGCAAGCTCCTCAGGCGACTTTTCAGTCTCACATTCCCATACGGTAACGACATTCCACCCGAGGCCCTCCAGATCGAATTTTTTATGTCTATCACGTGCCACATTCTCCGAAAATTTTTTTTCCCAGAATCCAGCGTTAGTTTGAGGAGTGGTGGCATTCTTACAACCCGGATGACGGTGCCAGAAACATCCATGTACAAAGATCACAGTATTGTACTTTGGAAGCACGATATCCGGTTTTCCTGGCAGATCCTTCCGGTGCAATCTATAACGGAAGCCCATGGCATGCAGGAGGGACCGTACGACCTTTTTCGGCTTGGTATTCGCAGACCTGATCCTGCTCATATTCCAGCTTCTTTTTGTACGTGTTAGATGATCAACCATAAACCACCATCTTGAAGAACCAGATTAAATTTTATCAGCAAAATTTTTTTCTCAATGCGAAAGAGGAAATTGGAATAAAAAAAATCAAGTATTTTTTTTACGGGACGGGACAAATGGTAGGATCGGGGTCCCACCAAAAGGACGCCTACCATATTATCCTCTTCTTGTCGTGCTTCTAATAACCGGGCGCTGTTATCCGTAAATAGATTCTTCCAAATAGAAGTATCAATGATTGATTTTTAAAAATTTTGGTCATAAATTAAAGGTGTTGTCAAGAAAATTGGTCGAGGTCCGGGTCAGGGTTAGAGTCGAGGCCCGAGTCAGGGCCAGAGTCAGGGGTAGAGTCGGAATTTACACGTTCGATTCTGGATGCTTTAGGATCGGCCATCCTTGGTAAGAAAGACTTGGCGTTGAGACTTGGTAAATCCAAACCCTCCCGATATTTGAATGACTTGGTAGGTAAAATGCTCCATGTCGGCTTGATTGAATACACCATCCCGGACAAGCCCAACAGCCGTTTACAAAAATACAGGATCACCCGGAAGGGCCGGAATAGGCTGGCCTCCGCTCAGAAACAGGACGACCAAGGATGAACTACCCCAGTATCCGCATAGAAGGGGCTATACTTTCTCCGGACATCCTTGATCGACTCGAAGACGCCCCCGGACAACGCCCGGCCGACTTTAGTTTCAATGGCTGCGTCAAGGTTAAGGACGAGATCGTCCGGGCCTGGGCCGATGCCCAGGACTACTGGCGGATCTTTCAGCGCAAGATTGAGACCGTCAAACCCGATTCCCCGGCCACTACCGAAACCCGGTGGTGCGTTGAAACAGGACCTTCGATATTCGCCTTCCAATTGTTTCGAAACCTTCCCCTTCCCCGATGGATTGTGGCAGACGGCCAATCCAAAGCTGGCAGAAATCGGCGAGCGTTATCACGAACACCGCCGTGCCCTTATGCTTCGTCTCTGGCTCGGACTGACCAACATCTACAACCTATTTCACTCCCCCGATCTTACCCCGGCCATTGTCGCCAAGGTCAGCAAGAAATCCGAGGATGAAGCAGAAGAGGGCTACCGGGGTTATCTCGAACTGCGCCGCCTACACTGTGAAATAAAGGGGAATAACCTTACTGACAGGTAAGGGTTAAGAATATATTCGGGAGGTTGTTGCTTTGTAGAAATAAAATTCATTTAGAGGTATAATAAATGCCATGCCGGTTATTCTGAGATATCGAGGATACCGCTTTTTCTTCTTCTCCAATGAAGGGGAGCCGCCCGAGCCTCTCCATATTCATGTACGAAGAGGTGAAGCGGTGGCTAAATTTTGGATTTTTCCACAAGTCAGTCTGGAAGAAAGTTATGGGATGTCTCCACCAGAATTAGGAACTCGCCGGTTTTATGAAGAATTATAAGGAGGCGTTGGGATGAATCCTTCAGCACTTAGGCCCTTAGCTCGAAAGGTTTATTTTGATTCAGACAGCCTGTGGGTGGAGTTGGCAGACGGTCGAAAATTAAGTGTTCCTTTGGCTTTTTTCCCCAGACTTTTAAATGCCACACCAAAGCAGCGGGAGGCTTATGAAATCAGCGGCGGGGGCACGGGCCTCCATTGGGATGAAATCGATGAAGATATCAGCGTCAAGCATCTCTTAATGGGGATAGGGGACAGGACCAACCCGATCCTTTCTCCTTCAGAAATTATCCCGGAATCCCCACTTGGAACAGAAAAAGAACTGGGGCAAACGACATAGAATTAAAGCCTGAATGAAATGAGAATTTAATCGCATGGAAATTTTGATACCCTTAAAAGACATTGTTATCGACCCCGGAAAACGGCTTGATCCAACAGCCGGTTCCGAAGAAGAAGTTATTGCCTTGATCAAAAAGACCTACGGCTTCATCGCTGAATCCATGGAGGTATCCGTTCGGGAAGGGATGGTTCGGATTAAATTCAAAGACGCCACCCCGGAGAAGATCAACGAAGCCCTGGCCAAATTGAAGAAGGCGGTCAAGGAAGGGCAGGAGGGGAGACTTTTGAAGGCCCTGAAATTGTTCCAGGAGGTCTTGACCATCATACCCGAGCACGTGGACGCCCGGAGAAATCTGGCCAAGACATACCTGGAGTTGGGGAATTTAGACAAGGCCAAGAAACACCTGAACGAATGCCTGCAGATAGATCCCAAAGACTCCTGGTCCTATATCATGCTGGGGAATATCTATGCACGGAACGAAGGCAACCTGGACGTAGCCGAGTTTTATTATGAAAAAGGCATTGAGATCAATCCGGATGATGCTATGGTTCTGAACAATTATGCCAACTTGATGATGGAGAAGGGTAATTTTGCCAAGGCCGAAGAAAATTTTAAAAAGTCTTTGAAGTTGAATGCCGGTTATCCCCACACTTATTTTGGTCTGGCCCTTCTTTACAGGATGGCCGGCCATCCAGAGGAAAGCCTCCAGGTTCTGGAAAGCCTGTTATCTTCTTTGCCCAAAATTCCGGGAATTGAATCTTCACAGGTTTATAAGGAGGCTAAGGACCTCTTCCGGGAAATAAAGAAAGAAATGGGTCAAAAAGAAACGACTCATTAGGAATGGGTCTTGCTGGTGATGACCGCTACGCGAAGTGGCGACTTTATCTCTGGAGGGCAATCCTCCGGGGTTTTTTTATTAATCATGACCGCTTGGTGATTACCCCCCAATCCTCCAAAGTCCGGATCATATTCCGGACATGGGTGCCGGCCCAGAAAAGCTGTCCGCAGCGATCACACCAGTTAAAACGTTTCTGGGTTTGATAGACATAATCCGGCAGCTCAGGCCATTTTTTTTTGGCCTCCTCCGGGTACAAGGGAATAAGCAGGCTGTTACAACGAAGGCAACGTTTAAACATCTGTGAAGGAGTCGGCCGGATACCGGTGACTTGAAAAAATTCTTTTAAAAGGGCTTCACGGGTGGAAGAGGAGAGAGTGATGATTTGGGCTTCGGTCCCTTCGACGGGCAGGGGATAGGGGGCCCACTGAACAACGGCCTCTCCTTCGGAAAGAAAGGGTTTCCGCTTGTCCCAGAGTTGCACGTCAACGCCGAGGGCTCGCAGCCATTGGACCAAAAATGCCAGATGAGGGGCGATAAGGAAACGCATGGGTCAAAATTATTCATAGATTGTGTTTAGGTTAATTATAAACTACCATAAATGGTGGCTGAAGCCCACCTGTTTAAAAATTTACCAGTTTTGGATTGCCCTTATCGGGTTACAGTCTATAATGACCCATGATTATCAGCTTCGGGCATAAAGGTTTAAAAATTTTTTCGAAGCAGGCAACAAGGCCGGAATACAACCAAAGCATGCCGAACGGTTGAGGTTCATTCTGGCTCGGTTGAATGTTGCAACAGAACCGAGGGACATGAATCTTCCAGGACTCAAGCTGCATAAAAAGGAGTTCAAATTATGATGTATAATCCACCTCATCCCGGCGAGATTATCCGCCAACTCTGCCTCAAACCGCTCGGTATATCGGTTTCCGAGGCGGCCAGAGCCCTTGGCGTCAGCAGAAAGGCATTGTCGGAACTCTTGAACGGCCATACAGGCCTATCGCCAGAGATGGCCATCCGACTCTCGATTGCCTTCGATACCACCCCTCAGAGTTGGCTGACCCAACAGATGGAGTATGATCTCTGGAAAGCCGAACGAAAACGTAAGGAACTTAAAGTTGAGCGATTAAAGGCAGCTTAATGGCCTTCTGATCATGGGTTAGATTTTGGGGGTAGAAGGAAAATAACGCTTAAAAACAAGGAGGTCTGCAATGAAATATCTGTTAAAGATTTTGATCCTGGTGGCGGCTGTTTTTCTAATTAACCAGGTAGCCCTGGCCATGGAAATCGGGGAAGTTCCTCCCAAAGTGGAATTAAAGGAAAAACTGGGGGGACGGCTGGATGGAAAACCCTGGAGCAGCGAAGAGTTACAGGGAAAAGTTTTTGTCATCTTCTATGTCGATCCGGATGAAAAAGATACCAACAATGCGGCCAGCGAAGCCCTGGACAAAGAAAAGTTCCCGACCGATAAATTTCAATCCTACGGAATCATCAACATGGCCGCCACCTGGTTGCCCAATTTTGCCATCAATTCCGCCCTGGAAGAAAAGCAGAAGAAATATCCCAAAACCATTTATGTGCGGGATTACAAGAAAGTGCTGGTCCATGCCTGGAAGATCGCCGATGACAGCAGTAATGTCCTGGCCTTTGACAAAAAAGGGAAATTGATCTTTCGGAAAGACGGCAAACTCACCAATGAAGAGATCCAGAAGCTGATTAAGGTCATCCGGGATAATCTGTGATCTTAGTGCGAAAATACCGTTCGGAGTTAAGAGTTCGGAGTTCGGAGAAACCCATTTTCATGTTTCGTGGTGCCCCCAAGGGCATAACGGCTTAATACGAAAATAACCTTTGTCCACCCCCGCCCCTTCCCTCCCCCCCTCCGAAGGGGAGGGTGAGGGAGGGGGGAGAAGATTGAAATCGTCCCATATCCTTGGAGTCAGGGTTTTGTCTTGGACAGGTCGGGGAGTTGAAAAACCTCATCGGGGATATCCGGGCGAGGGACCAGCGTTTCGTAGCGGATGGTCAAGGTTTTCTCTCCGGTCCCATCTTTGATTTCACATCGTAAGGGGATTCGATTTCCGGCCACCTCGGAAAAATCGGAAAAGGTTATCTCGATTTCCCCTTCCTTCGAAGGGCTTATGATTCGAGTCTTATTGAGCGAAAATGGATTGGGAGTTATCCAAAGCTCTTGTTGGACAGGGCCTTTGAGTAAGATCTTGACCGTTTCGTTTCCTTCCTCGGCCGCCGGTTGGATTTGAAAGGAATCATAGGGGAAGATGGGCACCCGGCCCCAAAAAATTTTGGAAATTTCGGTTAAAGGCATCTGAGAAAAGGGGGCCAAAGGCCCGGAAAAGGATCTGGGGAGGGGGATCTCTTTTTTTTCAGCCAGGGAAAAGATGCGGGTTTCTCCCAAATAAGAAACGACATAGAGCATGGGCCGTCCGAAGGGGTCAAATATTTCCAGGCGGAAGGCCTCCGGACTCCGGGCGATCAGACGGAATTGCAGCCGGTACCTCTCGTCGGGGGCCACGGCGATCAAAAGACCCGCGCCCTCCCGCGAGACGGGCTCCTCGATGGCGGCCAAACGATCGAGCAGGGTTTGCCCCCTTGAATCCCCTCTTCCCGGTAAGGCGGTTTCCATAGGAGGGGTCTGTCCTTGAAGCGATGCAAGGGTTGTCAGAGGAAAGAAGAATAAGAGGCTGAGGGCAAGCAGCCCAAAAAGGTAAAAGGTAAAAGGTAAAAGGTAAAAGGTTTTTCCTTGAACCTCGAACCTCGAACCTTGGACCTTGATCCCCGGGGTTCTAATAGAAAGTCGAATTTTCCATCCCTCCCTTTTCTTCTTCCAGCTTTTGCTGGGCTTCTTTGATTTTCTTTAAGACGGTCTCTTTTTCTTTGACGGAAGGATTGACCTCCAAGACCCGGCGCAATATTTTTATGGCCTTATCCCACAGGCCTTTTTTAAGATAGACCTCTCCGAGATGTTCTCCGACGACCGGGTCGTTGGGGGCCAGCTTCCAGGCCTTTTCCATCTCGACCAGGGCCTCGTCGTACCGTTTCTTTTTAAAATAGACCCATCCCAAACTGTCGATGATATAACCGTCGTTGGGACGGAACTTCAAGGCCCTTTTGATTAAATCTTCGGCTTCATCGAGATGAATCCCGCGGTCGGCGTAGGTGTAGCCTAAATAATTCAAGGCCATGACATGAAAGGGATCTTTTTTTATGGCTGTTTTCAGAACCTGGATGCTTTCCCGCTTTTGGCCCATTTTCTCCAAAATGACTCCCAGACGGAAATAAAGTTCGGCCTGATCGGGATCGACCTCAAGGCCTTCCTCGAGCACTTTTTTGGCGGCGGGAAGGTCGTTGACCCTCTCATAGAGAGAGGAAAGGGTCAGGTAAATCTCGATCTTCTTGGGGACGATCACCAAGGCCTTTTGAAGGAGTTCAATCGCCTCCGAAAACTTTTTTTCTTTTTCCAGGATATAGGCTTCCAGGATGAGGGACTGGGGATAATAGTCCGATTGATTGGAAATGGACCTGAGGATTTCCTGGGCCTTCTCAAAGGTTTTTTGTTCCACCAGGGTGATGGCCAGAAAATATTTAATCTTGTCGTTATCGGGCTTTTCTGCCGACAGTCGATTCAATTCTTCCAAGGCCTGGGTGAATTGCTTGTTTTCCAGGTAGATGATGGCGATTCGAAATCGGGTCTCAAAATCCTGCTTGGAATTTTTCTTTAAGGATTCCAGCAGCTCACGACCCTGTTCTACTTTGCCCAATTTAAGCAGTTGATCTCCGGCTCTTTCCTGGGCCTCCAGACTTTTCGGGTTCACCTGGAGGATTTTCTGATACATCTCCAAGGCTTGTTTGGGTTGATCGGTCAGCTCATAGACCTGGCCCAGACCCATATAGGCGTTTAAATTATAGGGGTTGATTTTAATGGTTTCCTGAAAAAAAATTCTGGCTCGGTCGAATTGTTTCTGATCCAAATAGATCTTGCCCAGGAAGAAATGGCCTTTTTCGGATTTGGGATTGATTTTTATCAATTGATGAAAGGATTCCAAGGCCTGGGGTATCTTTTGGGTTTGCAGGAAAAGGATGCCTAAATTAAAGAAGACCTCTTCATCCTGGGGATTGAGAGCGGCCAAAGACTGATAGGTCTTGATGGCTTCTTCCCAATTTTGTTGGGTGATATAGATTTCGGCTAAAAGGGAATAGGCCTCCTGATATTTCGGGTCCAGGTCGATGGCCTTTTGGGTGTGTTGCCGGGCTTCGGTCAGGTTGGAGGCCTTGAAAAAAAGACGCCCCAAAGAAAATTCCAAAAACGGGGAATCGGGCACCAAGGCCATGGTCTTCCGGAGTTCCTCAATGGCCTTGGGGTCGTCGTCCTCCTGACCGTAGAGGTTCCCCATGATAAAATGGTAATAGGCCTCTGCTTGTCGGTCCAAAGTCTTGGAGTGACTTTTCGGCATCGGCAGGGACACCGGTTTCGGGGGGAGGGTTTGAGCCCGCTGGGTTTGACAACCGGCTATGGTAAAAACTACAACCAGCAGGAGAGCGAAGGTGTAGGGATTTTTTTTCTCATGGTCAGGGGGTTTCATATAAATAGTCGGGTTTTAAATCCGGCAGTTCTTTCTCCAGATAGGCCTTTACCTTTTTTAATAGTTTTTCTTCCAATTGCCGGATCCTTTCCCGGGAAACCCCGAATCGTTCCCCCAAATCCTGTAAAGTCAGGGGGTCTTCGGCCAGGATCCTTTTTTCAAAAATGACTAATTCCCGCTCACTCAGCCCTTGGCGGAATTCTTGAAGCTTGGTATTCAAAACCTCTTTTAATTCCCGTTCGCTTAAGGCCTGTTTCCGGAGAGGCCTCTTTGTCCGGCAAAAAAGCCTTGTGATCCTCCGAAGAATTTTCGCCGATCGGGGCATCCAGGGAGAGTTCCCATTCCCCCAGGCGTTGGTCCATTTCCACTATTTCTTTTTCGCTGACCGAAAATTTTTCCGAAAGGAGTTTGGGGACCGGGTCGATACCCAAGGCCATAAGTCGGCCTTTTTCCTTCTTTAAGTTATAGAACAGTTTTCGTTGGGCCTGGGTGGTCCCTATCTTGACCAACTTCCAGTTGTCCATAATGAACTTCAGGATGTAGGCCTTGATCCAGAAAGAGGCGTAATAAGAAAATTTGATCCCCCGAAAGGGATCGAATTTTTTAATGGCCTGCATCAGTCCGATATTTCCCTCCTGGATCAAATCCAATAAATTCTGCATCCAATATCGCTGAAAGTCCATGGCGATCTTGAC
>CAVYLJ010000034.1:0-140299 GCA_963769305.1 uncultured delta proteobacterium | reverse complement strand
TTACCCAGCGTCTGTCTGAAATTCAGGCCGCCGATAACCTTGAAATACTACGCACCTCCCCCCCGCAAGCCCGAGCCCATGAATTAACTGGAAACCGTAGGGGCCAGATTTCTCTCGACGTAAAGCAACCATACCGGCTGATCATTCTTCCTGATTATGAAGATTGTCCTCGAAAGAGGATGGTGGCCGAAACTGGAAAAAAATCACTAAAGTCAAAATATTAGGAATTGAGGATACCCATGAATAGGAATGCCGACCAATCATTTCAACCGGACTATGCCGTCCCCCCTGGTGAGACCCTGAAAGAAACTCTGGAAACGATCGGTATGAGCCAGGCGGAGTTGGCGGAAAGGACAGGCCGCCCCAAAAAGACCATTAATGAGATCATTATGGGGAAGGCCGCTATTACCTCGGAAACGGCCCTCCAATTGGAAAGGGTGCTGGGTGTCCCAGCCTCTTTCTGGAGCAACCTGGAGCGTAACTATCAAGAGAGACTGGCCCGGCTTAGAGAAGAGAATTACCTAAAAAAACAGGCGAATTGGCTAAAGGGATTTCCTCTGGCGGCCATGATAAAAATGGGCTGGTTATCAAAGGAAGATAGCCTGATTAAAAAGGTACAAACCCTTTTAAATTTTTTTGGGGTGGCCGGTGTCACCGAATGGAAGGGGGTTTGGGAAAAACCTCAAGCGGCCTACCGCAATTCAACGGCCTTTCAAATGAATCCGGCTGCCGTGGCCGCTTGGTTGCGCATGGGGGAGCTCGAAGGACAGAAGGTTGATTGCCAGCCTTTTCAACCGCGTTCGTTCCGGTCAGCTTTACAACAAATTCGGTCCTTGACTCAAAAGGGTCCCGAGGGGTTCGAACCGGCCATGAAGGAACTTTGCGCGGGAAGCGGCGTGGCCGTGGTCTTCATCCCGGAACTTCCCGGGTACACGTCTTTATGGAGCCACTCGTTGGCTGAAACCTTCGAAGGCCCTCATCCAGCTCAGTTTGCGTGGTAAAAGTGATGATCATCTCTGGTTCACCTTTTTTCATGAAGCCGGTCATATTCTGCTTCATGGGAAAAAGGAAATCTATATTGATGAGGCCCAAGGAGATGGTCGCCAAGAAACCGAGAGGATCTCCAAGGAAAAGGAGGCCGATCTTTTTGCCCAGGAAATGTTAATTCCCAGGGAAGCCTATAAAAATCTCATAACCGGAAACGACTTCAGCCCGGATAGGATCTTACGATTTGCAGAACAGATAGGAATTGGCCCAGGGATTATTGTGGGACGACTCCAACATAAAAATATTATTTCTTTTTCGCAGGGCAATAAACTCAAGAACCGGGTTCGGTTTTCCAAAAGATAAACCGGTTTCCGAACTGAAAGGCTGGTCCATGAAGCAGTCCGACAAGACCCCATTTTCAAAAAAAGAGATGGGGGGTTTTATTTCTTGGGGCGTCAAGATAAAAATGATTATTATCCCTACTTCCTCCTTATTAATAGGCTAAAAGCTTATGCCGAATCGAACCAGCCCAACGGGCAGTGAGCTTTTTATTGTCGATAACAGCGATACCGACTGGAAAGTCCTTCGCTATCTTCATGACTGGTGCCAGATTTCCAAGGCCATCGACATCGCTACGGGCTACTTTGAAATTGGCTCTCTTCTTTCCCTTGAGGACGAATGGCAGAAGGTTGACAAGATTCGTATTCTGATGGGGGATGAAGTCTCCAAAACGCCAAATAGGAAATGGCCTATCCTGATTAATTGAGACGATATGAAACCATTTTTGAATTATTTTTGGGATTTTGGGGGGGAATTCTGGCCTCCATTAGTTGCTATAATAATCACCCAATGGCTAACTCGGTTGCGGATACCAAAACTTAAAATTGATATTGATTCTTCAGAAGGGGAGGAGGTCGGATATAATGACGGAGGTCAAATTTATAACCTCAGATCCTATCGCTTTAAAGTGCAAAACAAAGAATTACCATTCGTTTTAAATTTCATCCCGAGAGAAGTTGCCAAAAATTGTAACGCTAAATTAGAGTTTATAAATTCTAAGAAGGAAAGCCTATTCATAATGAGAGGCAGATGGGTAAATATACACAGTGCACTATGTAATTGCGCATAATTTTCGAACAACTTCGTTACCGGATTTCCATTTACTAAATTTGGACTCTACTGACTCAATAACATCCTTAAGGGTCGGGAAGTATCGGTTGTGTAGGCAGAGCTTTCGAGTTAATTTCCATAACCGCTCAATTGGATTAAGATCGGGGCTGTATGGAGGTAGAAAATCCAAGGTGAATTGAGGCGCTTGTTGGTTTCTCCAATCAGCGTGGAGCTTGGCATGATGGTATTTGGCATTGTCCACAATGACAACAACACGCCGCCCGCTTCGAGAACTGGTTTGTCTGAGGTGTTTGAGAAACCAATAAAAGGTCACGGCGTTAAACTTCTCCTCTTCTCTCTGGAAAGCCAGTTTTCCGTCCCGCAGACGGACAGCTCCGAAATAGCCCACGCTCTTACGAGTGGGATGATGCAACAATACGGGGTCCTTCTCCTCTGGAGGGACCCACATCACACAACGGGATCCATATTGCTGAAAATGGACTTCATCTATCGACCACAAATCAATTTCAGGATCGGCTACGTACCCTCGGAGTTTTTTTATATGCCGCCTGAAGTTCAGGATCGGCCCGGGCAATCAGAGGGCGTGGTTTGCGCCGACGAAAGCCAAAGGATTTAAACATGTATTGGCACTGGCGAACCTTTAAAGTCACTCCATACCGCTCCTTAATGAAGGCGGCCAGCCCTTTGCCATCCCAAAGACCACTGGCAATCCCAACAGATTCTGGCGGTTGCCGCAGCACTGACTTGATTTCCTCCAACTGCGTATCGTTCAGGCGCCGGGGACGGCCGGAACGCTCCCCTTCCACCAAGCCAGCGAGACCTCTTTCTTCAAAGCGGCGTACCCAGTATTCCACCGTTCGCGGCGAGTCTCCCAGTAGACGGCTGACCTCCGGGCAGCTCATCCCTTGGGCCACCAGCAACACCCCGTGGAGACGGTGGTCGTACCGTGATTCTTCTGAGCGACGAATTTCATCCTGCAATCCGAGAATAATGGTAGCCGCATCGGCTATGGTTAATGGTTTCATCAATACAATATATCATGCTTCTTTCATTAATACGCAATTATTTATTGCGTTATGTATAGTTGACGGAAAACAGGGTTAAGTTAATGATAAGAAAAGAAAATGGACATCCGGTATCTCTTTGGGATATAAGTTTGTTGCCAAACAAAACAAAATCCCAGGAGGCCTGCGATGTCCAGTATGAGTATAACACCCTATTTCCCCTTTTGTCGAATTCGAATTACAGACCAGTTTGTTTATCCCCAAGGTCACGAATCTTGGCTCAGGGTTGTCCCGGACAAACGATTTCAACCCATCTGTCACTTGTGTGGTCAGAAAGCCCACCGTGTTCACAGTTGGGGACACCGCTGCGTACGGGATCTAAATCTGGCTTCGACCCAAGTCTATCTGCATTGTCATTTTCGAAAAATCTTCTGCCTGGCTTGTGGACAGATTGTTATCGAAGATCTGGAGCTTCTCCATCCCTATTTCCGGGTCACCAAACGATTGGCCCTATATATCCATGGTCTGTGCCGAGTCATGACGGTTAAGGAGGTAGCCGATCATCTGGACCTGGATTGGAAAACCGTTAAAAACATCGATAAATATTTTCTGGAGATCGAATACGGAACTCCCCGCTTTCGATGGGCTTCGTCTTCTGGCTGTCGATGAAATCGCTATTCGAAAAGGACACCGCTACTTGACCGTTATCCTGGATTATGAATCCGGCCGAGTAGTCTGGATCGGCCAAAAGCGTAAAGCCCGAACTCTAAAAACATTCTTTAATCTTTTATCCAAAGGTCAAAAAAACCAATTGGAAGCCATCGCCATGGATATGTGGGACCCCTACATTAAAGCCGTCAAAGAAAAGGTGCCCCACGTGAAGATTGTCTTTGACCTGTTTCATGTGGTGGCCCAATTCAGCCGGGTCATCGATAAAGTCCGAAACAGTGAATACCGAAAAGCCTCCAAAGAACAAAAAGAGATTTTTAAAGGGGCCAAATACCTGTTGCTTAAAAATACCGTTCGTCGGACTAAGGACAGGATCCAATTGACCGAATTGTTGAAACTGAACGAGGTCATTAACACAGTATACATCCTCAAAGATCAGTTAAAACACATCTGGTCGTATAAGTCCCGAACCTGGGCCACCAAAGCCTTAGATCAGTGGTGTGCTTTGGCCCGATCTCTTAAAAATCGGACGGTAACCAAGTTCGTCAACACCTTAACGGTATAGCTATGGCCTCCTCAATCACTGTGATTACCCTCTCCACACCAGTGTCCTGGAGGGAGTGAACAATAAAATCAAAGTCATTAAACGAAAAGCCTACGGATTTCATGACCTGCGTTACTTTTCTTTGAAAATCTTTCAGGCTTTCGCCAACTAATCGGGAGATGATCCTTTTTTTTCGAACTGAGCCCTCATGTCCTCGGCGGGCAAAACGAACTATGAAAAGGGATTTCGACGAACGACGAACGCTAAGCGACCGGTATTGACCTTCCCGGACAACTCGTCTATACCTTAGCCCCATGTCTTCCTCCCTTTCCACCAAGGGGATGCTGAACCTGATCGTGGTCTACCTGGTCTGGGGCAGCACCTACCTTTTTATCCGTTTGACCGTCCATGAGGGAAGCGGGTTTCCGCCCTTCGCCATGGCGGCCAGCCGGACCCTGTGTGCCTCGGCGATCCTCTTTGTTCTGGCCAAGGGTTTGGGTCAGTGGTCGCGGCCTTCGGGCTCGGAATTGCGGGTTCTGATCGTTTCCGGTCTTTTGTTGTGGCTCGGCGGAAACGGCCTGGTTGCCTACGCCGAGCACCATGCCAACTCCGGCTATGCCGCGCTGGTCGTCGGCACCACCCCCATGTGGTCGGTCATCATGGAATCCATCCTGGAGGCGCAGGCCGCCGTCTCTTCTGTTGGTTCTTTCTTTGATTATCGGATTTTTCGGATTAGCCGTTCTGGTTACTCCGGTCCTGAACCAGGGCCTTCGGGCTGACGCCTCATCCACCGCCGCCCTATTGCTGGCGGCCATGGCCTGGTCTGGGGGCTCCCTTCTTCTGCAGCGCCGACCGCCGAAGGCCACACCGATTGTGACCTCCGCCTATCAACAATTTTTTGGGAGCCTTGGGTTGATCGCCATTACCTTACTTTCCGGTGAACCCTGGCCCCACCCCACAGCCGTGGCCTGGCTTGGCTGGATCTATTTGGTCATTGCCGGGTCTTTGATCAGTTTCACGGCCTTTGTCATCGCCGTACGCACCCTTCCCCTTTCCGTGGTCATGACCTATGCCTACATCAACCCGGTCATCGCCGTTCTATTGGGCTGGCTGGTGCTGGGAGAGCGCATCACCTCGTCGACCGTCCTGGGGACGGCCCTCATCCTTACCGGTGTTTTCGGGATTTTCTGGAAACGGTTGGGGACCGGAGGAAGATGACCCGGATAGATCCTTCCCCTCCAGAAAAGCGTTCTATAGCTCAATAGCTTTGTTTATATCTCGCCTGCCCGGAGCTTTTCCCTTATCTCATTTTCCCGGTCATCCATGACCATCCGGTTGAAAGCATTGATTTCTTCCAACCATTTTAATTTGTCCTCCGTGGACAGCTTCAGATATTCGAGGATCTTCTCTTCTTCGAGGGTATACGAAAATCCTTTTTTCATTTTTCCGCACCCAGATATTTGCTGATTTTTTTGAGCATTTTTATATCGCAGGAATCCTGCATTCTCCCGCTGAATTCTTTGGTCTTAATAAGGTCGTTCAGGGAAGCCAGACATATTTCAACATCCTTCGTCTTTTTCACCGTTTTATTTTTGAACGATTCTTCAAATTGGAGGGGATGGACCAGTAGAATGTCGATCACCTTTCACGCGGCGACACGGTTAATATGCTCGAAGGTGGTTTTATTTAATTGGCTGATTTCCCAGTTGCTTTGCAAATTCAACCAAAACTGGGGACTGCCCCCCAACGCCTTAGAGAGTTTCACGGCCATTTCTGCACTGATACCTCTTTCCCCCGGCAGATTTCATTTATTGTTTTCGGCAGAACCCCGATATGTTTTGCCAACGCGGATTGGGTAAGGTTTAATTCCTCCAACTCATCCCGAATGACTTCCCCGGGATGTACCGGAGTAAAATGGTTTTCATTCATTTTGGCCTCCTCGAGTTATGAATGATAGTCGATAATTTCAACATCCACTGCATTTTCTTCTTCCCATTTAAAACAAATACGATATTGGTCATTAATTCGAATACTGAATTGATCTGCGCGATTAATTTTCAATTTTTCAAATCGATTTCCACGTATTTCCTGCAGATCCCGTATCGACGTTACCGCACCCAAACGGGCAAGTTTTATCTGAGCTTTTTTGTGCAATTCTTTGGTAATGTCCTTAGAGCCTCTTTGGTAGTTTTTCCATAATTAATGTCTTCAGTCCCTTTGTTTTTGAAGTTTCTTACGGCCATTTTGGACCCCTGAATAGATAATCCAATTATACCGGATGCCGGTAATCAGGTCAATATATTTTTATACCTCAAAAACCTAAAACTCCACTCCCATATTTGGCATTTTATAACGAATGACCGATAGGCCGATATAATAAGGCCTCTTTCTGTTAATCAAACAAAACTTCAACTATCTGCTGATGGATTTTATCCGGAGAAAGGGTGGCATCGATCACCTTAATCCGCTCCGGTTCTTTGCGGGCCAAGGACAGATAGCCCTGGCGGATTTTTTCATGAAAGGTTAGGCCTCTTTTTCAAAACGGGATTCCTTTTTTGGATTCTTCCGAGCCGTTGATCCGCTCCCAGGCCCGGGCCAGGCCGATGGAGACCGGGCAAGTCCAACAAAAAGGTCTTGTCCGGCCAAAGGGAACCCAGAATCCAGGGGCGCAATTGATTCAGGATTTTCCGGTCCAAACCCCTGGCCATGCCTTGATAGACCACCGTGGCATCCCAGAAACGGTCGGATATCACCCACTGGCCTTTGGTTAAGGCCGGCTGGATTTTTTCGGATAAATGCTGGCAGCGGTCGGCCAGATAAAGAAACAACTCGGCCCTGGGGTCCATCTTTTTATTTTTCTGGTCGAGCAAAATGGCCCGGATCTGCAGGCCGATTTTGGTCGCTCCAGGTTCCCGGGTGAGCAGACAGGGGATCGCCCGTTCCTTAAGAACCTTGTGCAGCCGCTTGATCTGGGTGGTCTTGCCCGAGCCTTCTATGCCTTCGAAAGTGATAAACATGGTTTGATAAGAATTTGCCTTTGATAGATCCTGTGATGCCAGAGGATAAGAACGATTAGGAGTATGGATAAATAACTGGATTCGGACTAAGGGACTTCTCTAATCAGAATGTTTTTTCGAGATACTCATAGGCATTCTGGAAAATTTTCAACCCCGCCCCCTCTTCATTTTCCAATGGATTTTCCTTCCCGCTTTCTTGAGTTCTTTCTGCAATGTCCAGTTGGGATGCTGGGTGAAGTGGTGATGAGCCCTCGGGGTGGGGCATGAGCCCGAAAATCCGGCCGGTGGGGTCGCAGATGCCGGCGATATCCAACAATGATCCGTTGGGATTATCGGGAAACCGGCCTTCGGCCTGCCTCCCCGGAAGGCAGGGCATAGGAAAGGGCCACCTGATTATTTTGAAGCAGTTGATTCAAAGTGCCTTCCGGCGCATAAAATTTTCCTTCTCCGTGGCGGACAGGCAATTCCAGCCATTCAATGCCCTTGGGTAAAAATGCAGGGAGATCCGGGATTGCCCCTCATCTTTACCCAGTCGTCTCGAAAATTTCCGCAGTCATTGGCCAACAAGGCCACTTCCCGTTGGTCATAATGCCCTTGAAAACCCGGCAGCAATCCCAGATTGACCATGGCCTGGAAACCGTTGCAGATCCCGATAATCAGTTTACCGGCGGCAATAAATTCTTCCAGTTCGGTTTTTAACTTGGTTTTCAATCGGGTGGCCAGAAGGACCCCGGCCCCATGGTCATCGCCCCAGCTAAAACCCCCGTCAATGACCAGGAGATGATAATTTTTTAGCTCTTGGGAGGACTGCCCTGCTTCCGGATTGATCAATTCACTGATATGCACCCGGTCGGCAACAAAGCCGGCCAGGGTCAAGGCATACTGGGTTTCTAAATCGCAATTAAGGCCGTATCCGGTCAAAACCAAGGCACGTGGGGTCTTCATCATATCAGACCTCCATAGGTTTGATGAAAGGCCTCCCTTAAGCCTTTCAAGCGGGTCTTTATCAAGGTCCGCTTTCCCTCTTTGATATAAAAGGTCGGATCTTTTCGCACCCGTCCGACATATTGCATCAGACAACCCCCCATGGCCTTTTCAAATTTCTTCCGATTTTTGGGGGTCCACGGTCAGGATCACCCGGCCGCAGGATTCGGAAAAAAGGACCCTGTCCGAAGAAAGCGGAGAAGAGACCGGGACCTTGGCCAAATCCACTTCTATTCCCAAATCGCCGGCCAAGGCCGCCAAAGTCAAATGGACTCCCAGGCCTCCCCGGTAGATCCCATGGCACGAGGCCACCAGCCCCTGCTCAATGGCTTTTTGCAGGGATTGATAATGGGCCTTTTCCCTTTTCCAGGTCAGTCGCGGGACATTAAGCCCCACATAACCCAATAGATCATAGTATTCCGAACCGCCCAATTCATCCCGGGTTTCCCCCAAAACATAAATCAGGTCTCCGGGAACTTTAAGATCCAGGGAGCAGCAATGGCGGACATCGGGGACAATGCTGGTGGCCGTAAATTGAAAGGTGGGCAGGCCGGAGATCCGGTGGGCCTCACCAAAAGGGCCGTCAATATACCCGTCCACGTACATGCTGTCTTTCCCGGAGAGCAGAGGGATGTCCAGCCTCAGGCAGCAATCTTTTAAGGCCCAATTGGCCCGCACCAACTGAGCGGCCTTGTATTTCCCGTCGGGGTTTTCCCGGGGGTGGTATTGGATGCTGGGCCAGCAAAAATTATCCACTCCGCCGATCTGCTCCAGATCGCCGCCGACGGCCAATAGCCTGCGGACGGCCTCATCGATGGTAGCGGCCACCATGGCGTAGGTGTCGATCCGCCCGTAAGTGGGTTGGATGGCCTGGGTGAAGGACAGGCCTCGCAAAGAAGCCAGATGGGGCCGGATGACCGCGGCATCGCCGGGAATGTCCCGATATTTTCCGGCCAAAGGTTTCAGAACACTTCCTCCCTGGACTTCATGGTCGTATTGGCGGACAATCCAATTTTTAGAGGTGATGTTAGGCCTGGCCAATAAGGTCTTTAAAAGGCCGAGATAATCTTCCGGTTCCTTGATCACCGGCTCAAACAGACCCCGGGCCTCCGGGGGCTGCCATTCGGCATCAAAGGTCCACTGGGGGAAGTCGGATTTTAAAAAATCCAGGTCCACGTAGGCACAGGTCTGTCCTTTATAAAGCAAGTGGACCTTCCCGGAATCGGTGTAGGTTCCGATGTGCGTGGCTTCCACATTATGTTTGCGGGCCAGGACCTGAAAGCGGTCCCAGTGTTTTGGCTTCAGTCCCACGGTCATCCGTTCCTGGGACTCGGAAACCCAAATCTCCCATTGATCGAGCCCTTCATACTTTAAGGGGACCTGATCCAGGTGGACCTCGCAGCCGTTGCTGAAACGGGCCGATTCCCCCACCGAGGAAGAAAGTCCCCCGCCGCCGTTATCCGTGATATAGGCGATGATCCCTTCATCCCGGGCTTCGATGAGAAAGTCGTGCATCTTTTTCTGGGTGTAAGGGTCGCCGATCTGCACATGCCCGGCCGGTGTGTTCTCGCTGTAGACCTCCGATGAGGCCGTAACCCCGTGGATCCCGTCTTTGCCCACCCGGCCGCCGCACATGATGATCAGGTCTCCCGGTTCGGTCTTTTTTAATTCCGTGGGTTCACCTTTTATCCGGGCCGGCATAAGCCCCACGGCGGCCACGAAGACCAGGCACTTGCCGATATAGCCGGGATGAAAAAAGACCTGGCCGAAGGGGGTGGGGATCCCGCTTTTATTTCCCCCGTCCTTGACCCCTTCGATGATCCCGTCCAAAAGCCTTCGGGGATGGAGCTTGGGCTTAAGGGGACCGGCATAATCCCTGGGCCCGACGCAGAAGCCGTAACTTCCCAGGCATAATCGGGAGCCTTTACCCGTACCCATGGGGTCCCGGTAGACGCCGACGATCCCGGTCAGGGCCCCGCCGTAAGGTTCCATGTTGGAAGGGCTGTTGTGGGTCTCGGCGGTGATGCAATAATAGTGATCTTCATCAAACCGGGCCACGCCGGCATTATCCCAAAGGACCGAGACCACCCAATCCTTCTCCCGCTGTATCTTGAGGGTCGGGGCTTCGATACAGGTCTTAAAAAGATTGTCGATCTCTTCCTGCTCCTGGGTCGCCAGGTCCAGGTATTTAAATAAACCCCGGAAGGTATTGTGATTGCAGTGGTCGCTGCGGGCCTGGGAAATAAATTCCAATTCCACATCGGTAGGCAGGGCCAGCCCGACCCGCTTTCTGGCTTCGAGGACTTCCGGTCTTTGAAAATAGGCCTGGATTACGGGCATGTCATTGATGGGCAAGGCCCAGGACCGCTCCCGGTTAAGCCGGGAAAACTCCTCCAGGGAATCAATGGGGATGACGGTCACCGTGGGCTGATGATGCAAGGACCACCTTGGGGATGGACCAGCCGATTCCCGTTTGAGGGTCCCAGGCGGACTTG
This sequence comes from uncultured delta proteobacterium, assembly GCA_963769305.1. Taxonomy (GTDB): domain Bacteria; phylum Desulfobacterota; class RBG-13-43-22; order RBG-13-43-22; family RBG-13-43-22; genus RBG-13-43-22. The sequence continues at coordinate 129,468 of CAVYLJ010000034.1, read as the reverse complement.
GGGAAAACCTTCCATTGTTGAATCAAATCATTGGCCAAAAGTTCCCGGGCAATGCGCTCGACGGCCTCTTTTTTAATCCGCGGGGCCTTGATCAGATATTGCCGGGAAGTATAGACCCCCTCTTCAGCAGGAAGCTTTATTTCCAAAAAGGCCTCAATGGCCTCGACGGCCGTGCTTCCGGCGTTGTCCTTGACACCGGGGAGTAAGCCCACCCAGATGAGCCAATCAAATCCCTGGGCCAGGGGCTGGAATGAGGAGACCTGGGTCACCGGGTTGTTAAAAATTTCATTTCGGACGGCCTCGAGTTGCTCTTGGGTCAGGGAGGTATCGAAGGTCAGGACCTGGATGGTCCGAACCTCCTCCACCTTAAGGCCCAGATATTCCCGGGCCTTTTTTTTCAGGGTCTCCCCCTCGGGGTCCCGGACCTCGGGCTTGAGCATTATTTCTAAGCGCTTAGGCATAATCATTCATTTCCTTTCGGGCCATCAACAGTTTAATCGGGATTACTCCCACCGGATAATCTGTTTTTCGAGATCCAGGTTGTATTTCAACCCGCGCAAGAGATCCATACCCAGGAGTCCGGCCTGCTTTACGGGAGGACCGTTATGCTCAACAACAAGAATTTCAACATCTTTTCTGGTATGAGGACCGACGGTTATATAATCCAATCTAACCTGCTGGGCCTCGATAAGCGCCCCCCCAACCACCTGAACGCGCCCCTTTCTTGCTTCGGTCAGGTTCATGTTGAGTCGGCCGGCGATTTCAGTGCTGACCATCGTTCGTGAACTGCCGGTGTCCAGCAAAAGCAGAACGTTAACTTCTTTGCCTTTATAGGCAAGTGTTACCGGGACCAGTACGGCGTTACGCGCCACCGTAATCTTGGTTGTCTCGATACCGGTTTTGATGACCGATGAGCCGACAAGCTGCCAGCTCTCCTTCCGCGATTCCTCCGGCGCTAAATGTTTGCATTGTACGTAGCCCAAGAACACGGTCTGATCCGGTCTGGCGACGGCACACCAGGCGCCCTCAGATCCTTCTATCTTGAATTTGATGACCACCCTTTCTCCCTTTGCCAGGGATGTCACCACCTTGCTGTCCGTAGACATTTGAGAGAATATCGTGGCCTTGTCAGCTCTTACCGTAGCCTTCTCAAAGGTTCTCCCGGTTTCGGCTTTCGATTCTGAAACAATCTGAGTGACAGAACCAATGACCATAAGGACACAAAAAAGGATGAGCGTCCACCGGGGTAATTTGGGTTCCTCAAATTTTTTGCTTTTCATATGGTTATAACCCCTATTTCCTACAGATAAAGCCGTTGGGAGTTCACACTACCCCCCGGAAAGCGGTATATGGAGATCGATGACATCATTGTCTTCGAGGACCTGGTCGAAACCGGCCATCTTATGATTGACAAAGACATGGAGAAAAAGGTCCGCCCAGTTTTCCGGGGCCCCGATGGAAGGAAGCCTGAGCAGCAGGTTATAAACGGTTGTCCCGGGTTCAAGCTCCATGATTATGTCGTCTTTTTTATTAAACCTGGAGACAAAGGCCTCCGTATGACCGATGGCAAAACTTGAATTGATTTTTACTTTGATCGCCTTATTTTTCAATTGGGTTTTTCGCTTTTTGATCCAAAAAGAGCCTGGAAGGGATATTAGGTAATGTGGTTGAATTATAGCAAGGCCTTAAATAATAATCAATTTTTTCTCATACGAGAACTGATGAAATCTTCTTCGGGCTTAACGGGAGATAATGACCCCGGCTAACCTCTTAAAAAGTCGTTCTTTCGGCGAAAACCGGAATCCGGTATCAAGGAACTATTTCCGTTGCGGTTTATCCCGTTGATACCGGCCCGAGACGAAGTCTGGTCTCCGGCGCCAGCCACCCGGATCAATCCGGGCAGGCTTCTGATCCGGGGTTTGCCGGGGTGACGGGCTTGGAACTGAATATGGGTTTCTCTTGCCCCGGAAAATGAAAAAGCATATAATCGGGCGAAAAAATTAGATGGTAACAAGGATAACGATCATGCGCGTGGCCAGGTATTACAACAACAAGGATATACGAATCGAAGAAATGCCCAAGCCGGCCGTCGGTCCTGATGAGGTCCTGATCAGGATCGAGGCCAGCGGGATCTGCGGCAGCGATGTCATGGAATGGTACCGGATCCACAAGGCCCCCTTGGTCCTGGGTCACGAGATCGCCGGACAAATCGTTGAGTCGGCGAGCGGAGTCAAAAAATATAAGGTCGGGGACCGGGTAGCCGCCTCCCATCATGTGCCCTGCAATACCTGCCATTACTGCTTAAGCGGCCACCATACGGTTTGCGACACCCTGCGGTCGACCAATTTTTATCCCGGCGGCTTTGCCGAATTCGTTCTCCTGCCGCCCATCAACGTGGACCGGGGGGTTTATCTGTTACCCGACGAAATGTCTTATGAGGCGGCCACCTTTATCGAGCCCTTGGCCTGTGTCTTAAGGGCCCAGCGCATCGCCGGGATTTCTCCCGGCCAGACGGTTTTGGTCTTGGGCAGCGGCATCGCCGGTCTTCTCCACATCGAGTTGGCCCGGGCCCTGGGGGCCGGAAAAATCATTGCCACCGATGTAAGTGATTACCGGATAAAGGCTGCCAAGGACCTGGGGGCCAATGAGGCCGTCAAGGCCGGAGATTTAACCCCTGTCCGTCGTCCGGGACATCAACCAGGGCCGCCTGGCCGACCTGGTAATCCTTTGCACCGGGGCTAAAACAGCCCAGCTTCAGGCCTTGTCCCTGGTTGAACGGGGCGGGACGGTCCTTTTCTTTGCCCCTACCGATCAAGGGGTGACCATACCCATTTCAGTAAACGACCTGTTTTTTCGAAACGATATTACCCTGACCACTTCTTATGCCGGCAGCCCGGCCGATCACTGGCGGGCCATGCAATTGATTGAGGCCGGTGTGTTGAATATTCAAAGGATGATCACCCATCGTCTTGGGCTGGCCGATACGGTCAAAGGGTTCCAAATGGTGGCCGAGGCCCAGGAATCCATCAAGGTGATCATCGAGCCGCAGCGATAAGTTGATAATTAGGCGCTTATATTACCACTCTGAGACTTTATTTCTAACTTTTCTAAAGCGCATGCTCATCCGCCTTCCGGCCGGAACGGTATCCTGGATTCTGGACAGGTGGTCACCCTTCGCTCAATTCCTCTGAGAAAACCCTTAGAACTTCTATCATTCGAATCCACAGACCATGTTATCAAGTGTGAATGCTTACTCTTTTTTTTCCCCTTGACCCTACCTGGGGCTTATCTTATACTCATTTCAACCCAAGGGTATTCTTGCTAAATATTATCAAAGAGTTCTATTCGAAGAGGACGCTCCAATCATCGGAAGTCAAAAAAGGAGAATTACCATGCCTGATGTGGAAGACCTTAAAGAAGGGAAAAGATATTGCCCGGACATTCCCCAGCAGACCGAAGGATTTTTTCTTAAGGGATCCAACTCCCTGGATTGGGGGATGAAAAACCGGCTGGCCCGGATCTTCAATCCCAAATCAGGTCGAACAGTGATGCTGGCCGTGGATCATGGCTATTTCCAGGGACCCACCACAGGTCTTGAGCGGATTGACCTCAATATCCTGCCCATCGCCCCCTATGCGGACACCTTAATGCTGACCAGGGGAATTTTACGAAGTATTATACCCCCTTCCCTTTCCCCATCCATTGTCCTTCGGGTGTCGGGAGGAACCAGCATCTTGAAGGAGCTTAGCAACGAAGAAATTGCAGTGGATATTGAAGACGCCATCCGGTTGAATGTCTGCGCCATGGCGGTCCAGGTATTTATCGGTGGGGAGTACGAGCGCCAATCCATCATAAACATGACCAAAATGGTGGACCAGGGAACCCGGTACGGAATTCCCACCCTGGCCGTCACCGCCGTGGGCAAGGATATGGCTCGGGATGCCCGTTATTTCAGACTGGCCACCCGTATCTGCGCCGAACTGGGCGCCCAATATATAAAAACCTATTACATTGAGAAGGGCTTCGAAACGGTTACCGCCTCATGTCCGGTGCCGATCGTCATGGCCGGCGGTAAGAAGATCCCCGAATTAGATGCCTTGACCATGGCCTATCGCGCGGTTCAGGAAGGGGCCTCCGGCGTGGACATGGGCAGAAATATCTTTCAATCGGATTCCCCGGTGGCCATGATCCAGGCCGTACGGGCCGTGGTCCATAATAACGCCAGTCCCAAGGAGGCCTTTGAATTATACAAAGGTTTAAGCAAATAAGTTGAAATCGCTTCCATCCCTTTTTTATTTAGAAAAGGGTTAGTCGCGTTTAAGGACTTGAGGGTTCAGTACTGGCTGACCCCGACCATCTGTTCGATGAACTTTTCTCTAAGCGGTTTATCATGAAACCCGATTTCATCAATTACCGGCAATTGAGGGAATCGAGTTAAAAATTCCCTGGTAAAGAGGCCCACTCCCTTTTTAGCCGGGATCCCCTTTTCATCATAAACATCCACCTCGGCAAGTCCGCAACTGGGGGAATTGGATTTAAAGATAAAACCGCCCAGGCTCAATTGGTTTAAAGCGGTTAGACGCCGGCGGGACCACTCTTTCATCCGCTCGGTATGGTCCACCTTGGTATGAATGGTAACCATCCGGGGGTCTTCCGGATCGCCCATAAGACGCATGACCTCCCGGGGAACACCCAGACCGCATTCCCATTCCGGACAGACGGGAACAAATTCCACCAACTTCCCCAGCGTGTCGATAATAAAGCGGTCTTCTTTATGCTTCCCGTCATACCGGACCTTTTTCCCCAATAAACAGGCGCTGATGCCCAACAAAATTTTAGTTTCCAATGGTTCCCCAAAGAATGTTTTTATTTAGGATTCACCATCAATTTGACACCTTTAATTTTTAGAGGTTATCCGCTCTGGTCCCTTGGTCACCGGTTTGCCTATGGCCCTGGCAATGGCCTTAAGAAGGTTCGGGTAAAGCAAACGGTGAAAAGGATACAGGACATACCAATAGAGAATCCCACCCAACCCTCGGGGTAAAAAGCGGGAGATCTGCTCAAGCTCGGTACTGCCGTCCGGAAGAGACCGGATCTTGAATTCCAGGAGGGCCTCGCCGGGCAGCTTCATTTCAGCGACTAACATTAAATGAACCGAAGGTTCGATTTCCAATACCCGCCAAAAATCAAGGGCATCTCCGGGCAGTAATTCAGTCGGGTGGCGCCTTCCTCCCCTGAACCCGACACCCCCGACCAGGCGGTCCAACCACCCCCTGATTTTCCAAAGGAGGTGACCGTAGTACCAACCGGTCGGGCCCCCGATTTGTATTATGGGTTTCCAGACCTCTTCCGGAAGGGCCTTAATCCCGATGCGGTAGCCCATCTCCAGAATAGTCCCGCCGGCATATTGGGTATCCCCGCAATAGTACCATTCCTGGGGAAAAGCAGCGCCGGCATCCATCCAGCAGGTGTCGATTCGTTGCTGCTCAACACGGTCCAGGGCCAAGCGTATGGTTTGTCGGCAGTCGAGTAATTCTTGAGGGATGAAATCTCGAATCCTCTGGTCTTGGCAAGTAACCGGATTGCTCAATCCTTCAGCCAGGGGTCTGGCAATGGAAGAAGGGATTGGGGTGAGTATATGGATCCAATAAGAACTAAATCTTGGGGAAAGAATCGGAACAGGGATGATCAACCGTTTGTGAAGGTGGGCCTCTTCGGCATAGAGCTCAAAAAGTTTCCGGTAGGTTACCACATCAGGGCCGCAAATATCAAAGGTCTGCCCTAAAACCTCATCATGCTCTAAACAGCCTTGCAGATAATTCAAGACGTTTCGGATGGCTATAGGTTGGACCGGAGTATTCACCCACCGGGGAGCGAGCATGATGGGTAACCGATCCCCAAGATAACGGAGCATCTCAAAAGAGGCACTGCCGGAACCTAAAATCATGGCGGCCCGCAAAAAAGTAGTCGGCACAGGGCCGGATTGTAAAATTCGGGCCACCTCCTGCCTGGAGAGCAGGTGTTGGCTGAGTCCCTGATCACCCCGGCCGCCCAGTCCGCCCAGGTAGATGATGCGATTTAAATCGGCCCTGGCAGCCGCGTCAACCATATTTTGGGCTGCCTGCCGGTCGGTTTTTATATACCCTTTGGGGTCGGCATTCATGGAGTGGACCAGATAGAAGGCGGCCCAGCATCCATCCAGGGCCTTATTTAAGGATTCTTGGTCCAATACATCCCCGGTTGCCAACTCGACCGAGGGATGATTGCCCAGGGACGTCCTTTTAATTTAGTGGCCGAGCGTCCCAGGGCACGAACCTTATAGCCGGCTCTTAAGAGATTGGGAACCAGTCTTCCGCCAACATATCCTGTCGCCCCGGTCACCAGGACCGGTTTAGAAGCAAGGCTATCTTCTTTTAATGGCTTGGCATCCATAGGGCAACATTCGATAACAGTGAAAGGCCTCCTCCCAAATTAATGTTTTACCTTATCATAAACTTTTCCTTTTGCCTCTACGGTCTTTAGTCCTCGACGATACTTTCTTTAAGGGCACCCAGGTACATGATAGGGACCGGCATACAGACTTCTTTTTCCGGATAATACATGCACCGATAGGAGATCCCTTTAAGGCCTTGTTTTTCCATAGTCTTCCAACCCCGGACCATATAAGGGCAGGCATCGTTAAAACAGATATACATAAACTCATTATCCCATTCGGTAAAAGGACCCTGGGGAACCGCCCATTTTTTCATCCTTTCTCCGCAATAAGGGCAGCACAAGGTCTCTTTGACTTCTTTCCATTTCTCTCCCATTACTTTTTCCTCCACGACAATATTTTGAACCAAGGGTCACGCCCTGGTATTATTTCCAGGCCGTGCCTCTCCTTTTTTCGGACCATAAATCCCAAACAGGATCGATCCCCTGGGGATTCCTTAAAATAAAAGCCGAGCATACTTTACGTACACCCGGCTCGCGGCCCTGCATTATGATCGGCTCGACCTAAAAACCTTTAATTTGAAGATAAGGATTAAACCTATTTTGTCAATGGGTCCTTTCTTCCCCCTTCACTCTTAGATAACGATTGAATTAGGGGATAACCTTTCATGGTGGAGGTAAAAGAGGGCCGGCCTGAGCTTAGAGGGGTTTACAGAAAGGAAAAAACTTGTTAATATTATTTGAAATTTGAAAAAGATTCCTGATCGCTATGAGGTTTATAATTCTATATGACTATCGAAAGCTTAAAAATTGTCGGGATACGGTTTCAAAGTTCCGGCCCGATCTATGATTTTGACTGCGGCCATTTCGTCTTGAAACCCGGAGACCTGGTTATCGTCAAGACCGAAGAAGGGATGGGTCTTGGCAGGGTGGTACGAGGGCCCCAAAAGGTCGACCGGATCGAAGAGGGAAAGGAATACAAAAAGATATTCCGGCTGGCCAATGATGCCGATTTGGAGCAGGACCGGAAAATCCGGGAAAAGGAAAAGGAGGCCTTTGCCTTTTGTCTGGAGCGAATCCGCGAAAGAAACCTGGTCATGAAACTGGTGAAGGTGGAAAGCTTTTTTGACGGCAGTAAAATTATCTTTTACTTTACCGCCGACGGGCGGATCGATTTTCGGGAATTGGTCAAGGACCTGGTCCATCGCTTCCACACCCGGATTGAAATGCGCCAGATCGGGGTTCGAAATGAGGCCAAGATGTTGGGAGGCTTAGGCCACTGCGGCCGAGGGGTGTGTTGCTCCACTTTTCTGCCCGATTTTGCTACCGTCTCGGTCAAGATGGCCAAGGAACAGAATCTGCCTTTAAACCCCATAAAAATTTCTGGTCTTTGCGGCCGGTTGATGTGCTGCCTGACCTATGAATATGATACCTACCTGAAGCTGAAAAAGGATTTCCCGAAGTGCGGAAAGACCGTTATGAGTACCCTGGGGCCGGTTAAAGTCCTCAGACAAAATGTCATGGAAGGGACCCTGCTGGTTGAGACCAAGGAGGGAGAGGAGAAGGTCCTCAAGGTGGGAGAATTAATCCCTGAGGCGGGACAGGACAAAAAGGAAAAGGAATAAGATAATGATGGCGGAAAAAACATTCTATGTGACTACCCCTATTTATTACGTCAATGCCGAGCCGCACATCGGCCATGCCTACAGCACCATTGCCGCCGACACCTTGAATCGGTTTTATCAATGCCTGGGATATGCCACCCGTTTCCAGACCGGCACCGACGAGCATGGGGAAAAGGTGGTCCAGGCGGCCCAAAGTGTGGGGTTGGAGCCGAAAGCCTATGCCGACCGCATCAGTCAGTTTTTCCGTCGGACCTGGCCGGACTTAAATATCCACCCCGACCGCTTTATCCGGACCACCGATGAAGATCATATCCGGGTGGTGACCCATATTTTGAACAAGGTTTATGAGAGCGGGGATATTTACTTCAGCGAATATGAAGGTCAGTACTGCCTGGGGTGCGAACGGTTCTACACCGAGCGGGAACTGGTGGAGGGCTTATGTCCCGACCACCGGGCCAAGCCCACACTGGTCAAAGAGGCCAATTATTTCTTCCGGATGAGCGCTTATCAGGACTGGCTGATCGATCATATCAAAAAACATCCTGATTTTATCCGGCCGGAACGATACCGGAATGAGGTCCTGTCTTTTTTGAGCGAACCCCTGGAGGACCTGTGCATTTCCCGGCCCAAATCACGGCTGACCTGGGGGATCCCCCTGCCTTTTGACGACAATTATGTGACTTATGTCTGGTTCGATGCCCTGATCAATTATCTCTCCGGTCTGGATTATCCGGACGGCCCTCTTTTTTCCGAGTTCTGGCCCTCGGTCCAACATATTATAGCCAAAGATATTTTAAAGCCCCACGGGATATACTGGCCGACCATGCTCAAAGCCGCCGGCATCCCGCCCTATCAACATTTAAATGTCCATGGCTATTGGAACATCGACCAGGCCAAGATTTCCAAAACCCTGGGCAATGTAGTCCGGCCGAAGAATTTGGTCGATCGCTTCGGGACCGATGGGGTCCGCTATTTTTTCCTGCGGGAAATGGTCTTTGGCCTGGATGCCCATTTCAGCGAAGAGGCCCTGATCCAGCGGATCAATGCCGACCTGGCCAACAACCTGGGGAATTGTTTCAGCCGCAGTCTGACCATGATTGAAAAATATTGCGGCGGGACGGTTCCCCAACCGGGAGGGTCCGGGCCGGCCGAAGAAGCCCTTAAGGAGAAGGCTAAGCTGGTTTTGGAAATCATGCAGCAGGAGACCCGAAAGCTCGCTTTTCATAAGGCCTTGATGGCCTTATGGGAATTGGTGGATGAGGTCAATAAATATATCGACAGCCAGGCCCCCTGGGTCTTAGCCAAAGACGAAGAAAGCAAGCCGAGGCTGATGACGGTTCTCTATACCCTGGCTGAAACCTTGCGCCAGATCGCCCTGCTCCTTTTCCCTTTTATGCCCCAAACGTCGGTCCTGATGAGACGGCAATTAGGCCTGGGAGAAAAGGAAGAGGCCCCCCAATGGACGGAGGAAATGGCCTGGGGAGGTTACGTCTCCGGGACCAAGATCCAAAAAGGTCCGGCCCTGTTCCCCCGTATCGAAACGGAAAAGGCCAAATCAACGCCCGCGCCCCAAAGCCCGAAAGAACCGGCTGCCACTGTTCTTCCGGCCTTATCCTTCGAAGAATTCCAAAAATGGGATTTGCGGGTGGCCAAAGTCCTTTCAGCCGAAAGGGTCCCCAAATCCAAAAAACTTCTAAAATTAGAGGTGGACCTGGGGGAGAAAAGGACCCTGGTGGCCGGGATCGGCCAGGACTATTCCCCTGAAGAACTCCCCGGTAAAGAGATCGTTGTGGTAGCCAATCTGGTAGCCGACCAAGCTCATGGGAGTGGAATCCCAGGCCATGCTCCTGGCGGCCAGGGATGAAAAGGGGTTAAAGTTGATCGTGCCCGAAGGTGAAATCCTTCCCGGGACCAGGGTAAAATAACAGGATGCAGAAATACCCATTTATTTCAGGTTGCTCAAAAAGATCCGGATACAAGGCGCCTGAAACTCCGAGGAATGAGGCGTACATTGGAGTACGCTGCAATGACGAGGGGTGAGGGCAACGCAATAGATGGGCCTTTTTGAGCAACCTGATAATTTGTCATGGAAAGAAGAAGTATTAAAGTGTATTAAATGCGGAAGCTGTCTTTCCGTCTGCCCGATTTATCTGGAGACGGGCCAGGAAACCCTGGTGGCCCGGGGCAAATTGGCCCTCCTCTCCGGTCATTTCTCCGACCTCCTGCCGGCCGATAAAGAAATCTATCATCTGTTAAGCAACTGCCTGCTCTGCGGGGCCTGTGCGGAAAATTGTGCCAGCGGGGTCAAGGCCGACGAGCTGATTCAAAAAGGCCGCTGCCTGTTTCTGGAAAAGGTGGGGCCGGCCAAGTGGAAAAAATTTTTGGCCCGGGAAGTTTTGCCCCATCCCCGCCGCCTGAAAAGCTTGCGTGCCGGGCAGAGGCTGTTATTCAAAAAGATCCCGGAGGAGAGAGGGTTGAAACTGCGCTTTTCCCCGGACCCGCGGACCTGGCCGGAACTGGCCCGGCCTTTTTTCCTGGATCGGAACATAAAGCCGGCCAATGGGCAGAGAAGCCGTTTACCTAAACTCGGATATTTCGTAGGGTGTACGACCAATTATCTGTACCCGGAAGTCGGTGAGGCCACGGTAAAACTCCTCAGCCCTATCGGGGCGGTCACCATACCTGCTCAGCAGACCTGTTGCGGCCTTCCGGCCTTCAGCCTGGGCGATATGAAAACAGCCCGGGACCTGGCCCGGAAGAATGTATTGGCTTTTAGTGAAGATAGGTTGGATGCCGTCGTGGTTTCCTGTTCTTCCTGTGCCACCCACATCAAAACGGCTTATCCGGAGCTGCTGGCCGAAGAGACTGCCCTTCAGCCCAAGGTTGAAAATTTTATCCGGAAGGTTGAAGAACTGAGTCAGTTTATTAGCAAAAGAAGTTCGGATCTCCCCCTCTCCCATCCCCCCCTCCCCCCTCAAGCCGTGGCATTTCATGACCCCTGTCATGCCAAAAGAAAACTCAAGATCACCAGGGAGCCCAGAGAACTCTTGAAGTCCCTTCCCGGCCTGTCCCTGGTGGAACTTAAAGGCAACCGCTGCTGCGGCCATGGCGGCCTGTTCAATCTCAGCCATCCCGATCTCTCCCATAAGATCCTGGAGCACCCTTTGACTGATTTGGACAGTTCCGGGGCCGAAGTGATCACCACTTCCTGTATGGCTTGTCTGATGCAATTTAAATTGGGTGTTCAAAGGACGGGCCGGAAAATAAAGGTGAAGCACTGGGCGGAGCTGATGGTCTAACAGTATGGGCCATACGAGTTATAAATTTTTTCTAATTATTTGCCTCTTCAAATAAGGCCTCATGCCTAAATGGTATTTGCCCGGACAAATAGTGCTACATGCCTCAGGGATTCAATCTTGCACCTACAAGTCCTTGACCGGCTATAGCCCCAAAATTATTAATTACCATTCGAAATGTTTTAAAAATATAGGGTTATTTTGAACCGTTTTTAGCACTTTGTTTAGTTATTCCGGGATTTCCTTATTAAATGGTAATTAATCTGGGAGCCCGAGTAGTCTATTTGAAAATCAAGGGCTTTGGGTTTGGGTGGGGTTCTTTGGTTAGTTTGCCAACAGCCCACATGCCCTAAAACTTTAGAGTACTATCTCGTGTTTAGAAATCAATCCTCCTCTTCACTTGACAAGGTCGCACCATTCGCCGACTGCAATTGACGGCTCCGGCCTTTTCTACGGTTGGACTGCGCAAATACTTCGATGTCCTTCTCTCCCGATCGCAGGAAATCGAGGAAGTCCAATCCTTGATATTTGCAGGTCTGGCAGACGCTCAGCAGGATGAGGTAGTTTTCTGTGCCGACGCGTGTTGATAAGCCTTGCATGACCTTTCGGAGTGTCGCGTAGGCCTTGATCGCGTGCTCGGCGTTGTTGTTGTTCCATGGGACCCCATCGTAATTCAAGAATGTGAACAGTTTGTCCTGATTTTTCAGGAAACGTTCTTTGCATTTCAGCGCCGCTTCGCTCTGATAAACCATCTTTGCCAGTCCTTTATAGAACCGCCCCACGAACGCCCGATGCTTTCTCAGGAAATAGCGTTTCAGTCCATGCCGATCTACAGTTTCCACCATTGGCTTCACCAATTCCGCAAAGGCGACTACCAATTCCTTCAACTCTTCATCGTATGGGTATTTCAGGATTTCTTCGTTGATGTCCCGCAAGAGGTGAATGAGGCACTTCTGTTGCGGACAATCCAGTGAGTCTTGTTGCCGAAAGAAAATGGCCACTGGCGTTTCATTGACTCGACACTCACCACATTGTCCGCTACGGACACATCAACACCAGGTCGCCCTCTTGGCCGGGTGATCTCAACCAACGCGTTTGTGACAATCTCAAGGGCTTCGCAGTCTTCGACGTTGTACCGAACCAGATTTTGCTTGGCAGTTGGATTTCGGGATTGTTCCCATGTGTAGCGCCACACTACAGATTGAGCGCCTGAAGCCTTGGCGTCCGACCAGTGGAACCCCATGGTTTCGGCCACATCCTTCAATCCGTTTGTATAGGTCGGAAAGTAGACTTGTGAGAAAATGACAGTAAGCAGGTTGACAGGTGCCTTCTTCAGGGCCTTTGCTGCCGTTGAGTCCTCCGGCGGACCACCATAGCGGTCATGCATTCGTTTGAGGAAGGTCGTCTCAAAGCGGCCGTAGTGGATCAGGACCGGATTATCGACTGCTGTCAGGATGGCGAGGAAGTCGCACCATATTCTCCGCTCGTCTTCCGCGTTGTCTGCCCATGGACTGTGCTGGATTGTTGATTCGCCGCCTTCGATCCGCACGCCGATGAGGTAGTAGATATCTCGGTCTGGCAGACCTTCGACGTCCAGATACACAGGTGTTCCCTCGATTATCAGTTCCGGGTTTCCGACGACGTGAATTTTTTTCTCCCGAATCGCGAGTGCTCTCAGCGAATGGTGATGCCTTTCTCTCTTGTTTCTGAGTCGTCGTGGTCGGCGACGAGGTCGGAAGGTATAGGAGAGTTGCGTGACAGTAAAAATGCCTTCGTTGTTAGACTTCTTCCGTTCCTTCTCCGTTAAACCGGACAACAGACTCAAATCATCTTTCTCGACCGCCTTCTGCCTGCAGAGACTTTGGTGTCCACACTCGGTGCAGTGCTTTCGCAGAATGAGTTCGGGCGGGGTGGCAGTAGCGAGTAGAGCCACGATTTTCTCAATGGACTTGCCGACACGGGCCTTCAGACCAACAAGTTTCACACTTGATATTGTCCGATCATCACCGTGGATGATCTTCCCTGTGTCCAAGGTGCGGCCAAGTACGGATGAAAGCGCGAATGCGTCGAATGCCAAAAGCAGTTTGTCGTCGGCATTCAACTTGTTACGGAAGATGAAGCGAATCGGGATGAATACCGCGGATTTGCCGCGTCCCGGCGACGAGATTTTCTCTACGGCGTGTATCCCCGTGTCAATCCTCAGTGCTTGAGCCGTGAAGTCCACGGCCAGTCTCCACTTGATTGTTTTTGCATCTATCTCGCCCGTCAAACCAGTGGCGATTTCGTCGCGAGCAAAACCTTGGGACAAACGAGCGAGCCCACTGTTCTTATATGATTCGGTCTCCGTTCGGACCCAATCCGCATAGAGATTACCGCTTCCACCCTCACCGTGTGCCACGAGAAAACACTTGGTCGGACATTTCAAGTATGCCTCAAAGACCGAGGACGTGATGTTCTTGATAGAGACTATGATAGACTTTGGGTCGATAGGAAGTCCCTCTTGGGCTAATAAGCCCATTTAGTTGAGATTAATAGGGTCGAACCACATCAATTTTTTGATTAGCAACATAAATATCCCGGAAATAGACATTTTCAACCCCTATATCCTCTTTTTTATCCTTGATGGGCTCCCATATGGAGCGGCAAAATATCCTCTCAATATCAAGATTTCATTATCTTTTTGATAAATTCCTCATTTCCCAGGAATTCAACCTTAATCTTGCCGATCTGTTTGCCATATCCCTCCCTAACGTCTTGGCAGACTACCAAGTTCAGGCCCTCAGGATATTGGCTTCGAAAGGCCTTGATATTGTTGATCTCGAAATGGGCCGCTTTCCATTTGCATTCTACGGCTATGGGAGGTTTTCCGGGTCTTGTCAAAATGAAATCCACTTCGTGGCCCCTCTTGTCCCTCCAGTAACGGATTATGGGGTTTTGAAAATGACTGTGCATTTCATTTAAGATCCAGTGTTCCCAGAGAATGCCCAAGTCATCTTCTCGTAGTCGATCCCAGCCCCGAAAGTGACAGACAAATCCGGTATCAAAAGCATAGATTTTGGGGGCAGAGATAATTTCATTAGACCTTCTGGTGGAAAAAGGCCGGATTATTTGAACGACCCAAGTGGATTCCAAAACTCCCAAATAATTACTGATGGTCCCCCGGCTGACTTCACAGGGGCCGGCAAATCGGGTGGCTTCAAAGAGGCCCCCACTTTGTAAAAAAAGCAATTCAATAAATCGTTTAAAAGAATACTGTCGCTCAAGTCTAAAAAGTTCCTGGATATCTTTGGCCCAATACGAATCAATCCATTCCTGGTAATCGGCTTCGGGATAATCTTTGCTCAAAAATATGGGCGGCAATCCTCCTCGTAAAAAGCGATAGAGCAGATCCGGACTTCCAAAATCACTCAGATCCTGGGAATTCATAGGGGTCAACCAGAGGAGGACTTTACGGCCCGTGAGAGTGTCCCGAAAACGAAAAGAGGCCTGCAAGGTAGAAGAGCCGGTAGCGATGATTTTTATGGAAGGATAGTGATCAGCAGCTATTTTTAATAGTTCCGTGGGATTGGGCAGCCGGTGAATTTCATCTAAAACAACCTTCTTGCCTTTCAGCCTGAACAAAAAGGCCTCGGGGTCTTCCATCTGACGACGAATCCGGGGTAGTTCGCAATCGAAATATTCAATAGCAGGAAGACTTTGGCAAAGATAGGTCTTTCCGACCCGCCGCACACCCGACAACCAGATAAGGGACTTCTGTTTCCATGCCGACTCTATTTTTTTTAGCCAGAAATTTCTTTGAACCATATGCTCCTGCTTTGTGATATAGTGCTACTAAATGATAATATCATTGCATATAGTTATTTTTCTGCCAAGGTCTTTTTCGAGGGGAACAAAAGGCAGCCTCTCAGGGGCCTCCTGCCTGTTTGATAATTTGATTTCCTTTCTTGTGGAAAGAGTAAGAAAAGAAAAAGAAGATGTTCACGGAGAATAATATGGCCAGAGTCAGGGGAACAATGGGGGTCATCTGAAAAAATGGGTCTATGCGGGTTGGACTTTTTAAATTAATTTTCATTTGAAATCTGGGATAGCAGGCCAAAATTCAAAAACCACATTACAGGAAGGAGCCGAGTAGTGGCTTCCGAACTGTTAGTCCTTGAATACTGGCATAGGCCGCCCTATGCCAAGGAGAATCTTCGCGATGGGCGTAAACCGGAAGGTTGGTTTCGAAGACGATCATTGGCGCCGTTCTTCATAGTGCTTTTTCCGAATTGGATCCCAAAAAATCTCCTTAAGATCAAAGAGGAGTCGCTGGGCTTTGATCGGGGAAGACCGTTCAAGTCGATTGTTCCTTTTCGAGGCTTTCGATAATGATATCAGCGGCGATCCGGGCGCCTATGCCGGGTGCCAGCGGACATTTTTCCCGGGCCTGGGCCTTGTTAAAGGCCTCATAGTTTTGACCTCCGGCCAGGGGGTCATAGTATTTCCCGAGAATGAAGACCTGTATATCGGGGCAAAGCAAACTTCCGAAGGCCTCCTGGAAACGGTGGAGATACTTACGGGCGAATAGGTAGGTCCGGTTATCCTGGAAGTCGGTCAGGTCAGAGGGCGAAAAATAGAGACTCAAGGCCATCAACCCGCCGGTCACGGGTCCGCATATCCCGCCGCTCATGGCTATTCCCGGAAAGGGATTGAGTCCCCGGATTATTTCCAGGTTTCCCAGCCCGAATTCTTCAAAGAGGGCCGTGGCCGATCCTTTGGCGCAGTTACGGGTTAGATGGCAGTATTCCTCAGCCCGCAGTTGAACGCGGTCAAGTATTTCCTTTTTATGGTTGATGACCTCCCCTGGATCCATCCTTTTTTTCGGAATCCCTTCCTCGACCAGTCTATTAAACCGGGCCTTGATGGCCGGCAGGTTCCAGTCGCGATGGGTCAGTTCATCGATTCTTTTTTTAAGGGCTTCACGATCAGGCATGTTGCACTCCTTTCTCATCAAAAATAGATAGAAGACCGGTAAGCGGACCAAGCTACCAAGTCGGAGAGGATTTGTTATTCGCCCATTCATAAATTTCTTCCATCGAGACCCCTTCCAGACAACAACCGATGGCGCCGTTAAACTGGGGTTCTTTGGGGATGATGATTGGTTGGCCATAACGGCGGGAAAGCAGGGTCTTTACCCCTTGGTTTAAAGCCACCCCGCCGCAGAGGACCAGGGGCAGAGGAGGGTAGCGGCGGATCATCTGGATGACCCGCCGGGCCACGGAATCATTGATCCCGGCGCAGATCCTTTTTAAGGGCACCTGTTCCATGAGAAAGCCGATGATCTCGGTCTCTCCAAAAATGGCACAGGTATTGTTGATCTGGACCGGCGTCTCAACTTCCCGGGAAAGCTCTTTTATACTAATGTTCAGCAACCGGGCCATATTCTCCAGATAGCGGCCGGTGCCGGCCGCACACTTGTCATTGGTTTGAAAGTCCATCACCTTCTTATTTTCCACCCACAGGACCTTGCTGTCCTGACCCCCCAGTTCCACCAGGATAAAATCCGCCAAACCGGTTTGAAAACAGGCCCCGCGAAAATGGGCCCGGATCTCGGTGATGGCCTTTATTTTTTTTCCCATAAGGTGTTTGCCGTAACCGGTGACCACCAAAGATTTTTCGGATTTCAGTCCCAAATCAGCCAAGACCAAGGCGTGCCTGGTCTTTTTCGACCCTATTTTTACCCGTTGGGTCAAGAACCGGACCGTGTCGAGACGGATTTTTTTAAAGGTCTTAAAATCCGCGGTCTGGACGATCTTGACAAAGCGGCTTCCCAGGTCGATTCCTATGGGCATTTAGTTTCCTTTATTTCGCACTCATAAAAAATGATTTACCCACGCTCATTCAAGAGTTGGGCCAAATCCCCCTCAATCCCCCTTTCCCAAGGGGGAGGATTTCTCCTCCCTTTCAAAAAGGCGAGGTCGGGAGGCGATTTTACTTCCTGAGTACATCGATAAAGGCCTCGATACGAAACTTGGTCCGGTTGTCGAGGGGCCTTGGTTTGTCTCCCTCCAGGGTCAGGATGGGAACCGAAAGATGCTTTCGGATCAGGAGGTCCTGAACCTGCCGGAAACAAAAGCTCTGGGTATAGTGGATCAGACCGTCCAGCTTTCGTTCCTTCACGGCCTGATCAATATCCTTTATCCGTCCGAAGATATCATAGGGATAGGTATAAGCCAGATATTGGCCGATCAAGTCCTTTTCAAAAGCGGGCATGCTGAACTGACGCTGGATCTCATTGAATACGATCCTCCCTCCCAGGTTTTCAACAAATTCATAAAGTCCGGATTGGATGGGGGGAATGCCGATGTATCCCAGACGAACCCTTTCCGAAATTTTGGACCGCTGACGCCGGGTCTTTAAAAAGGCGGAAATCTCTTCTTCGAAGAGATCCAGATCGCCCTTGAAATCAGAGCTGTTGACCAAAAAGAGATGATTCTCCCAGCCATGGACGAGGTTGTCTTTCCAGGTTTTCCGGTCCAGGCAGGCCAGAAGTTTCCGGATAGGGGCCATCCTTTTTTTAACCCGGTTTACTTTTGACCAGGAGACTCCAAAGGTCTCCATCAATCCTTCCAGGTTTTTTTTAAGGAGATCGGGGTCCCGGTCATAAGGATAATTGAAGTGAAGCACCTCGATGCCCTGATGAAGAAGGATCTCGGTCAAGGCCTGGGTGTTACTGCAATCCCCCTGGGTGACGGCAATGACCCTCCTGATATCGGGCCTGTGTTTGAGGGCGGCATAAATACCTTTGATCCAACTGCAAAGGGTCCGGGGAAAACCCTCCTCTTCGGCTTCTTCCACCCAGGCGGCCGCTTGAGGGGAAGTGATAAAAATATTATTCAAATCCACCGGGATCATCCCGGCGGCAAAAAGGATTTCCACCGGGATGGTCGAGGTTATTCCAATAGTTTTCGAGGCAATTTGAATTTTTTTTGGCATGGAGCGTCTTAAATTAAATCAGGAACCAAGTATGATCATAAAAAAATGAAGGCTCAACGTCTTTTTAAACCATAAGAACCGTTTGGAGTCAAATTAAAGAAGATGAGATTAACGGCCCCTAAGGGTAAATAACTTGATTCTCTTATCTTTTTAATTTATACTTTATTTTACGAAATAAATGGCGCTAAAATGAGGGAACGGACGAAAGATTCTGTATTTTTGAGGATCCATGAATTCCAATGAGTGCCGATCATAAGAAGACTGAAAAACCCCAGGAACAGATAAAGAAAGAGGAAGGAAATCCCCCTCCGGAGATGAAGGGATCGGCATGGGAGGAAGACCGTCAGGACCGGGAACTTTTATTTAAAACCTTTCATGACATGCGTAACCCCTTGCATGCCATCATGGGCTATACCAGCCTGGTGCTGAGGAAGACCCGAGATCAGATCCCGGAAAAACACCAGGAAAACCTGGAGAAAGTCCTTCAGAGCGCCGAAAAGCTGAGAGAAATCGTGGATCGGATGGTCGCTTTTTATCGAGATAAATGAACAAAATCACCCGGACCGTTGGACGGGATTGTTTGGGCATATTTCGAAGTAAAAATTCGACAGACGGAGGGGCCGGACGCCATGGCAGAACCCTTTCAGATCCTGATCATCGAAGACGATCCCTTGGAAGCCGATCTTCTGGGACAAGAATTGGCCGATCATGGCTACAAAACCCAATGGGCTGCGGACGGGGAAAAAGGCCTGCAACTGATCCAGGAATCCTTGCCCGATCTGGTCTTGCTGGATATCATCCTGCCTAAAATGGACGGGTTTGATGTGGTAAAAAAAATCAAGGTCAATCCAAAGACCCGGTTTATCCCGGTAATCATGGTGTACGGCCCTGGCCGATATGGAAGAACGGGTGAAAGGACTTGATTCCGGGGCCGATGACTATATCACCAAGCCCTTTAAGACCTTTGAATTATTGGCCCGGGTCCGGTCCATGCTCCGCATCCGGAAGATGTATCTGGAGCTGACCTCCGCTCGGGCCAAGTTGAAAGAATCCAAGGAACAAAATATTCTTCTGAGAAAAGAGATCCAGGGAAAATATTCCTTTGAAAATATCATCGGAAACAGTCCGGCCATGAAAAAGGCCTTCTATCTGATGGAAAAGGCCATCGAAAGCCCGGTAAATGTGTTGATCCAGGGGGAAACGGGGACCGGCAAGGAATTGGTGGCCCGCTCGATTCATTACAACAGCTCCAGAAAAGACCAGCCTTTTGTCGCCCAGAACTGTGCCGCCCTGCCTGAAGGACTCTTGGAGAGCGAACTCTTCGGCCATAAGAAAGGGGCCTTTACCGGAGCGGTAGCCGACAAGAAAGGGCTCTTTGAATTGGCCCATAAAGGGACTATCTT
This sequence comes from uncultured delta proteobacterium, assembly GCA_963769305.1. GTDB lineage: Bacteria > Desulfobacterota > RBG-13-43-22 > RBG-13-43-22 > RBG-13-43-22 > RBG-13-43-22. The sequence goes on along the minus strand of CAVYLJ010000034.1, from coordinate 109,737 downwards.
TTTGGATGAAGTGGGAGATACCCCGCCCTCGCTGCAGGTCCGGCTTTTAAGGGTCCTGCAGGAGGGGGAAATACGGCGCGTCGGAGAAGTGACCCCCAGCAAGGTGGATGTTCGGGTGATCGCCGCCACCCATCGGGATTTAAAGGCCGAAATTTCGGCCGGAAGGTTCAGGGAGGACCTCTATTATCGGGTTCAAGCCTTTCCCATCCCCTTGCCCCCTTTACGGGATCGGGTCGGGGATATTCCCTTGCTGGCCGATTATTTTTTAAACAAATATTGCCGGAAACTGGAAAAGCAATGCCAGTTCAGCCCGGAATGTCTGTCTCTTTTGGATATGTACCCTTTCCCTGGTAACATCCGGGAGCTGGAAAATGAAATCCTCAGGGCCTTGACCCTGGCCTCTGACCAAGGAACCATTACCCCTGATTTGTTATCCGATTCTATCCGGAATGTTTCCAGCAGTTCCCGCGACCTTAATCAGGGGACCGTTCAAGAAATCACCGACCGCATGGAAAAGGCCCTGGTTAAAAAAGCCCTGGAAGAGGTCGGCGGCAATCGGACACGGGCGGCCCAAAAATTGGGTTTAAGTCGCCGGGGGTTGCTTAATAAGATCAGACGATATGGGTTGGAATAAGAGTGAGCCCATCAGCGGTCAGCCTGTCAGCTATCAGCCGCTGGCGGTTATATTTTTCATTTCTCTGATTGCTGATCAGCTGATAGCTAGAGTGCTTAAAATGAAATATCCTTGTGCAGGAATTATATTAGCCGGTGGTTTGAATAAACGGATGGCCGGGCAGAACAAGGCCCTCCTTTCCGTGGGCGATCGATCCATTACCTCCCGGCAGATTGAACTCTTTCAGGAATTCTTCGAGCAAGTGATCCTGGTGACCAATCGGCCCCTTGAATTTTGCGCCTGGGACGTCCTGATCGTCAGCGATCTGTTGCCGATTCGAAGTTCTTTAACCGGGATCCATGCCGGACTTTTTTATACCCGGCCTTCCCATGCCTTTATAACGGCCTGCGATATGCCTTTTTTAAAAAGGGAAATGATCCACCTCCTGCTTCAGGAACTCGAACCCCAGTGGGATGCTATTGTCCCGGTGACCAGGGAAGGGTATCAACCTCTATGCGCCCTTTACTCCAGGAGGTGTTTAAAGCCCATTGAAGAACAATTAACCCAAGGGGAGATGAAGATCTCCAAACTTTTTTCCCGCGTTAAGGTTAAAAAAATTCCCGAGGAAATCTTGAGACAGGTTGACCCGGATTTAATTTCCTTTTTCAACATCAATACCCAGGAAGATCTGGCCGTTTCCCAAAAAATGAGGCACTCCTTCGCTGATGGACAATCAAAACATCCCCTTTGAATCCCATAAGGTCTTTAAATGGAGCGAACAAGGGTTGATAGAACAGGTCCGAGCCATTGTTCGGGAAGTCCCCCTGACCATCTATTTAAATGACCACGAAATAGTGACCCTCCTTTGTTTAGGCGATCATTTGAAGACCCTGGCCATCGGTTTTTTGAAATCCGAAGGTCTCATCAACCGGCTGCCGGATCTTAAATCGGTTTTTGTGGATGAAGCCGACCGGCTGGTTCGGGTGGAGGTTGAGGAGGATACCCTGCTGGTGGAAAAATTGTTTCTGCGCCGGACCCTGACCTCCGGTTGCGGTAAAGGGACCACCTTCTATAACGCCCTGGATGAGTTGATTATGGAGAAGATCGACTCCTCCCTGAAAATAAGCAGCCAGCAGGTTTTTCATTTAATGCAGCGTCTGGCCGAAGCCTCGGACTTGTATAAGATGACCGGGGGGGTCCATAATTCCGCCTTGGCCACGGTGGAAGATTTGGTCTTATTCCGGGCGGACATCGGCCGGCATAATGCCGTTGACAAGATCTACGGCCAATGTTTTTTAGATAATCTCTTCCTTGGAGACAAGGTCCTGGTCACCACCGGTCGGATTACCTCGGAAATCCTGATCAAGACCAGCCGCATGGGGATTCCGGTCTTGATCTCCAGGTCGGCAGCCACTTCGATGGCTATTTCCCTGGCCCAACAGGTTGGCGTCACCCTCATCGGTTATGTGCGCGGAAAGAACCTGATCGTCTATACCGGAAGGGAGAGGGTTTTGGATTGAGGAAATGACGCTCTATTTAGACAATGCCGCCTCTTCCCACCCCAAGCCGGAAACGGTTTATCAGACCGTTAACGAAGTACTGAAAAATATGCGGAGCCAACCCGGGCCGGGCCGGCCACGGCTTGGCCGTGAAGGCCGGCCAATGGATTTCCCGGACACGACAGGCCCTGGCCGAATTGTTCGACATAGAGGACCCGAATCGAATCGTTTTTACCGCCAATACCACAGAGGCCATTAATCTGGGGCTAAAGGGGCTTCTCAATCCCGGAGATCATGTCATCACCTCGTCGATGGAACACAATTCGGTCATTCGCCCCCTCCGCTTTCTGGAAACCCTCGGACGTCGAGATAACGCATCGTTTCCGGCAACGCCCAAGGACAGATCCAAGCCACGGCCATAGAAAAAGCCATCCGGAAAAATACCAGACTCATTGTTTTGACCCATGCCTCCAATGTAACCGGGGGTTTGATGCCCGTGAGCGAAGTGGCCGAGATCACCCATAAGCAGGGGATCTTGTTTATGGTGGATGCGGCCCAGACCGCCGGTCTGGTTCCTATCTCGGCGGCCAGGATGGGCATAGATCTCCTGGCGGCCCCGGGCCACAAGGGACTGATGGGTCCTCAGGGCACCGGCTTCTTATATATCGGACCGGGAATTTCCTTACGTCCTTTAATCGAGGGGGGAACGGGCAGTCAATCGGAATTGGAAATCCAGCCCGATTTTTTGCCCGACCGGATGGAATCCGGCACCTTGAATACCCCTGGGCTGGCCGGGTTGGGGGCCGGAGTCCGATTTATTTTAGAGCAGGGCCTGGACCAAATCCGAAAAAAAGAAATGCTTTTGGCCCAACTGTTGTGGGAAGGTTTAAAAAAAATCCCCCAGGTCGTGGTCTACGGTCCGGAAGAGGCCGAAGCTCGAACGGCCGTGGTTTCTTTCAATATAGGCTCCTTAAATCCTCAGGCCGTGGCCTCCATCCTGGACATGGCTTACGACATTGCCGTCCGGGCCGGCCTGCATTGTGCAGCCCTGGCCCACCGCACCCTGGGAACCTTCCCGGAAGGAACCGTTCGGGTCAGTCCTGGGTTTTTCAATACCGAAATGGAGATAGAAACTTTTCTCCAGGCCATCGGAGAAATTGCGAAAAAGGTCTAACTGAGTTTCTACGGATGAATTTACCGGCCCATTTATTTTAGAAACCATCCAAAATGAAAAATTGCAATGCGGAATTAAAGGAAAGGTAAAATGGCCAGCCAAGAAGAATGCCGGCAGGAAACTGTTTTAGAAAGTGAAAAGCGTCTTTCCCGGATCATCGAAGGGCTTTCCATAGCCACCTTCGTTATTGATCTCAACCATGTTATTACCCATTGTAACCGGGCCTATGAAAAATTAACCGGCTTTTCGGCCGAGGAACTTATCGGGACCCAAAATCATTGGAAGGCCTTTTATCCGACCCAGAGACCAATCTTGGCCGATTATATTGTCGAAAAAGGATCCGAAGAAGAAATTGCCAAGCGTTATATGGATAAGTATAAAAAATCGGATCTTATTCCGGGCGCTTACGAGGCGGAGGATTATTTTCCCAATTTGGCCGGGGGAGGGAAATGGCTCTTTTTTACGGCTGCCCCGTTACTGGACGATGTGGGGCTGATCGTAGGGGCCATAGAGACCCTGCAGGACATTACCGAGCGAAAAAAAGTCGAAGAGGCCTTAAAAAAATCGGAAAGACGGATGAGGGCCTTGGTCGAGTTTGAACCGTATCCGGTAGTGGTCTTTACCCTGGATGGGCGGGTGAACTATCTGAACCCGGCTTTTACGGAAATTTTCGGCTGGACCTTGGAGGAACTGGAAGGAAAACGAATTCCCTATGTGCCCCCCTGGTTGGAACGATCAACCCAGGAGGGGATCAAAAGACTTTTAAAGGAAAGGCTCATCCTTCGCTCCGAAACCCAGCGCCTGACCAAAGACGGCCGTGTACTGGATGTGGTCATCCGGGCGGCTGTTTTTTCGGTTGATCCCGGAAGAGCCGGCAGGAGAAATCGTCATTATCCGGGACATTACCCGTGAAAAACAGATTGCCCGGAACAATGAAGCCATGGTTAAGATCAGCCTGGCCCTGCCCGAACACCCGGACTTGGAAGACCTGCTTTATTATATCAACAACGAAGTGAAAACCCTTTTAAACACCGAAGGAGCCATCGTCATCCTCCATGATGAACTGAAAGGGGACCTTTTTATCCTCGGTGCTGCCTATGATGATATGGACATGGAAAAAAAGGCCGGAGAAATTCGTTTTTCCATGAATCAACTCGTGGCCGGACGGGTCATCAAGACCGGAGAACCGATGATCGTCAATGATCTTTCGAGCGATTCGGGAACTCCATCAACTGCGGGACAGCAAGCTGGGGTATGAGACTCGAAATCTGGCCTTGGTCCCTTTGAAGAGCATTGATCGGATTATCGGGACCCTTTGTGCCATCAATAAAAAAACCGGGGACTTTGATCAGACTGATGTGGAATTGTTGAACATGATTGCCGGCACGGTAGTCCTTTCGATTGAAAATGCCCGGGTGACGGAAGAACTAAAAAAGGCCTACCGGGAGGTCTCCAGCCTCAACCGGGCCAAGGATAAGGCCATCAATCACCTGTCCCATGAATTGAAGACGCCACTGGCCGTCCTTTCAGGGTCTTTTAACACGATCATCAGGAAAGTAAGCGCCCTTTCCGAAGAGACCTGGCAGCCGGCCGTGGAGAGGATTAAGCGGAATTTGGACCGCCTCTTAGAGATCCAATACGAAGTGGACGACATCATGACCGGCAAAGACCAAAAAGCCTACGGTCTCCTTTCCCTTCTGTTAGAGGAGTGCACTGATGAATTAACCACCCTGGTGGCAGTGGAAACCGGAGAAGAACCATTGGCCGAAAAAATTAGAAAGAAAATTGAAGATTTCTTCGGGCCGAAGGAATCTTCAGCCCAGAAAATCCATTTGGAGAAATGGGTGGGAAAAAGGTTGGAAGAATTGAAGCCCCGGTTTTCCCATCGACGGATAGAGATCGTCAGCCACCTTTCTCCTGCCCCTCCCGTTTTGGTACCGCCTGAGGTGCTTCAGAAGGTCGTCGACGGCCTGATCCGGAACGCCGTCGAAAACACCCCGGATGAAGGAAGGATAGAAATAGCCGTTCAACAAAAAGGCCGAGGGTCCCTGGTTACCGTTCATGACTATGGGGTGGGTATCACCGAAGAGGACCAAAGGAGGATCTTTGAGGGGTTTTTTCACGCCCGGGATACCATGAATTATTCCACCAAGAAGCCCTTTGATTTTAATGCCGGTGGCAAAGGGGCCGATCTATTGCGCATGAAGATCCTTTCCGAGCGATACGGATTTCAAATCAGCGTAACCTCCACCCGGTGCGGGTCCATCCCCAGGGAAGAAGACCCCTGTCCCGGCCGGATCAGTCAATGCCCTTTTTGTACCCGAAAAGAGGACTGCCATTGTTCCGGAGAAACGACTTTTTCCGTTTTTTTTCCTCCGGCCCCGGAGACCAAGCCGAAGAATAAAGCCTTATAGACGGCTGAGAATCTTGACCCGGCATAAGAGTTCGCAGGTAAAGGCCTCGGCCCGGAGAGGATTGGGTTCCATAAGGGCGGGGCCGAGCGTTATTTCCACCCCCCTTTTACGGCTTTTGATTTTAGATGAATAGACTATTCCCACGGGGACAAAAGGAATGGGGGGCAAGGTTTGTTTATGCTGGAGGTTGAGGATCATTTGAATCAGACGCCACTTACCGGGTCCCATGGTCCCCTGGAAATAGGTCCCTTCCGGAAAAAGGACCAGGAATGATTTTCCTTTGAGCAACGGCGATAAGGAACGAAAGGTCTTGAGACTCCTCAAAGGATTCTTTCGATCTATGGAGATCCCTCCCAGGCAGCGCATATAAAACCGTGAAAAGGAATTGGCAAACAATTCCTGTTTAGCCAAAAAATATAAAGGCCGGGGGATAAAGGCGCCCAGGAGTGGGACATCCCACCATCGTTGATGCTTGGGAATCAATATGGCCGGGCCCGTTTCAGGTAAATGGTGAAGCCCTTGAATTTGGACTTGAAAACCTACAGGGAGGATGCTGCGGGCGGCGGACCTGGTGGCCAGGTATATAGGGGACCGATGGGGAGTCATGAGTAAAGGAGATATTTTTTCCGCTTTCTTAAAAAGCCGTTTAACCCCTCTTGCCAGGCGGCCTCCAGTTCCGGGATGGGTTCACCGGCCTCCAGGGCTTGTCGAATCTCTTGATCCCCGATCAATAAATCAATGGGCAGGCGTTTGGTTTCATATTCATAAGGAGGAGCCTTCCAGACAAAGACCTCAGGATAATTGGCCCGGATGGCCTGTAGCAAGGTCAATGAGGTATAATAAGGTTTAAAGACTTGCCGATCATAGACCCGGAGAAAAAAGCCCCGGCATTCCTGGCCCTGCCATTTTTGAAAGGTAGGACGGAAGGCCATCTCCATTAATTGTACTCCCGGCAGGGGGACACCCTTAAGATATTTCTTTAACTTCAAAGGATCTATAAAGGGGGCCCCGAAGATCTCAAAGGGCCGGGTGGTCCCCCGGCCTTCCGAAATGTTGGTCCCTTCAAGGAGCACCTGTCCCGGATAGACCAGGGCCGTATTTAAGCCCGGCATGTTGGGAGAGGGCATGATCCAGGGATATCCGGTTTGATCAAAATACATAGATCGGTCCCAACCTTCAAGGGAGATCACCCGAAGTTCGGCCAGGATGGCCAATTCCTGATTAAACAATTGTGCCAATTCTCCGAGGGTCAGGCCGTGGCGCATGGGCAACGGAAAAACCCCGACGAAGGAAGTCCAGTCGGTCTGAAGCATATTCCCTTCCACGGCTAATCCCCCGATGGGATTGGGCCGGTCGAGGACCACGATTTTTTTTCCATGCCTTCGGGCTTCCTGAAGACAATAGGCCAGGGTGGTGATAAAGGTATAGACCCTGGTCCCCACATCCTGGAGGTCGATTAAAAGCACATCGACGGCCTCCAGCATCCGGGAGGTGGGGCGGCGTGTTTGGCTGTAAAGACTGTAAATGGGCAGGCCCGTGGCCGGATCCAGGCTGTCCGGGGTCTCGACCATATTGTCCTGTTCGGTGCCCCAAAAGCCATGTTGGGGAGAGAATAAACAGGTCAGGTTATTTTCAAATTTACCCCGCAGGAGATCTTTGCTATAATATCCTTTTTGATTTACCGAGGCCTGGTTGGAAAGGAGACCCCAGCGCTTATTCAGTAAATCCGCCGGCGGATGGGCTAAAAAAGAATCGATTCCAAAACGCATCTTATTGTTCCTTACGATGCCGCCTAAAATTTAATTGAGACCTGAAAGATTATTAGAGGGAAAGGCTCAAAAGTCAAGAAAAGCCGATCCAGGTTGTCCTGGTTAGTACGAAAATACGAATATTGGATTTCGAATCATGAAGTGATTTGTTTCTTGCCTATAAGTGGCCTGACCGTTAAATATGTTAGGATAAGAACCATGTCCCTTAAACCATACCAACAAGAATTTGCCCGGTTTTTAGCCGAGACAGGAAGTCTTTTTTTCAGAAAGGGCTTGGTCCTGAAGGATGGCCGCCCCAGTCCTTATTTCGTTAACATGGGACGTTTGTGTACCGGGAAATTGAGTTTTCGCCTGGGCTCTTTTTTTACCCGACTGCTCCTGGAGTCGAACCGACTGCCGGAAGTGGATATCATCTTAGGACCTTCTTATAAAGGCAGCGCCATTGCCCAGTCCATGGCCATAACCCTCTGGACAGAGCATCAAAAAGAAATCTATTTTGAATATGACCGCAAAGAGATCAAGGCCTATGGCGAGGCGTCGGGACAAAAAAATCTGATGGTCAACAACACCTTCTTCGAGGGATGCGGTTTGTGGATCGTGGACGACGTGGGAACTTCCATGGCCACCAAATATGAACTTTTGGAAAAGATCGCCCAGGAAAGGGAACAGAAAAAAATATCGATTCGCCTCGTTGGATTGTGTCTGGGCATTGATCGTCAGCAGACCACGGCCTGTTATGATGCGGAAGGGAAAGTCCTTTTGGGGAAAAAGGGAGAAGACGCCTTAAGACAATTTACCCAAAGGACCGGAGTCCCTGTTTATGCGATAGCCCCGATATCCGAGGTAGTCGAATATCTGTTCGAAGAGCAGATCCCGGTTCAAATAGAGGGAAGCTGGCAGCCCATCTCCACTGACTTAAAAAGAATTTTTGATGATTATCTGAAAGAATATGGGACCCTTTAAAGTGACGGGTGACCCAAACCCCTATGCCTATGGGGCACTTCGAAACATAAAAATGTAATTAAGGGCTATAGGCAATGGGCCAGAGGCTTGAGGTTGGTGCGTTTTTCTATTGCCGTCTTGCCTGATTTTTGAATCATGGAAAAAGAAAAAATTAAACGACTGCTCAATAAAAAAAAGAAATCCATAGCCCACCGTCCGGGATCTGACGCCGGCCGGTGTGCTGGTCCCATTATTCCAAAAAGACCGAAAAACCCATATCCTTCTGACCAAGAGAACGGACAAGGTAGAACATCACAAGGGCCAGATCTCCTTTCCCGGAGGGGCCTTTAATTATGAGGACCTGGATTGTCAGACCACGGCCTTACGGGAAACCGAAGAAGAGATCGGGATTGAAATGGATTCGGTGGAGGTCCTTGGAGAATTGGACCATATCGTCACCATCACCCATTTTCGTGTTTGCCCTTATGTCGGGATCATCCCTTATCCCTATCCATTTAAACTCAGCCCCTTCGAGGTCGAACGCCTGATCGAACTGCCTCTGGACTTCCTTCTCAATCAGGCTGAATTAAAGGAAGCCCCCTTCACCTTCCAGGGAGAACCGCGGATAAACCTTTGTGTCGAGTATCAGGGGGATATCATCTGGGGGGCCACGGCCCGGATCTTGAAAAATTTTCTGGAAGTCCTGTCCGAACCAGCTTGATAAGACCTCAATAAACGTTGGTCGTCCATTTTTTGGTTCATGCTTACAGGGAGAATATTTCGTGCATTCAAACATCTTTACAAAAGGGCTGGTCGATGTTATATTAAATCCGTCGGGACGTGGCTCAGTCTGGTAGAGCACAGCGTTCGGGACGCTGGGGTCGCTGGTTCAAATCCAGTCGTCCCGACCATTTTCCAGCCTTGTTTAAAGCGGTAATTTTGTAACCCCCACCCATAATTTAAACCTATCAGGAGGTCCCATGGACGAGTCCGAAATCAAAAAACTCATCGACGAACGGGTTGAAGATCCTCTTAAAAGAAAAGCTCAGCCAAATAGGCCAGAAGAACCGCCTGGCCATTATTGCTTCAAAAGGCACCCTGGATATGGCCTATCCCCCCCTTATCTTGGCCAGTACGGGGGCGGCCTTTGACTTGGAGGTCGGTATCTTTTTTACTTTTTATGGCTTGAACATTTTAAATAAGAAAAAAAATGCCCATCTAATGGTCCCGCCGTTGGCCAATCCGGCCATGCCGATGCCGGTCCCCAATATCATCGGTGTCCTGCCTGGAATGACGGCCATGGCCACCAGCATGATGAACAGTTGGATGGCCAAACAAAAGGTCCCCACCATTCCCGAATTGCTGAAGGCCTGTGTCGAGGGCGGAGTCAAATTAATTGCCTGTCAAATGACCATGGATGTCATGGGAGTTAAACGGGAAGATCTCATTGACGAAATCGAATTGGGAGGGGCGGCCTCCTTTTTGGATTTTGCCTTGGACGCCAAGACGACCCTTTTTGTTTAATTGGCAAAAAAGCATAATAAATTCCGACCATCGAATTTTGGATCAGGCTCGATTATTTTTTAACCCTCCTTCGGCATTCATTATTCGGTAATCGATATTCTCCTGCTTCATGGAGCCTGGATCAGACGGGCATGAGGATTTTATAAGAACCGGGAGTGACCAGGCAGGAGGGACATTCCGTTTTTCCCGCAACCCCACAGATAGCACGCATTTTTATAATCCTTAATAAAATCGACCGTTGATGACGGACTTCGTTCAAAGGAGATCATCTTTTTAACTTTTGTCGAGACCGTCATGTCTGAATCTACAAGATTCATAATTAATAAATACATAGATTTCCTTATTTATTTTTAAGGGTTTTCATAATATTTTATGGACGTATTCAAAAAAAATAATAAGAATTCGGTGTCATTATCTATCTCAAGGAGAGAAACTCATGAATAAAAAAGGACCAAAAACTTTATTGGGGATATTTTTGACCGGATTGTTGCTCTGGGGTTGCAGCCCCTACACCCAACAGGTGGTTCCCCTTAAGATGCCGGCCAGTTTTTCCAATATGACCCAGGTGGCCGGGATCCAGATCGGGGCCCGAGCCTTCAGTGATCCCAATGAGGCCCAGAATGCCTTTGGTTTTGACATCCGAGGTGCCGGATTACTCCCTGTTCAGGTGGTCATGGATAACAGAGGCTCTTCTTCTATTGAAATCAATCCCACCCAAACATTTTTGGTCGATTATCAAAATAACCTTTGGCCGGTATTGGACAAACGGTTGGCCTATGAACGGGTAGCCAAGCATAGTGAATTGGCCGGGATAGGTGCCGGAGCGGCCAAGCACGGAATTCTGGGTGCCGCGGCCGGGGCTTTAATCGGTGCCGCTATCGGTATTGTCGGCGGCAGAGGGATAGGAGAAGCCGCCGGCAAAGGGGCCGCCCTGGGTGCCGCGGCCGGGGCCACCTTGGGAGGGGCCGCAGCCTACGGTTCCGACAAGGCCGGTCAGGATATCGCCGAAGATTTAAGAAACAAGTCCCTTGAAAATCGGCCTATCCGGCCCATGGAAATCGTCCATGGTTTCATCTTTTTTCCCGGAGAAGCCTCTTCAGCCAAAGAACTGAGACTACAACTTAAGGAAGTCGGCACAGGCCGGTTCTTTAATGTCTCCCTGCCGCTTTAGATAAGGAGATAAGCAGGCCAAGGATATTTGAATTACCGCGCATCCATCAGACCGTAGCCATGTTCTCCATGAAGACTTTCATCCAGACCTATCAGTTCATCATTGTGCTCCAAGCGAAAGCCGATGGTCTTGTTAATCAAGACCACCAAAATTAGTGTGACCAGCGCGGCATAGAAGATGGTAATTCCCAGGCCGGTCCCCTGAATCCCTAATTGATTCCAGGCCCCCCAGGACCCGCCGGCTTTTTTGGCGGCTTCGGCCATCCAACTCGGCCGGATAAAAAAAGAAAGTAAAAGCACTCCGAGTCCGCTGCCGACCCCATGGACTCCGAAGACATCCAAGGAATCGTCATAACCCAGTTTGTATTTCATCAGGATGGCCCCATAACAGACCAGGGATGAAGAAAATCCCAGGGCCATGGCCCCTATGGGCTGAACCACCCCGGCTGCCGGGCGTAATCACCACCAACCCTGCCAGGATACCGGTAACAAAACCCAGCGAAGTCGCTTTTCCCAGATGAAGGGCCTCGATGAGCATCCAGGTTAAGGCCCCGGTAGCTGCCGAAATCTGGGTCATGGTCAAGGCCCTGGCCGTATCCAAGCCGCTGGAAATGGTGCTCCCGGCATTAAATCCAAACCAACCCACCCACAACAAACCGGCCCCGATCATGGTGATGACTAAGTTGTTGGGGGTGCTGACCAATTTGGGATAGCCGTGCCGTGGCTCCCAAGTACAATACCGCCACCAGGGCGCTTATCCCGGCCGAGACATGGATCACATTCCCGCCGGCCAGATCAATGACCCCTCGGGCGCCCAGGTTGTAAAGAAACCCGTCTTCGGCCCAGATCCAGTGGCAAAGGGGACAATAAACAAAAAGAAACCACAGGGTGATAAAGACGCAATAGCTTCGGAAGCGGACCCGTTCGGCAAAGGCCCCGGCGATAAGGGCCGGGGTAATTATGGCGAATTTGCCTTGAAACATGGCCACCACATATTCGGGGACGCCACCGCTGTGGATGGAATCGTCAATTCCTTTCAAAAAGAAATAATCCGAATTCCAGCCTATCCAGCCGCCCAGAATATTTTTGCCAAAAGAAAGGGAATATCCGCAGACCGCCCAGAGGACCCCGATGATGGCCATAGAGACAAAACTGTGCATCATGGTCCCTAAGACGTTCTTGGTCCGGACCAGGCCGCCGTAAAACATGGCCAACCCCGGGACCATGAGCAGGACCAGGGCCGTGGAAGTGAGCATCCAGGCTGTAGAGCCCGTATCGATGGGGGTTTTTTCCCCGGCCCAAACACTTTGGGTGGTTAAAAGGAGGAGGGAAAAAAGCCAGGCAGGGCCCCAAATTTTGATTTTCATAAGCATCTCCTGTGATCACTGTTTTTTAATTGTTTGTTTTATAGCAAAAGCCCTGCCATGGAGGTAAAATTAATTAATTAATTAAATCAAAACATTATATGTAAATATTTCCAGAGAATTTGATTAATTTTACAAAAAAGTAATTAATATTAAATTAAATAATACAATTTTGTAATTATACTTTGTGTGGCGGGTTTTGAGTTTAGTGGTTTTTTGCATGGTTTCCTGGGAGTGCATTAATCCATTTAACACGAAAATAGGGTTCAAGGATTCCAGGATTCGAGGGTTCAGGGGTTTTACTTCCTTGCCTTTCACTTGAATCCTTGACCCCTCGGCCCCTTGAATCCTGTTTTTCGTGATTCGTGGCGCCCCAAAGGGCGCATGTGGACTTAGTTATTGTTTTATACTGTTCTACGTGGAACATTTCTTCCCCTTCCGCGCCCCTGAGAGGAAGCCATGGTTAAAACTCGTCTGGCGTCCAGGCGGGGAATTCGGTCCAAGGTTTTATCTGGGTGGCATTATCTCAAATGTCCTTGACCGAATTTAAGGAACTGTTCCACGTGGAACAATTAAAAATCTTTTCAAAGAGTTTTTTTTGTGCCATAGTGGGCCATCAAAATAAAGGGGTTTTCATGGGCAAGATCATTTGCGTAGTTAATCAAAAAGGAGGGGTGGGAAAAACGGCTACGGCCGTCAATCTGGCCGCGGCCCTGGCCCTTTCCGAGAAAAAAACCTTAATCATAGACTTTGACCCCCAGGGAAATGCCACCAGCGGGGTCGGGGCCAGTAAACAGGCCTTTCAGTATACTGTCTATCATCTCCTGATTGACCAACTTGATCCGGCCGGGCTGATATTGCCGACCGACCTCCCTTTGTTGGGGATAATTCCGTCGGATATGGACCTGGTCGGGGCGGATATCGAACTGGTGCCCATGTCTCAGCGCGAAAAAGTGCTCAAGAAAAGAATTGAGCCGTTAATTCCTGAATTCGATTATATTTTTCTGGACTGTCCGCCTTCTTTGGGATTGCTTACCGTTAACGCCCTGACGGCCGCCCACTCGATTATCGTCCCCACCCAATGCGAGTATTATGCCTTGGAAGGATTGGGCAAGCTCCTGACAACCATACAGATCGTTCAAAGGGACTTGAACCCGGCCCTTTATGTTGAGGGTATTTTACTGACCATGTTTGATGTTCGCAATAACCTTTCCGCCCAGGTGGAAGAAGAGGTGAGGACCCATCTCAAAGACCTGGTTTTTAAAACCGTTATCCCGAGAAACGTTAGAATCAGTGAAAGCCCCAGCCATGGGCTTCCCGTACTTTTATACGATGCCCATTCTCGGGGGGCCCAAAGCTATCTGGAATTGGCCAATGAATTATTGGAAAGGGAGAACAAAAATGGACGACAATAGGATTCTTAGTCCCAAAAAGAAAGGCTTGGGCAGGGGTTTTGGGGCCTTGATCCCCCCGGCAGGGCCTTTGAAGACAGAGAAGAGGACATTTTTTTTATGCAGGTATTGAAGAAGTGCTGCCCAACCCCTATCAGCCCCGTAAAAAAGTCAGGGAGGCCTCTCATAGACCAATTGGCCGAATCTATCAAGGAAAAAGGGATTATTCAGCCCTTGTTGGTTCGGAAGACCGCTGAGGGCTATGAATTGATCGCCGGAGAAAGGAGGTGGCGGGCTGCTCAACGGGCCGGCCTGACCGAAGTCCCGGTGATCGTTCGCGAGGTGGAACCGACGGCTCAATTAGAATTGGCCTTGATCGAAAATATCCAGCGAAAGAACCTGAACGCCCTGGAAGAAGCCGAAGCTTATCAGCGATTGATCCAGGAATTCGATCTTTCCCAGGAAGAGGTGGGGCGCCGGGTCGGTAAGGACCGTTCCTCTGTTGCCAATTTGTTGCGTTTATTAAAGCTCCCCCCCTGGGTTAAGGAAAAGATAGCCGAAGAGATGGTTTCCTTGGGACATGCCAAGTGTCTCTTGGGTCTGGATTCGGCCCAGGAACAAATTGGCTTGGCCAGGGAGGTCGTCGAAAAGGGAATTTCAGTCAGAGAATTAGAGAGGATCATTAAAAAGAAGGGGGCTTCTTCGATTAAAAAGGAATCTTCTACCCCCATGATCGAAGAAGACTGGGTCAGGGAGATGATTCAAAAGTACAAGACCCGTATCAAGCTCAAGAGAAAGAAGGGGGGCGGGGCCTTGGAAATCTATTTTCATTCAGAAGAAGAATTAATCCGCATCGTCGATTTGTTGATGCCCAGATAGGCCAAAAGATGGCAATCCGACTTATTGTTGACGGTTATAATTTGATCCGAAAATTCCCTCCCCTCTCCCGCGCGGAAGAGGCCGATTTTTCCCGGGGCCGGGAGATGTTGCTGGAATGGCTGTCTCAATACCGCCAAAAAGTCCCCAATCCCATTACCGTGGTCTTTGATGGGGGTAAAGGCGGGGGCCTGGTCGAAGGCCGGGATATCTATAAGGGGATCAAGGTCCTTTATTCTCCCCTGGGAAAAACCGCCGACGATCTGATCAAAGGATTGGTCGACCGGGAAGGGGAAAAAAGCCTGGTGGTTACCTCCGATCGGGAGTTGGGGTCTTATTGCCATTGCAGGAAATCCGGCTGGATTCGCTCCGAAGAATTCGCCCAACAAGATTCAAGAAACAATTTGGGACGCGGAAAAGGGGCGCATTGAGGAAGAAGAGCCAATGGCTTCGCCTAAGAGGAAAAAAGGGACGGCCTATCGACCTTCAAAAAAAGCCAAAAAAGAAAAGAAATACTGGGAATATCTTTAGCGCGGAATTAGGATTCAAGGATTCCGGGATTCGGGGGTTCAGCCGCTCGGCCCGCTGGGCTTCGCCGAGTTCCTAAGAGGATTCCCCTTGGTAGCCGATTCGTCGAGCCATAGAAAAGGTTCCCCTCCGGGGAACCTCGTGTTTTGATTCCAACCCTTTCACTCGAATTCCCGACCCCTCGACCCATCGCCTCCCCGTCCCCAAGGTTTTTCTTCTCCATTAATCAGACGGTGGATATTCTCCTTGTGCTTGAGGATTACAGCCGAGGCAATAATAATGGAGAGAAGGACAGGATAAGTATTATAATTAAATAATATCAATAAAATAGGTAAAGATCCGGCGGCAATTATCGAACCTAAGGAGATATATTTTCCGAAATAAACGACCGCCACAAAAAGGGGAAGGGCTATCAGCAGGGCCTTGGGGCCGATGAGGATGAAAATACCAAAAGCGATGGCCACCCCCTTTCCTCCTTTAAAACCCAGATAGATCGGGAAGAGATGACCCATAAAGGCGGCCAGGGCCATGAGGCAAGTAAAGAAAAGTGCCGCCTCGCTTTCTCCCTTAAAAAACCACTGGCCTACCCAGATAGGAATCATTCCTTTAAGCATATCACCGACCAAAGTCAGCACACCCCATTTCTTTCCCATTAAACGGGAGACATTGGTGGCCCCGATATTTTTACTGCCTTCTTCTTGAAGATTCCCCTTGCCGAAGATTTTAGACAGGACCACTCCGGTAGAAATAGAGCCTATTAAATAAGCAAATATTATCAATAGGATATCTTGTAAGAACATATAATCGGAATCGGGATAAATCTATTTTTAAGTTTATTTTTAAGAAACTATACGGGGAGTAATTATTCGAGTCAAGAGAAATGGACTTGGTGCAGGCTTCCTTCCTGGCTGCGGCGGTTAGGGCTGGCCATGGCCCATCAAGGCATGTCCGGAATCGGGACGGAAGCTTATCGGGGGTTGAGGATTTTACCAGGACGATTGGAAAATTGACTTAAATCATCTAATGATTTTAAGTTATTGGAGAAGTTTCACTATTTTACTTGACAACAACAGGAGACTTACATATTAATACCTTTTTTAGAAAAAAACCATTCTGTTCAAAAGTTAGATATCTGCATAAAATAACTTTATTGATTAAAAAATTTTTAATGTTTCCGAAAAGGAAATAAATTATTTCAGTTGTCGTTTGTTCCTGCCTTAAGAATGAAGGCCCCATAAAAAGTCCCTAAGTTGCGCTATTCCGGGGATGTCGGAAGTTGGGTAAATAGGGCTCTTAAAGGGTTATCTTTAGTCAACGATCAACAGAAAAAGAAGTTGAAAGATATTTAGGTATCCTTTGGATTAATAAAGAAAATATCCCCCAAAATCTGGGTTAAAGATTGGGCGGTAGTTCTTGATTTATTAATTTTTAACTAAGGAGGACTAAATGAAACGTTGCAGTCAGGGTATTTTAATTCTGGCATCCATTCTTTCCTTTTTTTCCTTGCTGGTCTTCAGCCCACCCCAAGTCCTGGCGGTCAACGCCAAATTTGATGTCAACAAAATGGGCGACATGTCCGACTTCGATCCCAATAGCCCGGCCATGATCCCCACGGGGGATACCATCAAGGTCGCCATTGTGGCCTCCTTTTCCGGTCCGGCGGCCAAGGTCTTACCTTTAATGGACCAAAAGCTGGATCGATGCAAAGGCAAGAACAACTGGGGTGAATAATCAAAGAAAGAACATGCGCTTCTCAAGTCCCTCTCTTTAGGCGGGACTTGAGAAGCGTCTAAATGAACGGTTAGAGGTCAAACAGATGGATCCAAAAACCGCTATGTATGTGGCCCAGGGCATTCATGGGCTGGCCTACGGCATGATACTTTTTCTGATCGCCTCCGGACTGAATATGATTTTTGGCATGATGGGGATTCTGAACCTGGCCCATACCGCCTTCTTCATGCTTTCCGCCTATTTTTGCTACCAATTTATCACCTGGACCGGGAGCTTCTGGCTGGCCCTGCTTCTGGCCCCGATCATCACGGCGTTTTTTGGAATACTGTTAGAGAGATTTATTCTCAGAAAAGTCCATGTCGGCGGTCATCTGCCCGAATTGATCGTCACCGTCGGCGTCGGCATGGTCATTCTGGCCGCCGTTAAAATATTTTGGGGCACGGAGAGCCTTCCGGTGAAGATACCTCCCATTCTGGAAGGTCTGATCAATATAGGAGGACTCGATTATCCGATCTACCGGCTTTTCGTTATCGGGCTGGCCCTGCTGGTTTTGGTGTTTATGGCCTTACTTCTTTACAAGACCCGTTTGGGCAAAATCGTCCAGGCGGCCGTTTCCGATGCCGACATGGTCAATGCCCTGGGGATCAATATTCCCGTGGTCTTCATGCTGATCTTCGGGGTGGGTACCTGGCTGGCCGGGGTGGCCGGGGTGGCCATCGCTCCCATATTGACGGTATTTCCCGGATTGGACGGTCAGGTGGGCATGGATGCCTTCATGGTGGTCGTTACCGGAGGGTTCGGGAGTCTTATGGGGGCTTTTATCGTCTCCATTATATTCGGGCTGTTGAGTTCTTATGGCGTGCAGTTCTTTTCTGCTCTGGCGCCGGTCCTGATGTTTGCCTTCATGGCTATCGTTTTGGCCATTCGGCCTATGGGCATGTTCGGAGAAAGGGAATGATGAAAAAAACAGGTCAATGGCTTTTATGGGCGGGGATCATTATTATCCTGATCTTATACCCCAAGGTATTTGGTATCTACTACACCAATTTTTTTGTAACCTTTGCCATCTTTGCCGTTTTTTCCGTCTCCTATAATTTTCTGCTGGGCTATACCGGCCTGTTCAGCTTCGGCCATGCCATGTTTTTCGGCACCGGGGGATACGGCACGGCCCTGGCCTTGAGACATATCGAGGGACTGCCTCTTATCCCGGCCCTCTTGTTCGGTCTGTTAGCCGCAATCCTCCTGGCCCTGATATTATGCCCTTTAGTCGTCAGGGTCAGCGGCACGGCCTTTGCCATGTTGCACCTGGCCTTCGGACAGCTCATGTATGTTTTGTCCCTTAAATTACGAACCATCACCGGAGGCGAAGACGGCGTCGGAGGATTTCCCCTGCCCCCTTTCCATATTCCGGGGATTCTCTCCTTCAGCATAAAAGACGCGGCCAATTTCTATTATTTTGCCATAGCCGTCTTAGGGCTCAGTCTCTGGTTGATGTGGTTTTTTACCAAAACACCTTTTGGGCAAATCCAGATCGGGGTCCGGGATAATACCAAGCGGATCGATTATATAGGCTTTAAAGTTCCCCAGACCAAGGCGTTAGTTTACGTAATCTCCGCGGCTTTTGCCGGAGTGGCCGGCTCCATCTATGCCTTGTTCCAGAATCTGATCTCGGCTGACGGAGGCTTGAGTGTTTTGATTTCCTTTACCCCGATCATCAATGTCATGGTCGGAGGGGTGGCCAGCTTCTTCGGCCCCATCCTGGGCACAGGGATCCTCCAAATTATAACGGAAATAACCACCCGTTATACCGAACGGGTGGAACTGGTGGATGGGCTGATCCTCATCCTGGTCATCATGTTCGCCCCCCGGGGGTTTATGGGCTTTATCAATTATCTGAAACAAAGATGGGTTTCCCCTCCTGCCTCAAAAGTACCCATGGAGAAGGTTTGATGAATATCCTGGAGACCGAAGGACTGTATAAGGATTTCAACGGGCTGGAAGTACTGTTTAACGTCAACCTGCAGATTGAAGAAGGGGAGCGCCATGCCATCATCGGACCCAACGGTGCCGGGAAAACCACCCTCTTCAATGTGATCACCGGAACCTACCGGCCCAGCAAAGGGAAAATCCATTTCAAGGGAAAAGATGTTTCCCATGCCAGGCCCCATGAGTTGACCCGCCTGGGTCTGGGCCGGTCTTTTCAAATCACCAGTACCTTTAATAATATGACCACTTTCCAGAATATTCGCCTGGCCATCCTTTCCAAGAATAAGATCCGCTTCAACCTGTTCCGCAAGGTGGACAAGATGGAGGAGATCACCAGAGAAACGGAAGAGGTCTTAAACCGGATCAACCTGGACCGGGAACGGAATTTCCCGGCCAGTGCCTTGTCTTATGGCAAACATCGTTCCCTGGAAATCAGCATGGCCCTGGCCACGGACCCGGACCTGGTACTCTTAGACGAGCCCACGGCCGGAATGTCCCGGGATGAAACGCACACGGCCGTTGAGTTGATCAGACGGCTCACCGAGGGTAAGACCATGGTCATCATCGAACACGATATGGATGTGGTTTTTTCCCTGGCCGACCGCATAACGGTTCTCCACTACGGGGAGATTTTGACCACCGGAACTCCCAATGAAATCCGGGAGAATCAGGCCGTGAAAGATGCCTACTTGGGGGAACAGGAGGTTTAAGGATGCTGCTGAAAGTTGAGAGACTCAATACCTACTACGGGCTGAGCCATGCCCTGCAAAATATCTCTCTGGAGGTTGCCCAGGGTGAAATCGTCGCCTTACTCGGGAGAAACGGCATGGGCAAGAGCACCACGCTCAAGAGTATCATGGGGCTTCTTAGACCGAGATCGGGGTCGATCGTCTTTAAGGGCAGAGAGATTGCCTGTCTTCTTCCCTATAAGGTGGCCAGGGCGGGCATCGGCTATGTACCGGAAGAGAGAAGGATCTTCCCGGAGCTCACCGTGTTGGATAACCTCCAAATCGGAATTAAGGCAGGGAAGACTGCCCAAGACAGCAATGGGGGCAAATGGACCATAGAGAGGATCTTTCAGCATTTTCCCAAGTTGAAAGAAAGGGCCAATTCAAAAGGAAGGTTCTTATCCGGCGGGGAGCAGCAGATGTTGACCATCGGACGGTCCTTGATGGGTAATCCTGAACTGTTACTGGTCGACGAACCCACCGAAGGGCTGTCCCCGATCATGGTCCAGGAAGTCCGGGACGTCTTGGCCGAGATCAACAAGGCCGGGGTTTCCATTTTACTGGTGGAACATAATTTTAAGGTGGCCATGTCCTTGGCCAACCGCGTCTATCTGATGGGCAAGGCCCACGTGGGGTTTACCGGGACCAAAGAGGAGTTGGACGCCAACCCCCAGGCCCGCGAAAAGTACATGGAAGTCTAAAAATTCAGCGTCATCAGCATCGCTGAAAGTCCCCTGTCCCGATCAATAATTTCCCGGTCATCCCTGGCCGAAAGATCCCCACCGGTATATTCTTCGATCATTTTAAGCGATCTTTCCATGTGCTGAATAAATTCTCCTGCCGGCATCATCTCCCCGTAAGTCCGGGTGAAGGAATAAATACAGAGATCGTCTTTTTCTACGGACCTGGCTATTTCAATGGCATCCCTCAAGAATTGTACGGCCCTTTTGGCAATGGCCACGGTCCGGATAGGGGCAAAATCCCACAAGGAAGCGATATGACAAAAATAGGTAGTGGGCCGGTAGGTTTGCAGGGAAATCGCATCATCGTGGATCTTAAATTTCTGAAGCGTTGATTGGAAGATAAAATCGAATCTCCGCTGAGGCGGTATATCGTCCCTGGAAAAGCCGATTTGCCACTGAAAGTCGATGGAGGGCTGGCGGACAATATCCGGCAAGCCGTCGACGGGTTTTTGAGGATCGGTGAAGAGGACTCTCATCGTTTTTCAAAATGGCTTTAAGCACTCTCACGCTGTCCAGCAGGTAGGAGGACCGGATGCCGGAGGGGGAGACGGTCATCCCCTTTTCAAAAAGGTCTTCGGCCCGGTCAAAGGCCGAAAAGACCGCTTGCCTTAAGGATTGGCTGCCCGCTTGCCCTTTAACCTTTCCTTTTCCCCTTCGCATATATCTTAAAGACGACATGGCTTTGGCCAGATAACCGACCCCATATTCGCAATAAAAATCCTCTGATTGGCTGGAGCAGTATTCCCGGATGTAAAGGGCTTCCTGTTCCGCTTGTTTAAATAAATTTTCCGAAACCGTATAAGAAGGGGCGTCGAGGGCCAGGTTGCGGAAGATCACCATTCGCAGGGCCCGGGCAATCAAATGGGTCGGATCGATGGAAAGAACGATCCGAAGTATTTCCAGGGCTTCCCAGAAACGCCGGCGGTAATAAAGAGTTTTGGCGATTTCCACCCCCAGGAGCGAATTATGGGGGACTTTAAAGAAGGTCGTAACGGCATTGGGTTCATCCTTTTCAAAGTAGGTAGGGCTTGTTTCCTCCGGGGGCCAGAGAAGGCGATTTAAGGTTTCAACGGATGCCGGATCGGTTTGCAGTATCCGGTCCTCTAACAAATCGGGGACAAAATCAAAATAAAGGGTACTCCACAGGGCCACGACCCACCAGATGGTCAGGGCCTCCCCGTTAAACAAGGTGGTTTCATGGGGACGTTCGCAGAGTATGGCCCGAATATCGTTGATCAGCAGGCACTGCCGGACATAGTCGGTCACCCGGATCACCGGGTCCCCGGGCAGCTTGGCGTTTAAAACGGGAAGCAGATAGCTATCCAGAGCGGCATATTCGCCGGCGGCGATCCCGATGGATAAAAACCGGTTCTTGGTACAGTACTTGGATAAGGCCCAGCGGACGGCGATCTGATGGGCCAGGGAAACGGCGCTACGGAGACACTGCTGATAAGAGGCCGGGGCTCCGGCTTCCTCTTCTTTGGGAAAATCCACATACAAGGTGGTGATATCGTGGGAGCGAACCTTGCCCCACCGGCCGTAAAGAAAATGGCCGACGGATTGTTCGATATAATTTCTTAAGGCCTTTTTAAGCCAGCCGACGATGTCATGGTCGATGACATCTCCCCGGCCGTATAGGGCAAAGCCGATCCTGACCCCTTCCCGATAATTTTCCGACGGCTTCCTTTCCCCGCAGAGCTTCTGCAAGGTCTCAAAGTTCCACAGGGGACCGAGATCCCCTCGCTCGTGGCCCAGCCAGAAGGCCAGACTTCTCAGCACATTCTGTTTATAGGTGGTATCGGCCGGTTCTTTTTTTAACCGGGTCAGCATGGAGTTGCTCACTTTGGGCAATTCAATTTGGTGTTCGGCGATCAGGGCATTGATGCGGTCTGTCAAGGCTCGCCCCGATAGATTCATTTTGAGAATCTCTTCCCTTTTTTCGAACAAGACCTCAAAGGTAAGATGGTTCGGTGCGGTTAAATCACGGGTTGGGCGCGAATGTTGCCGGATAAAGGACTGCAGACTTCTCCCGTCCTCTGTTTTAATGAGGTCGTTTTTCATCGCATAGGCCATAAACGAGGCGAGAGTTTTCTTATTATCGGGGTTTTTTGAAAAGCCGGAAAAGGTTTCGATAGTCGGAAAAACAGCCAGAAGGGCCGACAGGGCTTGCTCTTTTTTTTTCATGGTTCGACTCTGTTATTCAAATCTTAAGATTGTTTATTGTTAAGGAATAGGGTTTTAATAGGATGGATGGGTTCCAAACCGAAATAAAACATAAAAATGTTTTAAGATAAAACAACATTTTTAATAAGACACTTTAATGTATTGACAGCTATTTTAACACAGAATATAAAAAATGCGGGACAAAATTTTCTACCGCTCAATAAAAACCGATACCCCAAGGCGGCGGTTTTTGTCGAATGACTTTGAAAAGGGTCTTTGACTTTTTGCTTTTTTATCATAGAGAATGGCTGGGAAAAATTTTTAGGGAAAAGGAGAACCCGAGATGGAACATTACAAGCTGTTTATAGACGGGGAATTTGTGGAGGCACAAAGCGGTGCAACCTTTGAATCGATCGATCCGGGGACCGGGCTTCCGATAGCCACCGTGGCCAAAGCCGGTCCGGCCGAGGCCGAAGCGGCCATTGCCGCGGCCAGGCGGGCCTTCGATCACGGGGAGTGGAGCGGGATGAGACCGGACGCCCGAGCGCAAAAGATATATGACTTTGCCGATCAGATCACCCAGCAGACCCTGCGCCTGGCCATTACCGAGTCCATGGATGCCGGTCAGGTCATCGGACTGGCCAAATATTGGGGCATGCTCGGTTCCCAGTTGTTGCGTAACTTTGCTTATTACGGGGCCTTCAAATTTCCCTGGGAAGAAGAGATTCCCTATGCCGGAAATGTCTTCGCCCCCGGACGGGATTACATCCGCCGGGAACCGATTGGCGTTTGTGTCGGGATCATCCCCTGGAACTTTCCGGCCAGCATGGCCTTCTGGAAGATCGCCCAGGCCATCATCATGGGCAACACCATTGTCCTGAAACCGGCCACGGCCACGCCGCTGACGGCCCTGATCATTGCCGAAGCCGCCCAGGCCGCGGGTATTCCCAAGGGAGTCATCAACATCCTGGCCGGTCCGGGAGGGGAGTTGGGCCGGATTCTCTGCACCCACCCCGAAGTGGATAAGATCGCCTTTACCGGAAGTACGGTGGTGGGACGGGAGATCATGAAAATGGCCGCCGATACGGTCAAAAAGGTGACCCTGGAGCTGGGCGGCAAGTCGGCCAATATCATTTGTGATGATGCCGATATGGACCTGGCCGTAAACGGTGCGGCCTTCGGAACCTTTTTCCACCAGGGGCAGGTCTGCGAATCGGGGACCCGGGTCCTGGTCTCCTCCAAGATCTATGATGAGTTTGTGGAAAAAATGAAAAAACGGGCCGAGGCCTTAAGGGTGGGCTACCAGCTTCTGCCGACTTCGCACCTGGGGCCTCTGGTCAACGAAACGCAATTGGCTACCGTTGAACAGTATGTCAAGCTGGGCCAGAAGGAAGGGGCCACCCTGCTGACCGGCGGCCGACGGGTCGAGGTGGAAGGGATGGCCGGGGGCTTTTATTATGCGCCCACCATTTTTGCTGATGTGAAAAATAGCATGCGCATCGCCCAGGAAGAGATCTTCGGTCCGGTGGTCTGTGTCATCAACTATGACAGCGACGAAGAGGCCGTGGCCATTGCCAACGATTCCATTTACGGTCTGGCCGGCGGGGTCTTTTCCGGCAGTACGGCCCGGGCCGAAAGGATAGCCCAAAAAATTCGGACGGGCACGGTCTGGATCAACAACTTTCATTCCTTCGGCGATTTCTGTCCCTTCGGCGGATATAAGCAGTCCGGCATCGGACGGGAATTGGGCCACGCCGGATTGGCCGAATACACCCAGATCAAACGGATGCATGTGGCCGCCTTTGCCGATCATGAGAGTAATTTCACCATGGGGATCCTTTCCGACAATCTCAAGATACCCTTTATTCAATACATCAGTCCCACTTTGATCATCGGCGGGCATGGGTGCCTGACGGCCATCGGCAAGGTCATTACCACGCTGAACAGCCGGCGGGTGCTGATCTTGACCGATGCCGGGGTCAGAAAGGCGGGACTGACCAAGCTGGTCGAAGAGGCCCTGGTGGATTTTTGTGTGGGGGTCTTTGACGACATCGCCCAGGACACCGACCTGGATACGGTGGATGCGGCCGTGGCCATGGCCCGGGATCTTAAGGCCGATTGTATCGTCAGTGTGGGCGGGGGCAGTGTCATCGATACGGCCAAGGCGGTCTGTGTGACCTTGAAGAACGGCGGCCGGGCCAATGATCATATTGCCATCGCCAGGCTGACCGAGCCCCAGACGCCCCACATCGTCATCCCCACCACCTCGGGGACCGGCAGCGAAGTGACCAATGTGGCCGTCATCAAAAGCAAGACGGCCGGCCGCAAGGTCTATATCGTCGATCCTTTTATCGTCCCCAATACGGCCATACTGGATCCCCGTTTCACCATGACCCTGCCTCCAGGATTAACCGTGACCACGGCCATGGACGCCATGACCCATGCCGTCGAGGCCCTGACCAGCATCATGTCGAATGCCGATCTGCGACGGCCAGGCCTTGCAGGCCATCCGGCTGATCGGGGAAAACCTGCCCAAGGTGGTGGCCAACGGCCAGGATGAAAAGGCCCGGGGACAATTACAGGTCGCCGCCACCACGGCCGGATGGGCCTTTACCATAGCCCAGGTCGGCTTGGCCCATGCCATGGCCCATACGGTGGGGATCCTGCACAATGTGCCTCACGGAGCGGCCTGCGGCATCATGCTGCCCAAGGTCATGCGTTTTAATGTCGATTTTGCCGCTGATAAGCTGGCCCTGGTGGCCCAGGCCCTGGGGGTCAACACGATCGGGATGGACGCGCGTACAGCAGCCCTGGCGGCAGCCGATGCCATCGAGGCCCTGATGGAAAAGACGGGACATCCCATGCGACTGCGGGATGTGGGTGTCCCGGAAGAAGGTCTGGGGATTTGCGCCTTCCATGCCATTGCCGACTCGGCGGCCCTGTTCAATGCCCGTCCGGTCAGCGATCCCATGGAAGTGCTGCAGCTTTATCAGCAGGCCTATTAATGCTAAAAAGGGGGTTAGGATTCAAGGAGTTTAACTCCCATACCTTCCACATGAATCCTTGGCCCCTTTCCCCCTTGAATCTTTTTCATGTTTCGGGGAGCCTCTTGAGGCATGATGGTTTTATTAGGAGCTAATCGAAGGCACATAAATAAAAGGCACCGTCTTTCTACCTCACTGGGGTCTTTAATTTATGTCCTCTGGAGACCCATATTTGACAAAAAGGCCCTTGAGACAATTAAGCATATAATCGGGGTTAATCATACCGGCCGTTACAATCAACAGAGACTCCCGGTTGAATTCTTCGATAACGGTCAGAATCGTAGATTACCTTCCCAATATACTTAAGAAATATACCTTTTTTCATAAAGCCCATGATATCAATCACCTAAGGCGAGTACTCAGTAGTGACTCAATTATATTAGACGCAATAAATAAGTTGACAAATTGAAATATATCAATTATGCTGCTCTCGTTCCAAAATAACGAAACGGGAGGGCAAAAATGAAAGCATTATCCATAACCAACGCTCAGATAACGCGTCATCGCCTTCTGGAGATGGCAGAGGAAATTCCAGGTGCCTGGACTGGAATCCGAATAGCGGCATTGTTGCTGCTTTTGTCCGGATGGAAATCCACGAGCATTGCTTCCTTGTTTGGTTTATCAAGATGGAGCATTGTGAAATGGATCTACAAAGCCAATGAAGAAGGGCTGGAGAGTGTCCAGGACAAGCAGCGCCCAGGGAGGCCGCCAAGAGTGACAGAACCATATAAACAGGCCCTTGATCAGGCTCTACAAAAATCACCAAAAGATTTTGGGATAGCTCGCGCACGCTGGGATGGGATAGTAGTGGTTGAATATCTAAAGGAATATCATGGAGTAACCATACGCCCACGACGGGCGCAACAGTTGCTTCATGAACTGAAATATGTATTGAAACAACCAGCGTATCGTTTTGTCCAGGCCTCGAAGAAGGGAGTAAAGGGATTTCGTATCTCTTTAAAAAAAACTCCTGATGATCCAGCAGGGGATTGAAAACCGGATTATTCTTTTTGCCGATGAGGCAGGATTTTGTTTGCATCCCAAACTCGGAAGGGTCTGGTTCAAAAAAGGCAAGGAGCAACCGGTTGTTTATACCCGCAGTCAGCACCAAAAGCGAATAAATGTCACGGGATGGGTTGATCCGGTTAATGGTAGACATGGCATAATGAAGCACGAGAAAGGCAATACTGTTGGTTTTATAAAATTTCTCTCCTACATTGCTGGACGTTTTAAGCAAGAAATTGTTGACTTGTGGGTTGATGGCCCCAGTTGGCATAAAGGAGAAAGAGTCAGGGACTTTTGCAAAAAACATAAGCATATCAAAATCCATTACTTGCCAGCGTATCATCCCGAATTAAATCGCCAAGAAATACTTTGGAAAACTATGCGATACGAAGAAACAACAAATGTCTACTTTGAAACCATAGAAGCCTTGGAGAAAGCGATCTTTAAGAGATCTCAACGATGGAAACCAAGTAAAATACTTTCATTATGTCATCTTATTTAATGCGTTTACTATAGAAGATTGCCGGGGTTAAAGGCCGGGGTTTTTGAGCCAAGCTTCCTGGATTTTTGGGATGGAATCGGGCGGCATTGGATATCCGGATAAGAATATGACTGGGGCGGTGCCCTCCTTGGTCCCTATTGGGGCCCGAGCGATATCATCGAAAATGGAGGTCCTTTAATCTCCTTTTAAATTGACTTTAAGTGGTGGATATGTTTTAAAAATGGAGCTAATAAGCCATCAGTAGTCAGCATAAGACTTTTTCAAAGATTTTTTTCTAAAAACTAAAAGCTAATCGCTGACAGCTCTCAAAATCGAAAGGCTGGTCTATGAATCAGTTCAACAAGACCCCATTTTATAAAGAGATGGGGTTTTTTATTTGTGGCTGGTGATGGATGATAAAAATTGATTCAGAACGATGTCCCGTCTTAGGCAATTTCAGCAAATGAATGACTTTGTCAAGTCGATAGACGAAATTGTGAGGATGAGCCGTCAACTTGCCCGTCAAGCTGTACAGCAATATGGGTCTGAAGTTGAGGCGATTCTACGAGATCAATCTCTTGATCATCAGCGCATCGAGCATACACTTGACGGTATGCTCGATTTTTGTTTCGACCCTTCGATGCTGGTTTTATACAAAAAGCTCTGCCGTTATTACTTCAAAATAGACCCGGAAGCAACCGCTTCATATGTTTACTTCTATCGTGAAATGTGGGATGAAAAAGAAGAAGAAAGAGTTAGGGAGAGGCGGGGCAGCGGAAATAAAATCAGAAAGCGAAAAGGGGATC
Source organism: uncultured delta proteobacterium (assembly GCA_963769305.1). Taxonomy (GTDB): domain Bacteria; phylum Desulfobacterota; class RBG-13-43-22; order RBG-13-43-22; family RBG-13-43-22; genus RBG-13-43-22. Next base: position 81,786 of record CAVYLJ010000034.1, on the reverse strand, counting down.
TTCCCTGAGCATTAAGAGGTTAAAGCCTACCAAGTATGGGTTGTTTTCACTTTTAGAGTCGGTATCAAGACCAAGAAGATCAAAACTTGGGTGAACATTAGGGTAAAAATGCCTGAAAAGTTATACAGGCTTCAGGAACGTTTCTCCGAGGCCAGGTACGAGGATGTGACAGGGCTCTGCAAATGCGCCACCCCGGATGAGGTGCGCGAACAGGACTATTCCCTCAATCCCGGGCGTTACGTGGGTGTCGTCATCGAGGAAGACGGCAAGACAGAAGAGGAGTTTACCTCCGAAATTTTATCCCTGAACGACGAATTGCTGAAGCTCAATGCCGAAGCACGAGAACTAGGGGCCGTGATCAGCCACAACATAAAACAATTGACAGGTGAGCAATGAATCGCAAAGCGCTTATCCGCAGGTTGAATCCACCCGGACGGGCCGAGATCGCCGGCAGCGGCGTGATGAAAATGTTCAACAACTGGAGGGCGGCCGGATACCTGCTTCCGGTCGCCCGGAACGACACAGGGAAGTACCGGGTAGATGGACTAATAAAACATTGAGTCTCTTTTGTCCACAAGTTAGAATAGTTATCAAGGAGGACCATAATAACGAAAATTTGGAAAAAGTGTACTTCCCAGAGGTTAAATAAGGAGGAACGAACATGCTCAAGACGGTCAGAGGCCGTTACAAGAATGGGACGGTAGAGCTTTTTGAAAAGCCGGGTGTTATTGAGGGTGATGTCCTTATAACCTTCATTAATCACGAAGAGCCGGAGACCATAGACCTTCAAGCAAGAGGGATTACAAAAGAAGAGGCCCGGAATCTAAGAAACAGACTGCTTGTCTTTGAAGATGATTGGAATGCGGAAGGGATGGAGCTTTATGACCAAATATAATCATGACAGACAACCTGGCCACAATTCGGTTTATTGAAGTAGATAAAGCGATGGGAATGCTCCCGTCATTGGAAAAAGTCGATAAAGCGTTGAAAACGACATTCGGATTAAATTGAACACCTCCTTTCCAATAAGGTTGCCCGGCTGGGCCGAGATTGCCGGCAGCGGCATGATGAACATTTTCGATAAATGGCGGACAGCCGGATACCTGCCCCCGATCATCAGGAACAACGAGCCGGTTCATTGGTTCACCATCGAATTCTATGAAAAGCCCATAGGGCATGAGAAAGCGGCCACAGGCCCGGAGGAGACTACCCAGAAACAGCAGGAAATGACGGGGATAATGACGGCGAAAACGTCAAAAAAGCCTACCTCGGGGTTTAGAAATTCCCGGGTAGGTTCCCCGGTCAAGGGACTTTAATCATCAAGAGATCCCCTCTTCTAAAAACGAATATCTCACCCGCTCATCCGCCGCTCAATCACAGTTTCCGTTTTTTTTAGGGAATAATCCGAATTTTGAGAAAAAATAACAGGGATCACCTCAACCACTGGCGGACATGCGGTGAGTTTGTTAGTTCGATGTAGGCCTTATCGTCTTTATGATAGGCGAGGCGTCGGGTAAACTGGATGGGCTTTTTTTTTCGGCGAATAACCTCAGACACTACACGGGTGACACGTGTCACCACCCCTTCACTACACTTATTACCCGGGCACCACCCATTTATTACAAATATGTCAAGTTTTGTAAAGATTGGATTGTTCTTCTATTCGAATTTTAGAAATGATTTCGCTAAGTTTACGGCCAGGCACTTTCTTGAGCCTAAGGCAGTGTCACGTAAGCACTTGTCCGGCATTCATGGAGCCGCGCCAGAGGGCCTTGATCTCTTTCGAAATTCGCCTTTTCCCCGGCCTTTATCTTTTGCCCTCCGCTTATACTCGCACAAATCCGACATACCCAATAACCCAGATCGTCCCCATGCCCTTTGCTCCCTGCTGTTCCAGTCCGCAAAAGATCCTATAAAGAAATTCCCCCTTTGGGATTGACTTTAACTGTTTGATATGCTTTAAATAATCATTAAAACTTGACCTTTCTTAACACCGGCAACCTTAACCCGAAAGGCTGGTCCATGAAGCAGTCCGACAAGACCTTATTCCAGTCTTCGAAAAAATATGACTACCGACCTGACCTTCATCACCAATGAAGAAAACCGGAATCTCCTGGAGCGGTTCAGGGTCCTGATCAAGGACACCCGCTTCTTTGATTGCCTGGTCGGGTATTTTTATTCCAGTGGATTTAACCGGCTTTATCCATCCCTGGAGTCAACCGAAAAAATCAGAATCCTGATCGGGATCAGCACCGATAAACAAACTTTCCAAATCATACAGCAGGCCCATCAGCCTTCCCAACAATCCTTTATATTTTCCCACGCCGAGGTAAAAGACCATTTCTCAGACAGGGTTGCCGATGAAATGGAGCATTCCGAAGATGAACACTCCGTAGAAAAAGGGGTATATGTCTTCATGGATTGGCTCAAATCAGGAAAGCTGGAGATCAAGGCCTATCCATCCCAGAGCCTTCACGCCAAACTTTATATCATGACCTTTGCCGAAGGAGACCGGGATGTGGGCCGGGTGATTACCGGGTCCAGCAACTTCACTCAGGCCGGTCTGATTGAAAACCTTGAATTCAACGTCGAGCTGAAGAACCAGGGCCGATTATGAATTTGCCCTGACCAAATTTAATGACCTCTGGGAGAACGCCGTAGACCTCAAGGAAAAATATCTCGAAACCATTAAGACCCGGACCTGGCTGAATGATACCATCACCCCTCATGAACTTTATTTGAAATTTTTATACGAGTATTTCAAAGAGAAAATCAATATCGATCAGGAGGAGATTTCTAAGAGATACCTCCCGGAAAATTTCCTGGATCTTTCCTATCAGCGGGAGGCTGTATTAGATGCCAAAAGCAAACTCGAAGAATATGGAGGCGTCTTTATTTCGGATGTGGTCGGCCTCGGAAAGACTTACATATCCGCCCTTTTGGCCCAACAATTAGACGGTCGAAGCCTGGTTATCGCACCGCCGGTACTTCTGGAAAGGGACCTTCCCGGGTCCTGGCCCAATGTCTTTTCCGATTTTAAGGCCCATGCTGATTTTGAATCTCTGGGAAAGCTCGACAAGTTGATCGAACGGGGAACCGATAAATATAAAAACATATTTATTGATGAAGCCCATCGCTTCCGGTCCGAGACCAACGTCACCTACGAACAACTGGCCCAAATCTGCCGTGGCAAGCGGGTGATTCTGGTCACGGCCACGCCCTTGAATAATTCCCCGGTGGATATCCTCTCCCAGATCAAGCTCTTCCAGAAAGCCCGGAAAAGCACCATACCGAACATTCCCAACCTGGAAGCCTTTTTTCTGACCTTGGAGAAAAGGCTCAAAAAATTAGATCGCCAGAAGGACCATGAAGAATATCTTAAAGTGGTCAGGGAGAATGCCCAGGAGGTCAGAGAAAAGGTCCTGAAATACCTGATGGTCCGCCGAACCCGCTCCGAAATCGCCCTTTATTTCGGCGATGACTTACAGGGTCAAAACCTGAAATTTCCGGAAGTGGCTGATCCGAGCCCCATCTTTTATGAATTCGATGAGCAGGAAGATCGGGTATTTCCACAAAACCATAGAATCGGTCACCAAGAAATTTAAATATGCCCGTTATACTCCCTTACTCTATCTCAAAGAAGGGATTTCCCATCCCGAAGAACTGGCCCAAAAAAATATGGGCAAGTTTATGAAGATCCTTTTGGTCAAACGTCTGGAAAGCAGCTTTCAGGCCTTTAAAAATACCCTTCAGCGCTTTATCCGTTCTTATGAACATTTCCTGGCCCAAATGGAAAAGGGTCGTGTCTATGTCAGTAAAAAGTACATAAATAAAATTTTTGAATTTTTGGAAAATGACAATGATGAGGCTATCGAGAGGCTCATTGAAGAAGATAAGGCCGCTTCCTACGATGCTGCTGATTTCAAGAAGGAATTCAAAAGGGACCTGGAGCATGATCTGCAACTGCTAAAAGATCTGTCCCGGCTATGGGAGACCATGGTCCGGGACCCCAAGATTTCAAAATTCTTGGAAATACTTAAAACAGACCCAGTACTCGGGAAAAACAAAACCATTATTTTTACCGAATCCAAGGAAACAGCCGAGTATCTTGACCAAAAATTAAGAATGGACCTGGGGGATGAGCTTTTGACTGTTACTGGCAGTTCCAGTGCCCTTATACGGGAAAGGGTCATCGAAAACTTCGATCCCGGATTTCGTTTTCCGAAAGATGACTATCGAATTCTGGTTTCTACGGAGGTCTTATCCGAAGGGGTAAACCTCCATCGAGCCAATGTGGTCGTTAATTACGACATCCCCTGGAATCCCACCCGATTGATACAAAGGGTCGGGCGTATCAACCGGGTGGATACCAAATTTGATACCATATACACCTACAACTTTTTCCCCACCCGGCAATCCAATGATCAGATAAAACTCAAGGAGGCGGCCGAATACAAAATCCAGGCCTTTATCGAGATGCTCGGGGCCGATGCCCGGCTGTTAACCGAAGGAGAAGAAATTAAATCCCATGACCTATTTTCACGTCTCCTTTCTAAAAAGACCATAACCGGAGAAGATGAAACCGAAGAGAGCGAACTGAAGTATCTCCAGGTCATCCGCCGGGTGCGTGACCAGGAACCTGATACCTTTGCCAGGATCAAAAACCTTCCCAAAAAGGCGCGGACAGCGAGAACACTTTCACCCTCTCCCCATCCTGACCTTTTAACCTATTTCCGAAAAGGCAAACTCCAGAAGTTCTTTATTGCCGCCCGCTCCATCCCCCAAGGAATTGGATTTTTTAGCCGCCGCCAAACTGTTCGAGGCGGACCGAGAGGTCCCCAAGGTCCCTTTTGAAAAAGATTTTTACCCCCTCTTAGATAAAAACAAAAAGGCCTTTGAGCGGGCCACCTCCGAGGAAGGACAGGAAACCAGGGTAAAAGGAGGCCGGGACAGCGCGGCCCAGATCATACGGATGCTCAAATCCAGTGAAATCCGAAAATTTAAGGGATTCACCGATGAAGATGAACTTTATCTTCTAAAGGTCATTCGGCTCCTGGAAGAAGGGGGCCTGCCCAAGCAGACGGCCAAAACGGTCATGAAATCCTGGGATCATGAACTGAAGAAAGGTGTTAATCCTCTCAAGATCCTGGCTGTATTGCGGGTCCATATCGCCCCGGAATTTTTCAAGGAGACCATGGCCGAGACAGCGGCCCAAACCGCCGGTCCCAGGGAGGTCATTTTATCCGAATACTTTGTCCCCCCTAAAATCGATCATCTTGAAAGTCAGGGCCATGGATAGAATTGCTGCCGGCAAATTGATCCGGGAAACTTTCCAAGGCCCCTTTGACCGGGACCGATACCTCTTTTTTGTCAAAAATATTCTCAATCACCTCGACACCACCGGAAATTTTGTCTATCGGGGCAACCTCATCCCCGATGCCTTTAAACCTTATGTTCATAGTCTGGAACGGATCGGGAAATATGAAGATCCTGAAGGCAACAAGATAGACATCCTCATTGCCCACCTGAAAAAAGAAACCTCCCTGGAACAGGCCCGAACCAGACAAAGAAACTTTATTTCCTGGTATCTGAACGGCAGCCGTGGAGGTATCCTTAAAGAGGCCGCCCTGGTTGCCTTTTATACGGATAATCCCGATGACTGGCGCTTCTCCCTGATCAAAATGGATTATCGGATCAGGGAAACAAAATCCGGAAAGATGCGCGCCAAAGCGGAGCTGACCCCGGCCCGCAGGTTTTCTTTCCTGGTCGGCAAAAATGAAAACAGCCATACGGCCCAAACCAGACTGTTCCGGTTCTTGGAGGATGATGTTCATCATCCCACCCTGGCCGGGTTGGAAGAGGCCTTTAGTATCGAAAAGGTCACCAGGGAATTTTTTGAAAAGTACCGCGCCCTATTCCATGACCTCAAGGAGGCCCTTGAAAATATAGTCGCCCAGGATGAAGCGGTAAATAAAGATTTCCTAATCAAAGGGATCGATATTACCGATTTTGCCAAAAAGACTCTGGGGCAAATCGTCTTCCTCTATTTTTTGCAGAAAAAGGGCTGGTTCGGGGTGGCCCGAAATAACCCCTGGGGAACCGGTCCCAAAAACTTCCTGCGCCGGCTTTTTGATAATAGAAATTACGGCAATTTTTTTAACGATATCCTGGAGCCCCTTTTTTACGAGGCCCTGGCCAAAGAACGGGATCAGGATTATTACAAACTTTTTGACTGCAAAATCCCCTTCCTGAACGGCGGACTTTTTGATCCCCTCAACGACTATGACTGGGTCCATGCCGATATGCTCCTTCCCGATGGACTCTTTTCCAACCAGAATAAAACCAAAGAAGGGGATATCGGAACAGGTATTCTAGACGTCTTCGACCGCTATAATTTCACGGTCAAGGAAGACGAGCCCCTGGAACGGGAAGTGGCGGTTGATCCGGAAATGCTGGGCAAGGTCTTTGAAAACCTTCTGGAAGTCAAAGACCGCAAATCGAAAGGAACCTACTACACGCCCCGCGAGATCGTCCATTACATGTGCCAGGAGAGCCTGATCAACTATCTGGCCTCTGAGTTGGTCGGAATCGAAGGGGATATCTTTCTGCGCAAGGAGGATATCGAAACCTTTATCCGTTTCGGTGAACTGGCCAACGAAAACGATGCCCAGGTGGAAGTAAAGGGCAGGGAAACAAAGAGATATTCTTATCGACTGCCGGAGTCGATCAGGACCAGGGCCGCTCTCATAGATAAAAAACTGGTTGATATAAAGATCTGCGATCCGGCCGTCGGCTCAGGGGCCTTTCTGGTGGGCATGATGAATGAGATCATCAAGGCCCGCCAGGTTTTGACCACTTTTCTGGGAGAAAGCAAGAAGCGGTCCCCCTATCATTTTAAACGTCATGCCATCCAGAATTCCCTTTTCGGGGTGGATGTCGATCCGGGGGCCGTGGAGATTGCCAAACTTCGTCTCTGGCTGTCTCTTATTGTCGATGAAGACGACATCAAAGAAATCCGTCCCCTGCCGAACCTGGATTATAAGATCATGCAGGGCAACAGCCTCCTGGAGGAGTATGAAGGGATCAAGCTGTTTAATGAAAAGCTGATTATTGATAAGCCGTCTGACGATTCCGAGCAGATCAAGGCCGAATTAAAGAGAAGACAGACGGACCTGCAAAAAGACTATTTCCAACTCGATACCGCCGGCAAGCTTAGCAAAGTGAAAAAACAACAGATTAAAGTGGAACTGGATGATATTGCCGAGAGATTAAAAAAACTTGAAAAACATGGGGAAAAGATGACGATCCTGCCCCTCTTTGCTTCCGAAGCCAAAAAGATTGCCGATGAACTGAAGTACCTTCACAAAGAGTTGTTCGAAGCCTCACAGAAATCCAGAAAAGAAGAGATCAAAAAACAAATTGAGGCCATGGAATGGGAGTTGATCGAGGCCACCCTCCAGGAACAGGGGAAAAAATCCTCCCTGAAAAACCTCGAACAATACAAAAGAAACAACACCCGTCCCTTTTTCCTCTGGAAACTCCATTTTGCCGAGGCCTTTCAGGAAAAGGGTGGGTTTGATGTGGTCATCGCCAATCCGCCTTATGTCCGTCACGAAGGGATAAAATCCTTAAAACCCCAATTGGCCAAAGCCTATGGAGACTTCTATTGCGGCACAGCCGATATCTACACCTATTTTTACAAGTGCGGGGTTGATCTCCTAAGGCCGGGAGGCCATCTCTGTTTTATCTCCCCCAATAAATTCATGCGGGCCGGTTACGGCAAGAACATCCGGACTTTTTTTACCACCCATGTTACCCCAAAAACGATCATTGACTTTGGAGACCTGCCGATCTTTGACGCCACCACCTATCCGGCTATCCTGCTGATTGAAAAAAAACCGCCGGCCGGGAGTGAGAAAGCTACCGCCGCCACCTTCACAGAACCTTCCCAGCTTGAACGAGTTGAGGAGACTCTGGATCAAATCGGATTTCCTATGCCTATCCCCGCCCTTAAGGAGGACGGGTGGAATCTGGAATCTCCAGAAGTGCAGGCCCTGATGGAAAAATTGAATGCTGTCGGAACTCCCCTCGGCGAATATGTTAAAGGGCGTTTTTATCGGGGTGTTTTGACCGGTCTTAACGAAGCCTTTGTGATCGACGACGCCACTCGGAGAAAATTGATTTCCGAAGATCCAAAGAGTGCCGAACTTATTAGACCCTGGCTCCGGGGACGTGATATCCGGAAATGGAAGACTGAATGGGCAGAACTTTATGTAATCTTTACAAGACGGGGGATCAATATTGAGAAATATCCGGCGATCAAAAGACACTTAGCGCAATTTAAAAAAGACCTGGAGCCCAAACGAACAGAAAAAGAGGACGGTGTTAAAAAAGAGCTGAAGCCTAATCGATCGGAAAAAAAGAAACGAGGACGAAAACCTGGAACTTATAGGTGGTATGAAATTCAAGACAATATTGCCTATTACAAAGAATTCGAACAACCTAAGATCATTTACCCTAACATCACTAAAACGAACATTTTTGCCTTTGATTCAACCGGCTTATTAACAAACCAAAAATGTTTCATAATCCCTGTTGACGATCTTTACCTGCTGTCAATTCTCAATTCCCAAATAGCTACTCGTTGGTTTTTATCAAAGCTTCCGCTTTTGAGGGGAGGATTTTTCGAGCCCAGTTCAATATTTATGGAACAGTTTCCCGTCTTTCCCGCTACGGAAAAACAAAAAGCCCCCATCATCAAACTCGTCCAGACCATCCTGTCCGATCCCGACAGCCCCTCCGTCCCCCAACTCGAAGCCGAAATCAATCACCTCGTCTATGCCTTATATAACTTAAATCCGGCAGAAATAATATTAATCAATAAACCAGATAAAAATCTTAAAGAATAGTAAAAAGCTTCACTCTATGATATTATTAAATAATTTGATATTTGGAGGATAAAAAATGATAACAAGATTTAAGGTCTCTGGATTTAAAGGGTTAAAACCTCTTGAGTTGCCAAAATTGACGAGAGTGTCTCTGTTAGGAGGTCGAAATAATGTGGGGAAAACTTCTGTCCTGGAGGCTTTATTTATGTTTTTTGACCGACTAAATCCCCAGATGATTTTAAGACAATATGCCTGGAGAGGCGTTGGGGTAATCCCACTGGAAGCAGAGGCCATGTGGTCTCCAATATTTTATAATTTTGATATGAGTAAGGCTATTATAATTGAAGCAAAAATTGATAACGCCGTTGAGAAAATGACTCTAAAATTCAATCCGAATTATACTTCTACAAAAATTCAGGCTACGACATTAGGAATGGAAACAAAGGCCCCACAAATTAGGACTGACCAACCATCAACTCCTACTTATTCGCTTGACATAAAATGCGAGCGAGAGAAAAAAACAATATTAAGTTCACATCTCTTAGCAAAATTAAATGAGTTGGGTCTACAAGTTGATCATATGGAAATGAATGGCCGTAAGGCAGTTTTTTTGGGATCTCGTGCCTACGTAGATCCTAATGAGGATGCCGAACGATTTGGTCAACTTGACATTATAGGAAAGCAAGAAAAAATTTTGGAAATTTTAAAGATAATCGAGCCCAAGCTAAAGGGGTTATCATCAATTACTAAGGGAAACATCTCGTTAATTCATGGTGATATTGGCTTGAATAAAAAATTGCCTATATCTTATCTGGGTGATGGGGTGTCACGTTTAATGTCTATAACTCTTGCAATTGCCACATCAAAAAATGGTTTGGTCATGATCGATGAGTGCGAAAACGGTATTCATTACTCGGTGATGTCCAAGGTCTGGAAAGGAATCGGTCTGGCTGCTCAAGAATTTAATTGTCAGGTAATTGGTACCACCCACAGTTATGAATGTCTCCATTCTGCGTATGAAGGTTTTGCTGGAGGAATGGAAGAAGATTTTAGTTATGTTCGGATAGATAAAGATAATGAAAAAACCATCGCAAAAACATTCGATTATCATTTATTGGAAGCAGCTTTCGATGCCAATATGGAGGTGCGTTGATAATGGAACCTCCCAAAAAAATTAAGGAGAATAAACTTTTATTGACTGAAGGAGCAGATGCTTTTTATTTTTGCATTTGGGCCTATCAAGCTTTCGGTGCCGCAGGAATCCAAGTTCTTGATTTTGGCGGAATTGATGATCTCTCTTTGTACTTAAGGCTTCTATCGCAACTTCCAAATTTTGAAAAAGTGAGTACACTCGTAATAATCAGAGATGCCGAAGATAACCCTTCAGGTGCGATTAAAAGTATAAAATCATCGTTAAAAAAAATCGGCCTCCCTGTTCCAGCAGAACCTTTTAGTTTTAAAGGGGATAGGCCACGCTTAGCCTATATGATATTTCCAGGGTTTGTAAAAAATGCAAGAGGTAAAACAAGTTTTAAACCGGGGACACTTGAAGATCTTTGTTTGGCTATTGTCCAAAAAGATAGAGTAATGGAATGTGTTGAAGAATATACTCAGTGTTTAGAAGACAAAGGCTTTTTAATTAAGCATCTCCATAAATTAAAACTTCATGCTTATCTTTCAGGGAAACATGAATTTGCTGGATTAAAAATTGGAGAAGCAGCTAAAGCTGGTGCCTGGGATTGGGAACATGAAAAATTAGAACCTTTCAAGAAAATCATTCAAAATATGTGAGCGATAAAGAAATTTGACACCAATCCCGTTCTATCTAATCCGAACAAAACAAAGGGCAGGTCTTTAATCTTCAATAAGATGGCAGATCAAAGCAAGCCCGGGAGGGTACATCGTGCCGCTATTGGATGGTTTGCGGCAGTTTAAGGAGAGGGCTGAACTTTGATTGATCCAGTTGGGCAACAAGTCGAATGACTTTCTGTTCATATTTGGGAATTTTCTGTTTTGTTGGACGAGGCGTATAAAAACAGCCGATATACCCTGTCTCCGGGGAAAATCCCCAAAGACCTATGCGCAACTTACGAAAAATGTTCAATCGTTGCTCCGCCGATTTTATTTTTTTCCTGGGTAAGACAAGGATTGAAGCATGTGAAACATTTTTATAACGATGGGCCTGCATAAGACCTTTACGCCAGTCCGATAGCTTGAATTCGAAGGCCCGCACAGTTGGGGTAAGTTTTTCCAGTTCTAAAAAGGTGGATGCCTGTTCACTTTGGCCGTTAGACCAACTGAGCACAAGTAAATCGGGAATACCGTTGCCAAATACTGGCAACTCTCGAACAAAAAGAGTTCTACGTTTATTCGTGCCGGAGTGAATTTTAGCAAATTTATCCCGATAAGCCCTTGAAAACTGTTCAGCAAACTTTGCCTCTGGGGTTTTTCTGGTATCGGTTGGAGAAAAATTGTCCTGTGGGTTATGAGAAGGATGATTGAAGATTCCTATATTATCGACCACTTGTACTCCATTTGCCTTATTGATGATTAATTTATCTATATCATAAAAATGGGTTTTGGACAATGGAAATTCCCGCGATGGTGCTGCTGAACAATGTCGGATCGTATAGGGCTGGTGTCAGACCCTGAATCTTTGAAAAAGGCGGTGGATAAAAGCAAGTCCCCGAGACGATCCTTCGGGCACGCCTGATTGAACATTGGGGAACCGGAACCCTGCGTATGGCAGATGCCTGTGCCGGGCACGGTATCAAACTGGAATTTTTTTCAGAACCAGGTTTCTTTATGGTCCGCTTTGTAAAGCCCGAAAAAATAATTTCACCGCCGACAGAACTGAAACTCAATGACCGGCAAAAAAAGGGCTTAGAATATGCAGAGAAAAACGGAAAAATCACCACTGGAGAATTCAAGCGCCTATGCAATATTAGTGAACGGCAGGCATTTGATGATCTTAAGTCTTTACTTAAGATGGGATTGCTTATTCGCACCGGATTCGGCAGAGCCACGAGCTATATGCCAGCCAGTAATCGCGAACTGCGGGATTAGTGCGGGATTAATGCCGATTTTAGAGGGCCGAACTGTGATTGATCGAGTTGCGCTGCAAGTCGAATGACTTTCTTTTCATATTTGGGAATTTGCTGTTTTATCGGGCGGGGCGTATAAAAACAGCCGATATGCTCTGTCTCCGGGGAAAATCCCCAGAGACCTATGCGTAATTTACGAAAAATGTCCAATCGTTGTTCCGCCGATTTGATTTTTTGCCTGGGTAAGACAAGAATGGGAGCATGAGAGAAATTTTTATAACGATGGGCTTGCATGAGTCCTTGGCGCCAATGTGATAACTTAAACTCGAAGGCCCGCACAGTTGGGGTAAGGTTCTCCAGTTCTAATAAGGTGGATGCCTGTTTGCTTTGGCCGTTAGACCAACTAAGTACAAGTAATCGGTAATAATAAAGAATTAAGAGGTCATCGATGGAGAGGCCCTTTTCGGAATTATCGAAATTAGAAATAGTGGAAGCCATTGAAAACAATCTCTTTGAGGTGTGGTCCAGGATGGTTTCTTTGCCCTGGATCGAATCATCTCAAGAGCCAGATATGCTTCGGTATGTCAGCGGCGTACCCTTTCCTCTGTGCAACGGGATCCTGGGAGCACGATTTTCCGAACCGGACATAGACGGCCAGATCAAAGCCGCTTTAACCCCTTTTAAGGATCGGAACTTACCTATGTTTTGGTATGTGGGGCCCTCTTCCCGCCCGGCTTCTCTGGGGGAACACCTTAAGGCCCAGGGGTTGACCCTGGCCGAAAGTGTCCCTGGAATGGCTGCCGACCTCTCCCAATTGAAAGCGCCCCGGTCCATTCCGCCCGAATGGACCATCCGGATCGTTGAAGGCAGGGAAATCCTCAAGGAATGGATTCAAATCTTCTCCATGGTTTACGAAATACCCGAATTGGCTGCAGATTTCTTTTTTAAGATCATGGATCAAATCGGGTATTGGCCTTCCCTTCCTTTCAGGCACTACCTGGGGTACTGGAATGGGGAGGCCGTCGCCTGCGCCTCCCTTTTTTTAGGGGCCGGAGCGGCCGGCCTTTATAATGTCGCCACGCTCCCGGAGGTCAGGGGGAAGGGATTGGGAACGGTCATCAGTGCCCGGACATTGATGGATGGGCATCTTCGGGGATATGGAACGGGCATTTTACATTCCACTTCCATGGGCCTTCCCGTGTATCAACGCCTCGGTTTCAAGGAGTACTGCCGTATACAGATTTATCTCCGGTCATGACCTCTTCCTAAATTGACAAACCCATCCAATTTTTGATAAGATTCTAAAAAAGTTCTCATCCGGGAATCCAAGATTTCCGGATTGCTTTCAGCAGTCAGCGGCCAGCATTTAGCACAACCACCTAATAATAAATGTTTTTGCTGAAAGCTAATAGCTGATGGCTGACCGTCTCCATCCGCAAAATTACAGTTTTCGGTTGGACACTAAATTGAATATACAGGTCCAAGGGCAAAAGCTTCCCGGACCATTACCGAGTACCCCTAAGGAAAAATCAATGGACAATTTATCGGAAATAAAAAATCCCTCTGCTCAAGATCCAGATTGCTCGACCGAATTTAAACAAAGATTTAAATTATCGGCCTTGGAGATCCTGTTTGGTATCTTGATTTTATTGGGTTTAATCTATGTCGGCTATATTGTTTTATTCCAGGATAGTTCCGGGACCGGTTCAAAATTGGAAAAGAAGATAGCTCTTATGGAAACCACCTCTCGGGAACAGGCCGAAAAAGTCGACCAAAAGATAAAAGCCATCCAAGAAAACGAGGCCCAACTGGCGTCGCGACTGAAGTCCCTGGAAACCCTGACCCTGGACCTGTCAACCAAAATTGGAAAATTGGAAAAACGTCTGGCAGAAGGGATTAAACCCCCTCCGGTTAAAGAGAAAATTGTTTACAAAGTCAAAAAAGGGGAATCCCTCCAGAGCATTGCCAAGAAGTACAAAGTGTCTGTCGATGACTTGGCCCGGTTAAACAAACTGGATAAAAACAAACCGGTCCGGGTAGGAGATACCCTGGCGATTTCTCCCCGTTGATAATCCGGTCTATTTTTCGACCGATGACCGAACAGATTAAAAAAGGCAGAAAGCCCCGAAGGACCTTTAAATGCCATTGCTGCGGAAAAGGCGAAGAGTTCTGCTGGGTCTGTCGGTGCGGCTTCCAAATCTGCCAACACTGTCTTATGGAAAATGCCTGGGGTCTGACCTGCAATAATATCACCTGGATCTGTCCGGATTGCGGGGCCGATCGTTCCTTTTAGTCTTCTTCTGCCTGTTTAAAAATTTGTCACCCCTGCCTACGCCCTTCCCGGATTTATTGCGAAAAAAACTTTTGTCGTCCCGTTTTCATCTTTCATCGAACCCCCTATGGTAATCCAGGGGACCTGAAGGTTTTATTGGCCGTTGTGAAAACGGATAAGTTAAAGAAAATAGATTATTTTTTATCCAAAAATACAGTTTTTACCCTATGTCTTTTCAGATTTATTTTTGATATCTTGTATCTTTACGAGAAGAAACTCTAATAAATCTGGAGGCCTTCATTGCTGATTGAATCAAGGCCTAAGAGAGAAAGGACAATCTATTATGACTGAACGATTACAAATCTACAAATGTGACGTTTGCGGCAACATCGTGGAGGTGCTTCATGAGGGCCAGGGAGAATTGGTTTGCTGCGGCCAGCCTATGAAGTTATTTGTTGAAAATTCATTGGACGCGGCTAAAGAGAAGCACGTGCCGGTCATTGAAAAAACCGCTACAGGCTTCAAGGTCAAAGTGGGAAGTGTAGCCCATCCCATGGAAGAGAAGCATTACATCGAATGGATAGAAGTGATTGCCGATGGAAAGGCCTATCGCCAATTCCTGAAACCAGGGATGGCCCCAGAGGCCCAGTTTGAGATCCAAGCAACCCAGATTACAGCTCGGGAATATTGCAACCTACATGGGCTGTGGAAGGCCTGATAAAAATGACCGATCCAATCCAATGTTCGCTTGATATGCTGGCCACGGCCCTGGAAATGGAAGAGAAGGGTAAGGCCTTTTATGAAAAAGCCGGAAAATCCTGCCGGGATCCCCAGTGCAGGGAAATTTTTTCCACCCTGATGGCCGATGAACTGATTCATACCAGCCGGATTAAAAAAATCCATGAAACCCTGACCGCGGAAAAATGCTGGACCAGGGACTGGGAATCCGTGAAAGGTCCGTCCAAAACCCTGGGGGCCTTCTTTCGGGACTTGGCAGCCAGGGAAAGAAAAAAAATAAAGGCCGAGACCACCGATCTGGAGGCCCTCGATATCGGGATTGATTTTGAATTGGCCAGCGTAAAATTTTATCAGGACCGCCGGGCCGAGGCCGTCGATCCGCTGGAGGCGGCCTTCCTGGACCAAATGACCCTCGAGGAGAAAGAACATTTCAGGGCCTTGAAAGATACCCGCTATTATCTCACCGACCCTGAAGGATGGTTTATCGAAAAGGAACGGGCCGGGTTAGAGGGAGCGGAATGACCGATTCTTCCGTCAACATCGTCATCGGGGGTTTTCTCTGGTGGATATCCTTCAGCCCTGTGTTTCCTTCAACAAGGTGAATACCTTTAGCTGGTACAAGAGGCGTTGTTTTGAAATACCCGGAGACTATGACCCCTTTTTGGGAGGCGGTCCTGAAACAAGGTCCTTTGGTTGGCCGGGAAGTGGATCAAGAAATGGTGAAACAGATTCTGGAAACCTATGCTTAGTGCGAAAATAGGATTCGAGGTTACTCTCGACCAGCCCTATTTTCTTCATTGGTGGTGTCACGCCCCCGGCGGGGCATGACGGTTTAGAGAGGAGATCTTATGGTCGTGAAAAGGATTCTCTTGGGAATCCTGATCGTCCTTCCCCTGATCGGGATTTCCGTGTTTGCCGATTCTTCTTCCCCAAAGGGTAGTTTAAGCGAGGACACCAAGGGCTGTCTCGACTGCCATCAATCGATTTCTCCGGGCCTTTTCCGGGACTGGGAAAAGAGCCGCCATGCCGGGAATACCCCGGGAGAAGGCCTCAAGAAAGGCAAGCTCGAACGGCGGGTTTCCAGCGAGCAGGTACCGGCCCGATTATCCGCGGTGGTAGTCGGCTGTGCCGAGTGCCACACCCTTAATCCTGAAAAACATAAGGATACCTTTGAGCACAACGGTTTTAAGGTCCATACCGTGGTTACCCCGGAGGATTGTGCCACCTGCCATAGCACGGAATTCAAGCAATACCGTCAGAATAAGATGTCCCGGGCCTATGGCAATTTGAAGGCCAATCCAGTCTACAGCGGGCTGGCCGATGAGGTCAATGGGATCAAAATCTTCAATAAGGGGAAAATCGTCCACAGACGGGCGGATTTGGAAACCGGATACGATTCCTGCTATTACTGTCACGGCACCCTGGTGGAAGTCAAGGGAAAGCAGACCAGGGAGACCGACATGGGCACCATGGAATTTCCCGTCTTTTCCGGCTGGCCCAATCAAGGGGTCGGAAGGGTTAATCCTGACGGCTCCCTCGGTTCCTGCGCGGCCTGTCACACCCGGCATACCTTTGCCATGGAAATGGCCCGCAAACCCTTTACCTGTTCCCAGTGTCATAAAGGACCGGACGTGCCCATGTTCGAGGTCTATTCGGTCAGTAAACACGGGAATATTTTTTTGGCCCTGGGAAAAGACTGGGATTTTAAAAATGTCCCCTGGAAAGTAGGGAAGGATCTCACCGCCCCGACCTGCGCCGCCTGCCATGTGAGCCTGATGACCAACGGAGAAGGTGATGTGGTGGCCGAGAGGACCCACCAGATGAATGACCGTCTGTCCTTCAGGCTTTTCGGCCTCATCTATGCCCACCCCCAACCCTTGTCCCCGGACACCACCATCATCCGCAATAAGGCCGGCCTGCCCCTGCCTACCGAACTGACCGGGGAACCGGCCCAGGCCTATTTGATCGACCGGAAGGAGCAGGCCAAGAGGCGCCAGACCATGCAACAGGTCTGTCTTTCCTGCCATAGCCAAAATTGGGTGCAGGGGCACTTCCGCCGGCTGGATAATACGATTCAAACCACCAATCAGATGACCTTAACGGCCACTCAGATCATGAATGCCGCCTGGGAAAAGGGTTTGGCGAAAGGGCTGGCCCAAAAGGACAGCCCTTTTAATGAGGCCCTGGAGAAAAAATGGGTCGAGCAATGGCTCTTTTATGCCAATTCCACCCGGTTTGCCTCGGCCATGATGGGCGCGGATTACGGGGCCTTCGCCAACGGGCGCTGGTACTTGAGCAAGAATATCGAGGAAATGGCCGAATGGCTAAAAACCAAAGAAACGCGGAAAAAGGAGCGGAAATGAAAAAGTATGTCTGTGATGTTTGCGGGTATGTTTATGATCCGGCGGAAGGAGATCCGGATAATGGAATTGAACCGGGTACCGCCTTTGAAGACCTTCCGGATGACTGGGTTTGTCCCCTGTGCGGTGTGGGTAAGGACCAGTTCAGTCCGGAAGAGTAGTTTTAGAATTTGAAAATGAATCTTTCAAATGAAACTTCTGAATTCTTTGAGAAGTCTTTTGGAAAAAGAAGAATATGACCCTTTGATGCAAATGTCCAAGGGACATGAAGGAAAGGTGGTCAACGGGCTGATCGGTCTTCTGACCGATGCCCATGAGTTTACCAAGTGGCGGGCCGTTAAGGCCCTTGGGCAGGTGACCGCTCGATTATTTTCCGAGGACCCGGAACGGGTCAAAAAAGTCCTCCGACAACTGATCTGGAACCTGAATGAAGAATCAGGCGGTATCGGCTGGGGCATGCCGGAGGCCCTGGGCGAGATCCTGGCCGCCATTCCGGCTTTACAAGACGAATACCTTTGTTTGCTGGTCGCCTATATCTCCGAAGATGGGTGTTTTATTGAAAATGAACCCATACAAAAAGGGGTCATCTGGGGTCTGGGTCGCATCGGCAAATTGGATGAAGCCTTAAAGGCCAGGGCCGTCCCTTTCCTGCTTAAGGCCTTAAAAAACAGCGATCCTGAAATGCAGGGAACCGCGGCCTGGGCCGTTGGAGAGATGGGAATCCGGGAAGCCGTTCCGCTTCTTGAAAACTTGCAAATAGAAAATCGGATGGTTAAAATATTCTTGAATGAAAATTTTCAAGAGAAAACTATCCGACAATGGGCTGAAGAAGCCATCCAAAAAATTAACCAGCGAGGTGATTAAAATGGCCGAAGACGAATGGAAATGCAGTAAGTGCGGGTATGCCCTGAAGACCGAAAAGCCTCCGGAGGAATGTCCTTCCTGCCGGGAAAAATGTGAGTTTGTCAATGTGAGCTGCTATATCCCGGAATGTAAATTCAGCGGACCCGATGAAAGGCTTAAATAATATCCATCCGGAAAAGGGAATTTTCCGGATGGAGCGGTCAGCGATCAGCTTTTAGCTTTCTGCAAACCCCTTTTTCCTTAATGAATTGGCTAAACCCTGACCGCTGACTGCCGAAAGCTCAAAAAAAAGGAGAGTGCTCATGTCCAAAAGAAAGTATACCGTCCGGGCGGAATGCCCGGCTTGCGCCTGTGGAGATGTCACCTTTTTAGGACCGGAAAAACTCCGGGAAAAATTTATCGGTGACGAGAAGGAAATTGATATTCTCTGCCCCCTGTGCGGCACAAAACATAAAGGCCAGGTGGTTGAGGAAGAGGAAGCCCCGAAATGAAGGTCCTGGGGATTTATGGCAGTCCGCGCCAGGGTGGAAACAGCGACCTCCTTCTCGACAAGGTGCTGGAAGGGGCGGGGTCAGCCGGGGCGGAAATCCAAAAGATTTATGTCCGGGAGATGAAGATCTCGGGCTGCCAGGAATGCGGGGGGTGCGACAAGACCGGGGAATGCGTCATCCCGGATGAAATGCACAAAATTTATCCCAAACTCATGAGACTCCGAAATACTGTTTTTATCTTCTCCGATTTTTTTTTATGGACTGCCTTCCCAGGCCAAGGCCCTGGTGGACCGCTCCCAGGCCATGTGGTCGAAAAGGGTCTTGGAGAAATCTCCGGAGCAGAGGAAAAGATATGACCATGGCCGGGGCTATCTGATCGCCGTGGGGGCGACGAAAGGGAAAAATCTATTTGACGGGGTTCAACTCACCGCCAAGTATTTTTTCGATGCCCTGGATAAAAGTTATGAAGGCGGCCTCTTTTTCCGGGCCGTCGAAGGGAAAGGAAGCATCAGGGAACATCCCACTGCCCTCGAAGAAGGCTTATGCCCTGGGAGTAAAGGCTGTTAAGGAGTACAAAGTAAATTAATCTTAAAATCATCACCCCCGTCTTCCCCTCCACCCCACTGAGGAGGAGGGTTAGGAAGGGGAAAATAGGGAGGTTTCTATGACTACACCTTTACATTGTCCCGGTTTATATCAGCTCAAAAACTTAAAGTCCTTTACCTGTAAATGTCCCAACTGCGGGAGGGAAGTGGAAATCTTTTCCGATGAATTCGATAAGAAACATACCTGTAAAGGATGTCATCAAGAGATCGACTTCACCCAATGCACCCTGGAAGCCGGTGCGGATGAAGTCGCTCCCTGACCCGGTGTAAGGGGAAAAATAGTTTAGCTGCGGAGTCACTCAGACCTGCCGGATATGGGGTCCGTCTATCTTCGGGCCATAGCGGTCCTGCCAGCAAGTCTGGGTGATTCCGTGGTTATAAAAATTTAAAAAAAGATTTCGGTCATGTCCAACCACCTTAATAATGAAAAAAGCCCTTACCTCCTCCAACATGCTGAAAATCCCGTTGACTGGTATCCCTGGGGCGAAGAAGTCTTTCAAAAAGCCAGAGGGGAAGACAAACCGATCTTTCTTTCCATCGGTTATGCCACCTGCCACTGGTGTCACGTCATGGCCCATGAATCCTTTGAGGATGAAGAGGTGGCCCAACTTCTGAACCAATCCTACGTGGCCATCAAGGTCGATCGCGAAGAAAGGCCTGATATCGACCAGATCTACATGTCCGTCTGCCAGGCCTTGACCGGCCAGGGCGGCTGGCCCCTGTCCATTTTTATGACCCCGGAAGGAAAGCCCTTTTTTGCCGGGACCTATTTCCCTAAGAAAAGCCGTCTGGGGATGTCGG
This sequence comes from uncultured delta proteobacterium, assembly GCA_963769305.1. Taxonomy (GTDB): domain Bacteria; phylum Desulfobacterota; class RBG-13-43-22; order RBG-13-43-22; family RBG-13-43-22; genus RBG-13-43-22. The sequence continues at coordinate 61,723 of CAVYLJ010000034.1, read as the reverse complement.
GATTTACCGAATTATTGACTCAGATAGCGACCCTTTGGAAGAGGAATCGGGAAAGAGTCCTTCAAGCCGCCGAAGAAACCACCCAGGCCCTTCAAAGCCGGCCCGAGCCCGGTTCTGCGGGTTCTCCTTTAACCGGGCAAACCCTGGAGCAGGGTCAGCAGCAATTGGCCAAGGTCTTTGATCCTGCCTGGGGCGGGTTTAGTGCCGCCCCTAAATTTCCAATCCCCCATCATCTGACTTTTCTTTTGCGCAGGTACAGGCGCAATCCGGATCCCGGCACCCGAAAAATGATTGAAAAGACCCTGGAGGCCATGCGCTTCGGAGGGATTTTTGATCAGATCGGATGGGGCTTTCATCGCTATTCAGTGGATGAAAAGTGGCTGGTTCCCCATTTTGAAAAGATGCTTTACGATCAGGCCTTGCTGGCCATGGCCTACACCGAGGCCTTTCAGTCCTTTCAAAAATCTTTCTACGCCCGGGTTACCCGGGAGATTTTTTCTTATGTCCTGAGGGACATGACCTCTCCGGAAGGGGGTTTTTATTCGGCCGAAGATGCCGACAGTGAGGGCCAGGAAGGGCTCTTTTATCTCTGGACCCCTCAACGGGTCAGAGAGGTATTGGGTCCGGATGAGGCCGACCTCTTTTGCCGTTTCTATGACATCACCCCCGAGGGCAACTTTGAAGAGGGGAAGAGTATTCCCCATATTTCAATCTCCTTGGAGGAATTCGCCGTCCGGGAGAACAAGAAGCCCGAGGAACTGGAAAGCCTTTTAAACGGGTACAGGGAGCGCCTCTTTCAGGTTCGCGAAAATCGGATTCACCCTTTAAAGGATGATAAAATCCTGACCTCCTGGAACGGCCTGATGATCGCCGCCTTGGCTAAAGGGAGTCAGGCCCTTGGCGATCCGGCCTATGCCCTGTCGGCTAAAAGGGCGGCCGATTTTATTTTGCAAAAGATGCGCACTCCCTCAGGCGGTCTCTACCGGCGTTATCGGGACGGACACATCGCCTTTCCGGGATATCTGGATGATTATGCCTTTTTCATCTGGGGCCTCATCGAACTCTATGAGACCCTTTTTGAGGTCCGTTATTTGGAAGAGGCCTTGGCCTTGAATCAACGCCTGATCGAGCTTTTCTGGGACCCGGAACAGGGGGGCTGTTTTTTTACCGCCAAAGAAGGGGAAAGCCTTATCGCCCGGGAAAAAGATCTCTATGACGGGGCCACCCCTTCGGGGAATTCGGTGGCGGCCTTGAACTTCCTGCGTCTGGGCCGGATAACCGGCAATCCCGATTGGGAAGAAAAGGCGGATCATTTATTTCGATCCTTTTCAGGGAAAGTCGGCGGATACCCCGTGGCCTACACCCAATTCTTGAACGCCTTGGATTTCATGGTCGGTCCCGGTCAGGAGATCGTCGTGGCCGGGGATCGTGGGCAAAGAGCGACCCAGGAGTTGATATCCCGGATACAACGGGCCTTTCTGCCCAACAAAGTCCTTTTATTCCGGCCGGAAGGGGAGGAAAGTCGGTCCATCATAAACCTGTCCTCTTATGCGGAGGCCTTGATCCCTTTGAATCATCAGCCTACGGTCTATCTCTGTGAACAATTTGCCTGCCGGGCACCCATAACCGACTTGGCCGAATTGGAAAAGGCTTTATCCAAACGGAAGCCTTGAGGCAAAAGTCCTAACGATTTCTGGAGTCCCGACAAATGGTGTCGATGTTTTACGCCATCACTGAGTACATTTTTTAAAAAGGTTTTAAATGAAGTCTAATCTGGAATTAATCAGGGCCGTCCTTTTTTGGGGAGGGCTCTTTTTTTTTCTGATCCTGGAACTTCTCATCCCTTATCGCCCCAGTTCGATTCCCAAGATCAGGCGGTGGTTCAATAACCTGGGGTTGGCTGTCTTCAACGGCCTTATTCTCAACTTCCTCTTTGCCGGTTTGATTATTCAAACCGCCGTTTATGTCAATGAACGGCACCAGGGGATCTTGAATCTGTGGCCTCTTCCCCACTGGTTAAAAATCCTGGCCACCATTGTCTTCCTGGACTTCATCCTCTATGTCTGGCATTTGCTCAATCATGAGATGCCCTTTTTTTGGCGTTTCCATCGGGTGCATCACAGCGATCTGAACATGGACGTATCAACGGCCTCTCGCTTTCATCATCGGTGAATTGGCCATTTCGGCGGTCATCAAGATCGGATTGATCTATTTCCTCGGCGCCGACCTGATCGGTATTGTCCTCTTTGAGTCCCTGTTGGTCCTTACTTCTCAGTTTGAACACAGCAGTGTAAAGATCCCGGGCTGGTTTGAAAACACTTTACTGGATCTTGTTCGTGCCCCCTTCCATGCACCGCATCCACCACTCCGTAGTGATTCAGGAACGAAATACCAACTACGGGACCATTTTTTCCCTTTGGGACCGGGCCCTGGAAACCTTGTTGTCCCGGGTGGATCAGGCCAGGATTCGGATAGGAGTAGGGGCTTATCAAAGGCCCGAAAAATTACATTTCCACCATCTCTTGATCATGCCCTTTACCAAACCGGTCAAATAAGTATTAGCCAAGAAGGACAGTCACCATGCTCTGGGGAAAACTTTTTAGTCCTGTAAAATCACTGGAACCCGATGAGGTTAAAAAGATGATGGCCCGGCACAGGGAAGGGACCTATGCCCTCATCGATGTGCGCCAGCCGGGCGAGTACGAAAAAGAACATATTCCCGGGCGCCCGGTTGATCCCTTTGCCTGCCCTGGCGGACTCTTTTAAGGAACTGGATCCGGAAAAACCGACCATCGTTTATTGAGCTGTGGGCGGGACGGAGCCGCGTGGCGGCTCAATTTTTAACCGGCCAGGGATTCAAAGAGGTCTATAGCCTCAAGGGAGGGATCAGGGCCTGGCAGGGTCTGAAGGCCGTGGGGCCGGTGGAATTAAACCTGGACCTGATTCGCGGAGATGAGTCCCCGGCCGAGATGATCGAGATCGCCCTGGGTATGGAAGAGGCCCTGCAAAACTTTTACGGGACCGTAAGCCATGGGATGGATGATCAAGAGGTTCTCTCCCTTTTGAAAAAGCTGGAGGATATTGAGGCCCGACATGGACAAATGCTCCTGGCCGAGTATGGAAAATTGACTGGAAAGGATCCGGAAAGCCTTCAATTACTGGTGAATCGTCTTCCCCAAATCCTGGAAGGCGGATTTAAATTTTCCGAATTTCTCAGTCAAAACAGGGTCGCTATGCAAACCGTCGCCGGGGTGCTCGATACGGCCATGATGCTGGAAACCCAGGCCCTGGACCTCTATATGCGTTTTGCCTTTAAAACATCGGAAGATATCCACCAAAAAAATCCTTTATCTCCTTGCCGAAGAAGAAAAAGTCCACCTGTCGGCCCTGGGACAACTTCTTGAAGGAAAGGGCCGAGCGACCTAATTGAACATAGGTAAGCCGTTAGAAAAGAAACTACGCAGTGTAACCATGTGCCAACCATTAACAGGATGTGGAAAAACTCTTTTTTTTACAGGTTGCTCAAAAAGGTTCAGATACAAGGCGCCTGAAATCCTGAGAAATGAGGCGTACATTGAAGTACGTCGCAATGACGAAGGATGAGGGCAACGAAGTAGATGGGCCTTTTTCAGCAACCTGTTGATCCAATAAATCTTGTCTAAAGAAGGAGGAGCCGATGTCTACATTTGAGTATCAGGGGCGGATGATCAGTGTCAACGAAGAAGGGTATCTCGAGAATTTTGATGACTGGGACGAAACCGTAGCCTGTGCCCTGGCTGAAAGAGAAGGGGTCAGTAAGACCTGCCCGATGAATCAGGAGCAATTGGAAATATTGAAGTTTATCCGGCAATATTATAAAAAATTCAATTCCGTCCCCATTGTCCGGGCAGTCTGCACCAATGTCCATCTACCCCGGAAATGCGAATATGTCCAGTTTCCCGACCCAATTATCACCTGTAAGATCGCCGGCATCCCCAAATTGAATACAGGCTATAATTTACTGTAGCCAGGGGGCGGGAAAATCAAAGAGGCCCTTTACCGGCTACGAGATGGCGGTGCAACGTTCCTCGGAAAACAAGGCGGATGAAAGACTCAGCGCATCTCAAGGGCTACACCTTTGCCGGTTGCAAGAAGCGAGCTCCCTGCCCGGCTCCTACCGGGCCGTGGCCCTGGCCACCTTCGTCGTTCTGGTGGGGGCCACCCTGCCGACGCCGCTCTATCAGGTCTACGGAGAAGCCTTCCATTTCTCAAACTTTACCCTGACGCTCGTCTTCGGCGTCTATGCCCTCGGGGTGATTCCGGCGCTCCTTGTCTTTGGTCCCGTAGGCGACGCCCTCTGCCGGCGGCGGGTTCTGATGGCCGCCATCCTGATCGAGGCCCTCGGAATCCTCTTCCTCTGTGCGGCCCGGGGCATAGTCTGGTTACTCGTTGGGCGTTGGCTGGTCGGGATTGCCATTGGGGCCTCACAGGGTAACCTGACCGCGGCCCTGGTTGAGATGCAGCCCAGAGGAGACCGGCTCCGGGCCGGAATCATGACCGCGTCCTGCACCTTAAGCGGGGCCGCTGCCGGTCCTCTCATCTCCGGTCTCCTGGCCGAATATCTGCCCAGAGCCCCTGGTGCTTTGCTACCTGGTGGAACTCGGCCTCCTGACCCTGGCCCTGGTCCGGATTGCCGCCATAAAAGAGGCGGCCAGTCCCGGCAGTCTGTCTTCCCTGCGTATCCACCGTCCCCGGGTTCCCAGAGACATCCTGGCCGGATTTGCCTCGGCCGGTTTTTCAGGCGGCTTATCCCTGTCCATCGGCGGACTTTTCGTGGCCCTGGTTCCGAGCTATGTCTCCGGCCTGCTTCAGGTGCGAAACATCGCGGCCGGCGGCGCTTTAGTGGCCTTGATGTTAGGTATGAGCGTGGCCGGTCAATTGATCCTGAGGAGCCAATCGGCCTTTCGCCTCCAGGTCTTCGGCCTGGGAGGGGGGATAGCCGGGCTGGCGGCCGTCGTCTGGGCCTGGCCCTTGACCTCGCTGCCATTGATGTTCGTCGGTTCCATAATTTGTGGGGTCTCAACCGGCATAGCCTATCTGGGATCGATTTCCGAGATCAACCGTTTGGCCTTGCCGGAGGAACGGGGCAGTATCAATTCCCTTTATTTTGTCATCATCTATCTGTTCTATTCCCTTCCGATCATCGGCCTGGGCCTGGCCGCCGTCGCTATCGGTCTATTTCCGGCAGTCCGCATCTTTTCGGCCATCGTCGCCGTCCTTTCCCTGGCCGAGATCATCTGGCTGATCATCCGGCAAAGATCAGAAAGGATTTCCAAATAATGAATTGGAGATCAGGTAGAATGTTTCTCCCTGCCGAGAAGTATGCTTTCCAGGAACAACCTCTCTCAATGGAAAAGATCTTGGATAAAATTCAATCAGGGCAGGGCGCTGAGAAACTTGACGGCCGGCATGACCCGGACCTTGCCGGCGAGGATGTCTTCTTTTCCTTCCAGACTCAATTGATAAAGGAAAGGGATTTTAAGCCGCTCTCCGAAATAATTCAGGGCGGGATTGACGGACCGATCCCCCTTTTTACACTCTATGGCCAACCAGGGTTTTTTATCTATGGTAACCAGAAAATCTACTTCCCTTTTGCCGACATCCCTCAAGTAATGGAGGCCGACCTGATATCCTTCCTGATCTTCTAAGACATGCTTCATCTTCAAGAGATGCCCGGCGATCAGATTTTCAAAACGGGAGCCCTCGTCAGGGACAGGCGACCAATCCCACAAATACACCTTGGGCATTTTTTTTAAGGACTGGACGGCCTTATGGGTAAAAGGCGTAATTCTAAAACAATAATAAAAGCGCTCCAGGATATCCAGCCAATGGGATACGGCCCGGTGGCTCACCTCCAGGTCCTCCCGTAAAGATTGAAGCGAAAGAAGGCCTCCGGCTCGGTTTTCCAATAAGTCGGCCAGCAGTTCCATTGAGGAGAGATCCCTGACATTCTCCAACTCCCGTATATCCTCCCGAAAAAATCGATCCAACCGTTCCCTTCTCCAGCGCCTGAGACTCCGGGCACTTTGTTTTAGGAACGGTTCCGGAAAAGGTCCATAATGGAGTAAGTCCAAAACCACCCTGGGATCATTACCCCCGGGAAATTCAATCGCCCCTCCGGGTTTTAATTCTTGAGTGGTTTGAAGTAATTCCCCCACGGAAAAGCCGTGTAATCGATGAGCATGATAGCGACCTTGGAGAGAATCTCCTCCCTTACGATATAAATCCAACCGGGCGCCACCGGTTATCAGAAATCGAATACGATCTCCATGGGCATCATATTCCCCTTTAATCCATCGCTTCCAAAGGCGATACTTATGAAGCTCATCCAGCACCATCGTAGCTCGGCTTGAGGGCCAGCGAGCCGCTAATATCTCTTTTCGATCTTCCCGACGATCCCAGTTATAATAATGGTCTTTATCGGCATTCAAAAAGGTTTTGGCCAGGGTCGTTTTCCCGACCTGCCTGGGACCGGAGATAAAGACCATCTTCTCTTCCAGATCATTCCGGATCGGTTCTTCCAGATATCGTTTAATCAGCATATAAATGTTTTTGCCACAAAGCAAAAAAAAATGCAATTAAAATTGCTTATAAGCAAAAAAAATAACCTTTTCCTCCTCAAGAACTCCTTGCGCTTTCAAGTCCGCCAGTGGCGACCAAGGTGAGACGCGGGGGGAAAAGAAAAGCCGTCTTGATCCGTCTCCGGCGGAGACTAAGGCTTTTGTCTACAAAACGCCGATTATCAGATTGAAATTTTCGGATCATCTCCTAAACGGAGCGAAGAGTTCGGCAGAGGGGAAGATGAGGGAAACCGGCTCAGAGCTGAACGCTCAAACCAGTATTCAATAAACCGTCAGGGGCAAAAAATTTGATTTACAACTCGGCCTTCTTGGAATAGATTGGGCTGGTTTATTTCAAAAACAGGATTCGAGGGTTCAAGGGTATTAATTTCAGCGTCTTTCCTTGAATCACTATGTTCATACTGTGTGAGCTCCGTTGACCGGAGATAACTATAGGGCGAGGGTTTAGTTTCAATGCCTTTCACTTGAATCCTGGAACCCTTGAATCCTGGAACCCTTTTTCATGTTTGGAGATGCCCTTATGACAGAAACGACTCAATGGAATAAGCCCGCCCAGCCTGATCCCTTAGATAATCTGTGCATCAACACCATCCGTATGCTGGCCGTCGATGCGGTCCAAAAGGCCAATTCGGGCCATCCCGGCATGCCCATGGGGGCCGCGGCCATGGCCTATGTCCTCTGGCCCCGATTTTTAAAACACAACCCCAAAAACCCGCACTGGCCGGACCGGGACCGTTTTGTCCTTTCCGCCGGACACGGCTCCATGCTCCTTTACAGTCTGCTCTATCTTAGCGGTTACGACCTCTCCCTGGAGGACCTGAAGTCTTTCCGGCAGTGGGGGAGTAAAACCCCGGGCCATCCGGAATACGGACATACCCCGGGAGTGGAAACCACCACCGGCCCCCTGGGGCAGGGGTTTGCCAATGGGGTGGGCCTGGCCATGGCCGAGCGCTTTCTGGCCGCCCGTTATAACCGTCCGGATTTTCCTATTGTGGACCATTATACCTATGCCATTGTCAGCGACGGGGACCTGATGGAAGGGGTTTCCCATGAAGCCGCTTCCCTGGCCGGGCACCTGAAATTAGGCAAGTTGATCTACCTGTATGATGACAACCATATCTCCATCGAAGGCAGTACGGACCTGACCTTTACCGAAGACCGGTTGGCCCGATTTTCAGCCTATGGCTGGCAGGTCCAGCAGGTCGAGGATGGTAATGACCTCAAGGCCATTGATCAGGCCATCCGGCAGGCCCAGGCCGAAACGGCCCGGCCTTCCTTGATTTCCGTTCGCTCCTGCATCGGCTGCGGAAGCCCCAACAAACAGGACACATCCGGTGCCCACGGCGAACCCCTGGGCCAGGACGAGATCCGCCTGACCAAGGAAAACCTGGGCTGGCCTTTGGAGCCGGCCTTCCATGTGCCGGAAGAGGCCCTGGCCTTATTTCGACAGGCGGTAGCGGCCGGAGAAAAAAAAGAAAAGGAATGGAAGACCTTATTTAGTGCCTATAAAAATGCCAATCCAGAGGCGGCCGAAGAATTTAATCGGATTATGTCCGGAAAGCTGCCCGAGGGCTGGGAGGAGGCGATCCCCGCCTTTCCGGCCGATCCCAAGGGGACGGCCAGCCGGGTGGCTTCAGGCACGGTGCTCAATGCCCTGGCCGCCAAGGTGCCCCACCTGATGGGCGGTTCGGCCGACCTGGCCCCTTCCAACAAGACCATGATCAAAGGCTCAAAGGATTTTGGACCCGAAAACTATGCCGGTCGGAACATCCATTTTGGGGTCCGGGAACACGGCATGGGGTCCATCATGAACGGCCTGGCCCTCCACGGCGGCATCATACCCTACGGGGGCACCTTCCTGATCTTTTCCGATTACATGCGCCCCCCGATTCGTTTGGCGGCCATGATGGGCTTGAAGGTGATCTATGTCTTTACTCATGACAGCATCGGGCTGGGTGAAGACGGCCCCACCCATCAACCCATCGAACAATTGGCGGCCTTAAGGGCCATACCCAATTTGACGGTCATCCGGCCGGCCGACGCCAACGAGACGGCTGAGGCCTGGCGAACGGCCCTGCAAATCGAGGGAGGACCGGTGGCCTTGATCCTGACCAGGCAAAATTTGCCAACCCTGGACCGGGTCCTGATGACCCCGGCCGACAACCTGGCCTATGGGGCTTATGTTTTGCAAAAAATATTAGACAACCAACCCGCGGTTCTTTTGCTGGCCAGCGGTTCGGAGGTGCCCATCGCCCTGGAGGCCGGTAAACGATTAGAGGAGAAAGGCGTCTGCTCCTGGATTATCAGCCTGCCCAGTTGGGAACTTTTCGAAAAGCAACCCCCGGAATACCGCGACCGGGTATTGCCCCCGGAGGTCAAGACCCGGGTGGCCATAGAGGCCGGATGCACCATGGGGTGGCATCGCTATGTGGGAGACCGGGGGGCGGTGATCGGGCTGGATCATTTCGGGGCCTCAGCCCCTTACAAGACCTTGTACGAAAAGTTCGGGCTCACCGTCGACCATATGGTTGAGAAGGCCTTGGAGCTTTTAAGAGATAAGGAAAATTGACGAAGAATCCGAGTTTAGGACTCGTTTCCGAGTCCGGCGAAAGCCGGAAACCAGGAATTAAAGGAATTCTAGATCCTATGACTCTTCCGGAGCCGGCAGGAGTTGATAAGCCTTTAACGAGGGTGGACACTAAGGTTGTTCTTCCATCTGCCGGCAGTTGGTTTCTTTGGTAAAAAGAATTAAAATTGAGGCCAGAATGGACCAGGCCAGCATCAGCAGGAACCCCTTTCGATAAGCCGACCAATCGTAAATCCTTACCCCGTTGATAATCTCCCCTTTCCAATAGCGATCCAGGGTCCAACCAATGGCCGGCTGGAGGACCATGGGTCCGACCATGACTCCCAGGTTGCATATCCCGGAGACGGTCCCGGCATAGGCCGGAGGGACCGATTCTTTGATAAAGGCAAACCCGATGATCATACATCCGGAAGAAAATCCGGTCAGGATGAGGACCGTTTGTAAAAAGAGAAAAGGAAGATTCGGAATCAATAGGACGATTCCCCAGCCCAGCATCGCGATGGTGCAGCCCACGGCATAGATGGGTTTTCTTTTTCTGATCCGGTCGGATAAAGCCCCCAGGACCGGCCCTCCCAATCCCCAGGCAATCAGAAGGGTTGAGGTCACGGCTGCGGCTTTGGTGGAGGACATTTGATAGTGAGTGGCCAGAAAAGGGACCCCCCAGAGCCCGGAAAAGGCCAGAACCGGACCAACCACCCCGCTGGGAATGGAAATCAGAAGCCAGGCGTTTTTGTGACGGAAAATTTCCCGAAGGGCCTTTAAAAATCCGGGACGTGGCACATCCTTGTCTTGGACCGCCAGGGCCGGGGCATAGCTGGCATAACCCAGTTCTGTGGGATCATTGCGGACAAAAAGCCAGGTTGCCAGGGCTACCAGAAAAGACATCAAGGCCGATCCGATCATCACGGCCCGCCAGCCAAAAAGGTCGACCAGGATTCGCAAGGGGACCCCGGCGGAAACGGCCCCGACCAGGCCGCTGCAAAGGGCCAGTCCTGAAATCATGGCAAAGCGGCGGGCCGGAAACCAATGCATGGCCAGTTTAAGCATGGCCACAAAGGCCACGGCCACTGCGCCGCCGATCAACAGGCGACTCAAATTGGCCCAGAAGAGCGTCGGGGCCAGTCCAAAAAGAAGGGTGCCTAAAAAGGTGACCAAAGCCCCGGAGGCCAACAACCGCCTGGCCCCCCAGGAATCGACCAGTGCCCCGGTGGGGATCTGCATGGCCACGTAACTGTAATAATAAAAGGCCGAAAGATTTCCCAGGGCCGCGCCGCCAATCCGAAAATCGGCCATCAATTTATCGGTAATGACCGCCGGGGCCACCCTCAGGTAAAACCCGATCAGATATAAGGCGGCACCCAGGCCCCAGACCAGCCAGGCCCGGGAAGCAGGGGGATAATGGGGTAGATTAGAATCGGAAGGAGGTGGCTGGTAAGGGTGAATGGTAGAAATGCTCTCTCTATTCTATCTATTTAACCCGTCCATAGAAAAGGCAACGGGGTTTAAATTGAAACACCTGCAACAGGCCGGAGGTCATGCACTTGACTTGGCCTGACCGGGAATTTATTTTTGGTGATCGTCAGGCCTTTTGACCCAGAAAGGCCTCTTTGATCTTGGGCTCCTTGATTAAATCCTTGGATTCGCCCTTAAGAACGATACGTCCCGTCTCCAGGACATAGCTGAAATGGGACACTTTCAGGGCTTGTTTGACATTTTGTTCCACCAGAAGGACCGTGGTCCCCTCTTTGTTGATCCCTTTGATGGTTCGAAAGATATCGTTCACCACCAGAGGGGCCAATCCCAGCGAAGGTTCATCCAACAGGAGCAGCTTGGGTCTGGCCAACAAGGCCCGGGAGATAGCCAGCATCTGCTGTTCGCCCCCGGAAAGGGAACCCCCGGCCTGGTTCAACCTTTCCCGAAGCCAGGGGAAGCGGTCCATTTCCATTTCGATATCTTCTTCGACTTCCTGGTCTTTCCGGTGGTAAGCGCCCATTTCCAGATTTTCCAAAACGGTCATTTTGGACAGGATGGCCCGGCCTTCCGGCACCAGGGCGATTCCTTTTCTCACGACCTGATGGGGTTTTAAGGCCGTAATATCTTCCTCTAAAAAACGGATTTTTCCGGACTTGGGTTTTAACAGTCCGGCGATAGTCTTGAGCAAGGTGGTTTTTCCGGCCCCGTTCACCCCAAGGATAGCCACAATGGCCCCGGCCGGCACCTCCAGGTCCACCCCTTTAAGGGCCTTGATATTTCCGTAATACGTTTCAATTCCCGTAACCGATAACAAAAACTATTCCTCTTCTCCGGTATCTTCTTCCCGGCCCAGGTAGGCTTCAATGACTTCCGGGTTGCGCTGGATCTCCTGGGGTGTCCCTTCGGCGATCTTCTGGCCGAAATTCAAAACCACCAGACGGTCGCAAATCTTCATGACCATGGACATATCATGCTCGATCAACAGGACCGTAATCCCCAGCCCGAGGATCTTTTTGATCAAGGCGGCCATCTCCCCGGTTTCCATATCATTCATACCGGCCACCGGTTCATCCAATAAAATCAGCCTCGGTTCGCTGGCCAGGGCCCGGGCAATTTCCAACCGCCGCTGAAGGCCGTAGGGCAGGCTCATGGCCGGGAAGGTATTATAGCCCTCCAGGCCGACCATGTTGAGGAGGTGGTTGGTTTTCTCCCGAATCTGCGCTTCTTCCTTTTTTTGGCCCTTGGTGCGAAGGACGCCTCCAAAGACACCGGCCTTGCTTCGGCAATGACGGCCGACCATCACATTTTCCTCTACGGTCATTTGATCGAAAAGCCGAATATTTTGGAAGGTCCGGCCGATGCCCCTCTGGGTGATGTTATGGGTCGAAAGGCCGCTGATCTTTTCACCGGCCAGGAAAATTTCCCCGGAGGTCGGATAGAGAAAAGAGGTGACCACATTGAACAGGGTGGTTTTCCCTGCCCCGTTCGGGCCGATCAACCCCAGGATCTCTCCCTCCTCCAGGGAGAAGGAGACCTCATTCAAGGCCGCCAGGCCGCCAAAAACCTTGCTGACCCCCTTAAGCTCAAGCAGCATCTTGTCCCCTGCTTTTCCGGCCCCTGAACCGGTCGATCAGGTTGGCATCGATAAATCCCTGGGGCCGGAAGACCATCATCAAGACCAGAACGATCCCATAAATCATATAGCGGTACTCACTCAAGGATCGTAAAAATTCAGGCATTATGGTCAGGAAGGAGGCCCCGAAAATCGGACCCCAGAGGATTTCACTGCCCCCAAAGACCGCAAAAACCAGAATTTCCACGGCCCGGTGGTAGGTGAAATCAGCCGGGCTGATGTATCCGGTCACATGGGCAAAGAGGGCCCCGGAAAAACCGGCCAAAAGGGCCCCCTGGCTGAAGGTCAGGATTTTATAATAAGTCGTGTTGATCCCCATGGCCTCGGCCGCCTTTTCATCCATCCGGATGGACTGAAAGGCCCGGCCCACCCGGGAATGGTCCAAGCGTCCGAAAAAAAAGACGACTACGATGGTAATGACCAATAAAATGGAAAAAACCGTCAGGCTGATGAATTCGTTGTTTTTGAGTCCTATGGTTTCCGGAGAAAAACCGGTTTTTTCTAAATGGGCCAGGATCGTCCGCCCTAAGTGGGGAATACCGGCAATGCCTACGGCCCCGTTGGTCAAAGATTCCCAATTGATGAAAAGCACCCGGATCACCTCCCCGAAGCCCAGGGTGGCGATGGCCAGATAAACCCCATGTAAGCGCAGGGTGGGTATGCCGATCAAAATGCCCATCAGGGCCGCCAAGATGGACCCGGCTAGAATACCCAGAGGGATGGGCAGACCTAATTTGGAGGTCAGCAGGGCCGTGGTATAGGCCCCGATGCTCATAAACCCGGCGCTGCCTAAGGAAAGCTGTCCCGTGGCCAGGGTGATATAGATACTCAACCCGAGCAGGATGTTGATGAGGATAAAGGAGGCGACCTGGAGATGATAAGGGTTAATCAAAATGGGATGGCTCCGTAAAAAATAGGGCTCAAAGCAGTGCGACCGCTAACCTTATCCCTTTCAGGTCTCATTTCTTACCCCCTGGCCTCGGGCAGGGCCTGGCCGAAGAGTCCCTGGGGCCTGATCAAGAGGATGACGATGATGGCCACAAAGGCGATGGCATCCCGGTACCCGGAATAGCCGTAGGCCACGACAAAGGTCTCCGAGAGACCGAGGATCAGGCCCCCGGCCATGGCCCCGTTGACGCTGCCCATGCCGCCCAGGATGATGATGGCCAGCCCCTTCAGGCCCATGGGCAGCCCCATCTGGTTGTTGATGTAATTAAAGGCCATGCCCACCAGGACCCCGGCAATCCCTCCCATGGAAGAGGCCACGACAACGGTGGAGGTGATGATCTTTTTGGTGTCGATACCGAGCAAACTGGCCGTCTCCAGGTTTTCAGCCGTAGCCCTCAGGGCCTTGCCGGCCTTGGCCTTTTTCAGCCAGGTGGAAAGGCCGGCCATCAACAGCAAGGATATGACCAGGATGATAATCTGGACCAGATAAATGGTGGTCGAGCCGGTTTCGAATTTGATATCGGCAAAGGAGGTCGGAAAGGGATTGTTTCCGGCCCCGAAGAGGTGGTGGGCCAGGTTTTCCAGAAAAATGGATATCCCGATGGTGCTGATCAGGGAGGCCAGATGGGAGGCCCCTTTTCTGCCCCGGATGGGCCGGAGGGCCAACCTTTCCAACAGATAACCCATGGCCGCTGTCACCAGGATGGCCCCCAGAAAGGCAACGACTATCGGGGCCTGGAACCGGGTGATTAAAAGCATCCCGATAAAGGCCCCGAACATAAAGATCTCCCCATGGGCCATATTGATGATATCCAGGACGCCGAAGACCAGGGTATAGCCCAGGGCCACAATGGCGTAAATACTGCCCAGGGTGATGCCGTTGATGAGTTGTTCGAAAAACAAAAATGCTACCTTCCACCTAAAGAGATTTTAGGGGCGGGTTTAAAACCCGCCCCTACGGATACTTTTATCTCTCGATGTCCATCAAGGGTTACATGGTTAATACGGAAATAGGGTTCAAGGATTCCAGGATTCTGGGGTTCAAGGGCTTTAGCTTCCATGCCTTTCACTCGAATCCTTGGCCCCTTGATTCCTTGAATCCTGGTTTCATGCTCCGTCGGCGCCCGCACCAGGCGGGCATGAGGGCGTAGTTCGTTTATTTAAAGAGCTGAAATTTTCCGTTCTTGACGATTAACACACTGGGCTCCATGACCACGTCCCTTTCGGCGTCAAAGGAGAATTTGCCCAGGACGCCGTTAAAGTTCCGGATACCGGCCAGGGCGTCCCGCAGCTTGTCCCGGTCGGCCTTGCCGGCCTTTTTGAGGGCCTCGGCCATGATGTAAAGGGCATCGTAGGCCTGAGCGGCAAACTGGTCCGGTTTCTTGCCATAGGTCTTTTCATACTTCTGGACAAAGGCCTTGACCTTGGGGTCGGGTTTATCCGCGAACCAGGGGGTGGCCACGATCAACCCTTCGGCCGCCTCCTTGGCGATGTCGATCACCTTTGGTGAATTAAAGCCGTTGCCCCCGACAAAAGGGACGTTGATCCCCATCTTCCGGGCCTGGGAGAGGATCACTCCTCCCTCTTCGTAAAGGGCCGAGCAGAAGACGGCGTCGGGCTTGGTGGCCTTGATCTTGGTCAACTGGGCCTTGTAATCGGCCTGCCCCTTTTGAAATTCTTCGATGGTGGTGATTTTCAGCCCCAAATCGGTAGCCACTTTTTTCATGGTGTCGAACCCGGATTTGGTAAAGACGTCGTCGTTCCCGTACAGCATGGCCACCTTCTTGATGTGGTACTTGGCCACGGCCTTTTTAACCGACGCCGGGATGGCCAGGGCCTCCGGCAAAGAGTTCCGGAAGACATATTTGCCGATCTGGGTGATCCCCACGGCCGTGGTCGAAGTGCCCATGATCGGCACGCCGCTGGCATTGGCCTCAGGGCCGACGACCATCATCTCCGTGCTCAAGGTGGGACCCAGGATGGCTACGACCTTATCGGAGTTGATCAGTTTCTGGGCCGCGGCCAGGGCCTGTTCCTGTTTTCCGGAGGAATCTTCAATGATCAAATCGATTTTGACGTCTCCTTTGGCATTGACTTCGTCCCGGGCCATTTTAAAGCCGTTGGTTATGGCTTCGCCGTAGCCGGCCCCCGGTCCGGTAATGATGGAAATGACCCCGATCTTGGCCGGAATGGCCGCAGCCTGGGTCATGGTCGCCGAAACAACCATTAAAAGGAAAAAGGTAAAAATTAAAAAACCGGCTTGGATTCTTTTATCCATAATGCCCTCCTCTAAAATTATTCAGATTTTTTTTAATACCCCCAGGCCCTTCTCTTGTCAAGGATTACTCCTAACTTGCCCCCCTTCACTTTTGACGACATGGTCCGGTGGATACGAATGAAGAAGGGTGGAGGGGTCTTTTTATGGTATAGTATTTATTGATCAAAGATATAACCGAAGAAAATTCCCTGAAAAACTATTTTATTCATGGTCTTGGAGGAATCAATGTTCACCTTGGCAGAAATCATAGACCTGGCGGTCCGCATCGAAAAAAATGGAGAAAAAGCCTATAGAAAAGCCCGCGATGAGGTTTCAAATCCATCTCTAGCCTCCATGCTTCAAAGGCTGGCGGAAGAGGAATCCGAGCATGAGCAATGGTTTACCGGGCTCAAGGAAAAGGTGGAGACCGGGGCGGAAGATCCCCGGCTGGAGGAAATGGGCAAAACCATCCTTCAAGGCGTATTGGGTGACCAAACCTTCTCGATCGACGACGCTGATTTTTCCAGGATAAAGGACCTGGAAGGTCTTCTTGAACTTTCGGTGGAATTTGAAAAGGATACCATCCTTTTCTACGAAATGCTCAGCGCCTTTATTGAAGATGAAAAGAGTCTGGACCAGCTTGACCTGATCATCGAAGAGGAAAACCGCCATGTCCGGCTTTTGGAGGATTGTCTTGAAAAAAGGGAGAACTTGACCCTTGGAACCTTCTGTGTTACAAAACCCTGAAATAAAATTTTCTCCTGAGGACGATGGTTTTTAATCCATAAGGAGACTATAACAAGGAGTCTCGTTGGAAGCTAATGACAAACGGCATCGCCTGATTCTTCAAACCATTGCCCGGCGGGCAATGGTCGAACGGGGATTGCTTCCTGATTTCTCTCCCCAGGTCCTGGCGGAAGTAGACCGGATCCCAACCCCGGCAGCGGCCAAAAGCGAGACGGTCCGTGACCTCAGGACCCTGCTCTGGGCTTCCATTGACAATGATGATTCCCGGGATCTTGACCAACTGACCGTTGCCGAGGAAATGCCCGGAGGCGAAGTCAAAGTATTCATTGCCGTGGCCGATGTGGACGCCCTGGTCCGAAAGGGCTCAGCCATAGACCGCCATGCTCAACATAACACCACCTCGGTCTACACGGCGGCCACCATATTCCCCATGCTTCCGGAGCGGTTATCCACCGACCTGACCTCCCTCAACTATCATGAGGACCGCCTGGCCCTGGTCATCGAAATAATCCTTAAGGCCGACGGATCTCTTCAGGGCTCGGATGTTTATAGGGCCCTGGTCCGCAGTCAAGCCAAGCTCGCTTACAACAGCGTGGGCGCCTGGCTTGAGGACAGCGGTCCCCAACCTGAGAAGATAGCCGCGGTTAAGGGGTTGGAACAAAACCTCCGGCTGCAGGATCGGGTGGCCCAAAGTCTGAAAGCCTATCGGCATTTGCATGGGGCCTTGAATTTCGAGACGATTGAAGCCAGTCCTCTGTTTGACGGCGATACGATCCAGGAACTTGTGGTAATCAGAAAGAATCGCGCCAGGGATATCATTGAGGACTTCATGATCGCCGCCAACGGTGTGACTGCCCGGTATCTCTCTGAAAAAAAGTTTCCCTCTCTGCGCAGGATAGTGCGCACTCCAAAGCGCTGGGAAAGGATCGTGGAGATCGCCCGGGAACATGGATTCGGGCTCCCCATTCAGCCGGACTCCAAGGCCCTGGAGGCCTTTCTTATGAAGGCCAAAACAGAGGACCCGGTCCGCTTCCCCGACCTCTCCCTCAGTATTATTAAACTGCTTGGTGCCGGAGAATACTTTGCCGAGTTTCCGGGTGGGACCTCTCCGGGTCATTTCGGCCTGGCGGTCAGGGATTATGCCCATTCCACGGCCCCTAACCGGCGGTATCCGGATCTTATCACCCATCGACTGCTTAAGGCCGCCATGGAGGACGGGCCTTTACCCTACGGCTATGATGAATTGGAAGAACTGGCTAAACATTGTACCGAAGAAGAGGATGCCGCCAGAAAAGTGGAGCGGCAGGTCGGGAAATCCGCTGCGGCCCTTCTCCTGGAATCGAGGATCGGGGAACAATTTGAGGCTATCGTCACCGGTGCCGCCCCCAAAGGTACCTGGGTCCGCCTTTTCCATCCGCCGATCGAAGGAAAACTGGTACAGGGGTTTGAAGGTCTGGACATCGGCCACCGGGTCCGCGTAGAGTTGATCTCTACGGATGTGGACCGGGGTTTTATCGACTTCAAAAAGAGTAGAGTCACGACCTTGAAGAAGGGGATATTTTATGGATGCCCACTATCGAGTGGTTATTTTCGGTTCGGCCAGGATTAAAGAAGGGGATCCCTTGTACGATGATGTTTATTTCCTGGCCAGGGAATTGGCCCTCTTGGGGATTGATATCGTTACCGGTGGAGGTCCGGGTCTGATGCAGGCGGCCAGCGCCGGTCATAAAAGTGTAAAGTCGGATACCCTTTCCATCGGCTTGAATATAAGGCTTCCTCGGGGACAACCAACCAGCAAGTTTCTGGATATCAAGAAGGAATTTGATCGATTCAGCAGTCGCTTGGACACCTTTATGTCCTTGTCGGATGCGGTTATCGTGGCCCCGGGGGGTATCGGAACGCTTCTGGAATTGTTTTATTCCTGGCAACTGGTCCAGGTCCATGAAATTTGTGAAACGCCGATTATTCTTTATGGAGACCTCTGGACCCCCTTGGTCGAGTGGCTGCGGAACGAGGTCCTGAAAAGGGGCCTGTTCGACAGTCAGGACATGCATCATATATTCCATCTCACTTCGGTGGAAAAGGTCCTCCAGTTAATCAAAAAAATCCATCAAGACCGTTCGGGAATGGACCATGTCTGCGACAATTATAATAAATACAGGGTGGAACTTGAAGAGATCAAAGAATGAATTCCGACTATTCCTAATAGTTCTTCTGGGCTTGTGGGCCTTTCCCTTGTTTGCCCAGTCTCCCATCAACATAACTTTTGAACCCGATGAGGCCGGAAAATTTCCATCAGGCTGGCTGTCCATGGATAAAAATAACGCTGCAAAGGTTTATTCCGTCCAGGTTGAAGGGGGGAAAAAATTTTTGCATGCGGACTCGAAAGGTTCGCGAGATCAAATCGGGTACGAAAAAAAATGGGTTTTAAAAGAGTTCCCGCTGCTGCAATGGCAGTGGCGCGCCGTCCTCTTTCCTGTCGGCACCAACGAACGGGAGAAAAGTGGGAACGATAGCGTTCTCGGCCTCTATATTATTTTCGGCCATTGGCCCTTTATTAAGACCATCAAATACATCTGGAGCGACACTCTGCCCGTCGGAATATCGTTCAACTCCCCCTTTTCAAAGGGAACCAAGATACTCGTGATCCGGAACGGACGCTCACTGATGGGGACATGGGTACAAGAAAGGCGGGACGTTCTTTTTGACTACCAGCAGCTCTTCGGAGAAGGGGAAAAAAATCCGGTCGCCACAGGAATTGGAATTCTGACAGATTCGGATAACACTAATTCCCACGCGATTGGAGATTATGGGGAAATTCAAGCCTTGGCTACAACCGGGGGAAAACTTCCCCGGCCTTGATGTTGACCTGTGGAAGAACTTTGAGGGCCAAAAAGCCTCGCCTCCTCCGGGTTTGACCAAGGGAAATCCGGGTCTTTTTGTGTAACCTATTTGGAAACCCCTTATATATTACGGCCAAGGCGCTTCAATGATCAGCAGGACAGAGGTCTCGGCCGTCGGAGGGGACTGATTTTCTCCCGAGCATCTTCCTGCCTAGAAACCGTCCCATGATGCTTCCCATCTGGAATGAAGAAAGAGGCCGGGAAACCACTTCCACCTTGCCCCGGCGAATGGCTGAAAAAACCGACTCCACATCTTTTTGAGCATAAATCAGGGAATAGGTAGTCCCTAATTGCTCTAAAAAATGGGAGTCCGAATTTCCCAAAAGAGGCAGGCCGGAAGATTGGGACAGCTCCAGGGCCCGCTGGTTGAAGTTGATATGGGGGGAATAAAAATGGCAATATTCCAGGGCATGGAAAAAATTAAGGTTCTTTTTCAAATAGCCGTTTAAAGAATGGAGCCCCGGAAAATAGGGATGGGGCGCGACGACCAGCCTGTCGGGTCGATTCATGGCCGCTAAAGAGGAAAAATCGGAAAAGTTAATATTGGCAGGAGGATTCAGGATAAGGACATGCCGGTCTTGAACAGTGGTCTCCATGCCGGGGATGAGCAGTATGCCCAGGTCTCTGGCGAAGGAAAAGAGTTTCTGGTTGAATGTCCGGCATTGATGATTGGTGATGGCCAGGACTTCAAAGCCTTCATCGGCCGCCTTAAGGATCAATTCTTGAGCGGTATAGGGAACCCTATCCAGGGGATCTTCCGCTGTATGGATATGAAAATCCGCCTTTAAAGGCTTTAGTTTTGAGGAGTTACAATGAAACATCGTTTAATTTCCCGTCTTCCTTTCCAATATTTTACGGCTTCGTAAAAACTCGTCATTCCCGCGCAGGCGGGAATCCAGGCCACATGTAACTACCTTTAACTTTTCTTTTACAGTTCGAGAATGAAAAATCGGGTAACTTCGCGTAATTATTAAGTCGTTCTTTGAAAAATCTCAAAAGTGTAGTGCCACGGATACCAGATATTTTCTTTGACAGGTAAGGGTAAAATGGGTAATAAAGAAGTGTCCTATAAAGGAGACTTCTTATGTTTGCTCGTGTTAAAAAATCCGGGAACAATCAATACCTCCAGATCGTCGAGAATCGCCGGGAAGGCCGGAAGATCATCCAACGTGTTCTGGTTACCTTAGGCCGAATGGATTACCTTCAAGCCCGGGGGGATATTGAGACCTTGGTCAGATCCCTATCCCGTTTTTCAGAAAAGGCCCTCCTGGTCTTGTCCGGCAAGGCAGCTATCCAGGCGTCAGCAAAGAAGATCGGCCCCGCCCTTATCCTTGAACGACTGTGGAAAGACCTCCAAATAGGGAAAGTGATCCAGTCCCATCTTGGGGGAAGGAAGTTTGAGTTTAAAGTAGAACGGGCCATCTTCCTTACGGTTTTCCACCGGTTATTGGTTTCCGGTTCTGACCGGGCCTGCGACAAGTGGCACCGGGATTATCAGATAGAGGGGGTAGATGATCTGTCTTTGCATCACTTATATCGGGCCATGTCCTTTCTGGGAGAGGAGATGGCCGATCAGCAAGACCGGACCCCTTTTTCACCCCGCTGTATCAAGGATGAGATGGAAGAAGATATGTTTCAGCTCACCCGTAATCTCTTCACCGGCCTTGATTTATTCTTCATGGATACCACTTCCCTGTATTTTGAAGGGGAAGGTGGGCAGACTCTGGGAGAAAAGGGACACAGTAAAGATCATCGTCCAGACTTGAACCAGATTGTCGTCGGCACCCTGATCGATGATACGGGAAGGCCGGTTTGTTGCGAAATCTGGCCTGGTAATACCGCCGATGTAAAGACCTTGATCCCGGTGGCCGACCGTATCCGTCACCGATTTCAGGTAAGCTCCTTTTGCCTGGTAGCGGATCGGGGCATGATCAGCAAGGAGACGATGAGGGAACTAGAAGAGAGAAAGCTTCCTTATATCCTGGGTGCCCGAATGCGTTTGGTAAAGGAAATCAAAGAAGAGGTCCTTTCCCGACCGGGACGCTATCAGGAAGTCGTTCCCGAAGGGGTATCTTCCAAGGATCCGGCGCCGCTTAAAGTCAAAGAGGTTGTGGTCGAAGGCAAACGGTATATCGTCTGTCTCAATTCCAAGCAGGCCCGCAAAGAGACCTATGATCGCCAAGCCATTTTACAGGCCTTGCAAGAGAAGCTGAACACCAATCCGAAAGCCCTCGTGGGTAATAAGGGATATCGGAAGTATCTGACCCTGGGCCGGGACCTCCTGACCATCGATCAAAAAAAGGTGGAGGAAGAAGCGCGTTTTGATGGCAAATGGGTGCTTCAAACCAACACCGACCTGCCGGCGGCCAAGGTGGCCCTGAAGTACAAAGAACTTTGGCAGGTAGAGCAAGTCTTCCGGGATATGAAGTCTGTGATGGAAACCAGACCCATTTACCATCAAAAAGACGAAACGATCCGAGGCCATGTGTTTTGTAGTTTCCTGGCTTTGGTCCTGAGGAAAGAACTGCAAAACCGTCTGGAAAAATCAGGGCACTCTTTTGAATGGTCCGATATCAAACAGGACTTAAAGGCCCTCCAGGAGGTCACCCTGACCGACCAAGGCAAACAGTTCGCCATTCGTACAGAATGCCTCGGTACTTGCGGCAAGGTCTTTCAGGCTGTGGGTGTGGCCATCCCTCCCACTATCCGTGAACTATGATATGAGATTTTCAAAGAGCAAAGTGTAGTGCCAAGAACTTTTTGCGGACTCCTATGTTCTTGTTATCGCAATGTTTCTTTTTTACAACTGTTGAAGATCAGTTAAAATGATTGGATTCCCGTTTTCACGGGAATGACTAAAAGAGGCTCTTTTGGACTTTTTACGACTTCATCATTATTTGAGTAACGTATATTACACCAATTTTCTTATCATTGCAAATGATGTCTAAGCCTAAATCCACCACCTAAATTTTGATAGGCTAATTTTTCTGCTTTTCAACGCTATTTTTCCAGACGTTTAAAGCCTATGGCCTTGGAGGAGGTCCTGCTTGATCAATTTTTCAGAAAAGAGCACCCTCCAACAGATCGGGACTGCCAAGATGGGCACACGTCATCCTTTTCGTGGATACTTACCCCGATATTCCAATCCCAAACGAATCCTTTTGATTTACATTGTTGGGCCCAATTACCCTGAGAGTAACGGATTAAGGGCCATAATCCGGCCTCTGGCCTCAAGAAGGAGATCAAACGCCGGGTGCCCCTTCACCAACCGAATGATCAACCCTCGGGAACGTTCAACAATGCGCCCGGGTAGGTTAATAATCGAAAACCGAATCGCCTTCATTCGCTTGGATACCCAGGACTTCCCTAAGACCAGCTGTTTCATGGCGCTATTAAGATTCAAGGCTAAAATCATAATCCAAAACCAGGCGGCATTTTCACCAAAATCACCAGAAGGTAATTGACCTCCGGCCAAATCTCCTTTCATTACCGAATGGGCCTCTTCGGACTTCCCACAACGCTTTCGATGCCAGTCAATCAAGGCCCCTCCATCCCAATTCATGTTCGTCACCACCCCAAAAAGCTTATACCCTTGCCTGCCCATTTGCATCGTCGGAAAAGGCAACGACTGCTGTAATGAGGCCATCCCTGGCAGCGTCATCGATCCCATCACCTCCCGGATGGCCAAGTACCGATACACCGGGGACTTCTTACTATAGCCCATCTTTCCAGGAACAAAACATACCTCGGCCCATTCCTGATTCGTCTTTATCCGGTCCCCTTCAACCTCCTTGTAAATCACCTGCCATTCCGACTCCTCTACTTCCAGAACCGCCCTCTTAAACTCCGGGGTCACATCACTGCCAATCGCAAACTCGATCCGACCAAATCGCTCATCTTTCCCTTCTTCACAGTATCGGAGTAACTCATGCTGATATCCAGCCGTATCGGAACGTAACCGCACTTTCTCAACCCCTTCCGGCAGTAAAGCCAAGGCCTCCTTCAATACCCGCAATTGTTCATATCCCGCCGGAACATTCCCATCCCGAAACTCCGTATGCAAAACCATCTCCTGTTCCGCCCACCACGTGTTAACTGGCTGGTAGGCCTTGTATCCTTTATAGCCATATAAAGCATCCCGCTTCGCCGTCTCAACCAAGGTCGCATCCTGATCCAACGTGGCTGTCTTTTGGGGATTCTGCTTCTGCATAAAATCAACCATATCCCCGTTCACCTTCTCTAATCCCTTCAGAGCCTCATTCTTGTCCGGTATGAACGCCTTCCCCTCCACTCGTTTCTTCTCCTGCTCCGTATCGTGGAATAACGACAAATATCGAAATACTGCCGAGGCTGAAGGCACCGTTCGCCTCCGTTCCTTTCGCCAACGACGCTCCGCCTCACGTCTCTCCTTCCGTTTCATCCCTTTATGCTCTATTCGCCTTAATACCTGGCAAAATCCTTCATCCCCTTCCAACCGGCGTAAATCCTCCACACAATCCCCACCCGCAAGATTCATCAATATCAGCGACAGTACCGTCTGGGCATCTGTCCATCCTTGCTTCTTTAGGTGTAAATGTTTCTCTATGCTCCCGGCTATCCCCATCACCGATGTTAGATCCAGATAAACCGGCAATCCCCCCAGCCCCGTCATCCCCGTCTCTTTTTTCTCTTCTTCGTACTTGTATGAAAGAACTCCTTGTGTCATACTGCCTTCACCTCGTTGATGATAGTTTTTTCTTGCAAAAAAACTCTATCACCTCGTTCCATCGAGATCAACGAGGGTTTTTATTTTTTTGACGGTGCATTAAGATCAGAGTCCCGGCTTGACAGAGAACCATATCCAATATATGATAAAAATCAATGGACAAACCTGATTGAAGTTATCGAATTTGAATGAGTTTGCGGAATTGGAATATCGGGGGGAAATGTTGCCGGATGGTCATCTGTCGGAAGATTCGGCAATCAACGACAAGTCGAAAAGTGGCCAATAACCAAAAATCAGGATCGGGCCGATCTCGTGCACGGAGACCTCAACATGGAAACAGAAATTTTAACGGAGAAACAATACAAGGACTTTTCAAAAAATATCATCAAAGCCTTGGAAGGTCGCTGCCGAATTGTCCCGTTAAATTCTTTAAAAAAGGGGGATATATATTGGCCAGACCGATATATATCACGATCGAAACGGATGGGGACAATGTTATTGCCTCCTTGGATGACATCGAGGCATTCGCCTATGCGGATACCGAATTTGAGGCCATCAACGGTTTATGCGAAGAGATCGTCATGCTATATGACGAGCTTAGAAAAAATCAGAAAAATTTAGGCGTCTTGCCCCAGAAATGGTTGGCCTACCTGAATGATGCGATAACGGTCCATGAAAATAGCCGATATTGAAACAATATTCAACAAATTATCTTTACAGGTCCGATCAACAGATCATCGTTACGGATGGTTGACTATCGATGGGAAAAAGATTCTCAGAGTCCATTATTCTCATGGAAAAGGCGACCTGCCTGACAAGATTATGCATAAAATCCGCGGACAATTGAAGCTTTCCGAAAACGATTTCAGGAATCTGGTTTCTTGTCCTCTAAGGTATGAAGACTATCTGGATATTCTGAGACGGAAGGGATTTCTATGATCGAGAGCGCGGAGGACGCCGAGATCAGATCTTAGCGCCCCCTTCGCGACCTTCGGGCCTTAGCGGTTCAAATTAACCCTAACCGCCCGCTACGCTCAAGACGCGAAGAACGCTAAGTCAGAGCCGGAGATTTTGTATCTCTTGATCCTTAAAGCGAAGATTATAATTTGGTATTGCATTAATTGCTGCTCTTGGGCTAATATGGTTCACTTTCGGAATGGGTCTTTCCCATGGTTAGTAACTATAAAAAAGGAGAAGCCAATATTTTTTGGGGGTATTTTGGGGGGTATGACTGAAAAGACTACTTGATAAACAGCAGTTATTTAAATATGTTGGTCAATCAATTCGATGGCCTGCACCCCCATAAAATCAACCAGACAAGAAAATAGAACGTCCATGACTCGTTTTTTTTATTGCTTTTATTATTTTAGTTTGGGCGGCTGCCCGGATTAAAGAGGAAAACCTCAAATCCAACCTGATTAGGGCAGTCGCCGAAGGCGCTGCCCTTGGTTATCTTAAAGGCCCTGGGTTTTAAACCAGGGCCTTTTTTTTGAACGATGGGAAAAAAAGCACTTTATCTTTCACCCCGCCAGGTTGAAAAAAAATTTAAAGACGCCGGGCTGGGCCTCAAAGAGACCCTGTCTTTAATAGAAATGGCCTGGGAGGATACCTCCAGGAGTTCGGCCCTGAAACCTCCCAGTCGATTATTTAATCCCCTGGATCAGTTGGCCCGTTCAACGGTCAGGGGGAGCCGGATCCAACGATTCAGGCCCAAAGGTCCCAATCAACCTTTTCAAGTATTTGAAGTCTATACCCAGGAAAAGGAGGTTTTGGCCTATTT
Source organism: uncultured delta proteobacterium (assembly GCA_963769305.1). Taxonomy (GTDB): domain Bacteria; phylum Desulfobacterota; class RBG-13-43-22; order RBG-13-43-22; family RBG-13-43-22; genus RBG-13-43-22. The sequence goes on along the minus strand of CAVYLJ010000034.1, from coordinate 36,070 downwards.
AAACCTGCTTTATTTGCGCAAACCCCTTCCCTGTTATTATCTGGTCTACGTGGAAGTAGCCCCTTCCTTACGAGGGAAAGGATTGGGAAACCGGATACTGGAGGCCTTTCGTGACCTGGTGGAAGAAAAGGGGGCACTGGGTCTTTTGGATAATATCATCCCCCCCGAAGACCCCACCTTTGATATTTATACCAAGCTGGGCTGGGTCTCCCTGGATAACCTGATCGGTTCCGGCGAAGGCCTGGATCAAGGCCATTATATGATCTACAGCCCCACAAGCCTAAAAACGAAGTCTTTTAAACTCAAGCTTTACAAGTTGATTTTCAATCTCAAGAAAAAAAGGCCCGTGATCGAGATGCAGGACAACGAATTGATGGTCCAACGAACCATCCGGGAGTTCAACGACCTCTATTCGGCCCTGGAAAGGCTTTTTAAAAAAGAGCAGGAATCCGGGGACAATTCCCCCCTGATGCGTTTTATGTTCACTAAATTTACCACCCGATTGTTAGGGTTTCAAAGACGGATCCAGCAATTATTGGGCTATACCGGCGGTGAGTCCTTAAAACAAATCTCTCTGGCTTCCCATATCGGTTCCCTGCCCATACAACCCTTCAACTTTGCTCCGGAGGGCAACGATTTTAAACTATTCGGAGACCTTTCCTTATGGACGTCTTTGCCCCAGGCCATAAAGGCCAATCCTACCCTGGCCATTGAAAGATTGCCCCTATATCAAAGACCCTATCTAAAACAATGGATGAAGGAAAAGGGACGTTCCGAGCCGCTTGGTCTGACCATTGCCGACCTTCTGGAGCTTGGTTTCGATCCCACCCGTTTGCGGGAACTGGCCCTCCCCGATCCCGTTTTTATGTTTGAGCGAATCTCCCCCGTCCTCCTCGAAGAAATTGAGAGAAGAAAAGATTTGGTCCATAAGATAGAGTCGGAAAACTCGAGAAATCAGGATCCAGCAGGCTCAAGTCCAAATCAATCCACCCCTCCTCTGGATCCATGACCGGGGAAACGGTTACATTTTACGAAAAAAGATAGAGGGGATTCACTGGGAGGAGGCGGTTTATCAACTGAAACAAAATCCGGAACTCCGGTTTCTCAATCAGCAGCTCGTATTGGATCAAAAACTGACCAAAATCATACGAGAGACAATGAACTGGATTAAAGCCCATATCCGGGTCCCCGATCCCTCGCTCTTCCAAGACTTGGCCTATTTTGTCCCCTGGAACCTGGAGAAAAACCGTCCGCTGTTTTCCATTGACAACGCCAATGTCCCCTATTTAGAAAAGATTTGGGTGGCCTGACCCTGCTTTTTGGGTAGTGTCCTTGGACACTACCCCCTTTTTTCTTGACAAGCCCGATTGACCATGAATACCTTAAAGAGGTCAAAGGTCAAAGGCGCTTCAAGGTTTCCCAAATGATAAACTGGTCTAAAAAAGCCCTGGTGATTCTCTTGTTTTTTTTAGGGGCAGGGCTGGCCGTTTCCGCCCCTGTAGCCCCTTCTTTACAAGCACCTTCCCCGGATTATGACTTTGGGGAGGTCGAAGAAGGGAGTGTCCTATCCCACGACTACCCGATAAAAAATACCGGTCCTGGAATCCTGGAAATATATAATGTTCGTCCCGGCTGAGGCTGTTCCGTGGCCCATTTTGACCGGGCCATCTCCCCAGGAGGGGCAGGGAAAATCACCTTAACGGTAAATTTAAAAGGTTATCATGGACAGGTCTGGAAATCAGCCACGATAATCAGCAATGACCCGCAAAAGCCAAAGGTAACTTTGAGCTTCCATGGAAAGGTCCGGCCTTTTATTGAATTACTCCCGACATCTTCCATCGAATTCAGGGGAAAGGGGACGGGGCAAGAAGAAAAAACCATCGATATCCTGGCCACCTTACACCCCTTTCATATCCAAAAGATAGAAAACGGACTTACCGAGAAGATCAAATATCGTTTAGAAACCGTCAAAGACGGACGGCATTATCGGCTTAAAATCACCAGGCTTCAAAAATCAGGAAAATTTTTTGGATTCATTAAGTGTTTCACCGATCATCCCCAAAAACCGGAAATTCGAATCCCGATTATAAACAATCTCGACGGGTGACCTGAAACCATGCATCTTGTCGCCCTGACCCATCTCTTTTCCCCGGCCAGGGGAGGGTCGGAAAACGCCCTCCTGGATTTGGCCAAAAGGCTGGTTAAAAAGGGACATCGGGTAACCGTGGTCACCTCCAATCAAATCCGCCTGGAAGATTTTGAAAAGCCTCGAGCCAATCCTTCCCTGCCAAGGGAAGAATTCAAAGAGGGAATTCATATTATCCGTTTACCCCTTTCTCCCAGACAACGGTTCCTCTTAGCCAAAATAGGGGCCTTGGCCCTGCGCAGTGGTCTTATGGGCGGAGAAACCCTCTGGTTCATGACCCACGTCCCCTACCTTCCCCAGATGATCAAGACCGCCCAGAAACTCAACCCGGACCTTGTCTATGCCGTCCCCTTCCCGACCGCGTCCATTTATTATGCTTCGGCGGCCGCTAAAAAAATAGGCCGCCCGTGGGTCATTCAACCCCATCTTCATTTTAATGACTTGAATGCCTCCCTGGTAAAAATCATCCACCGGATCTTCCCCAAGGCCTCAGCCATATTGACCAATACCCAGGCTGAAAAAAATTATTTAGTCCAACAAGGTCTTCAGGGAGACACGATTCACCCCCTGGGCCAGGGGCTTGACCTTGCCCTTCTGGAAGGGGGGGACGGCTACCGTTTCCGTTCGGCCTACGGTCTCACCGACGAACCTCTGATCCTTTTTCTGGGCCGCAAGGTGCAAGGTAAGGGAATCGATATCCTCTTGGACGCCATGCCCTTGATCTGGAAAGAGGAGTCCCGCGCGGTCTTGATTTTGGCCGGTCGGTCCAGCCCCTATTTTAAGACCTTATACGGCGGCCATTCCCTTTCTAAAGATTCCCGCGTCATCTCTTTGGATGATTTCCCGGATGAAAAAAAAAGGGACCTCTTAGCGGCCTGTGACCTTCTCATCCTTCCTTCACAGGTTGAAAGTTTTGGAGTGGTTTTTTTGGAGGCCTGGGCCAAAGGAAAACCGGTCATCGGGGCCCGCATACCGGCCGTCGCCGAGATGATCGATCAGGGGGAGGATGGGTTCTTAGTACCCTACGGCGATCGGCTCAGCCTGGCCGCCGCAGCGACCAGACTGATAAAAAATCCAGTCCTCCGAAAGACTATGGGAGAAAGAGGGAAGCTCAAGGTGCAGGAGCGATTTGAAATCGGCCGAATTACCGATCGAATGGAGGCTTTATTTTTGAGCCTCATGAAGTCATGACTGACGTCGCCCCTACGGTATCGGTGGTCATTTGCACCTTAAACCGTGAAGAGTCCTTGATCCATGTCCTCAAGCTCTTAAAAGATCAGACCCGGCCTCCATTGGAAATCCTGGTTATAGATCAAAGCCGGGAGCATAAGCCGGAGACCTGGAATTACCTGAAGGAAAACCAAGACCGGATCCGCATCTTGCCCTTACCTTTCCCCTCCACTACCGCGGCCCGCAACCTGGCCCGGAAAAACGTACGCGGGGACATCGTCCTCTTCTTAGACGATGATGTCCTGTTCCATCCCACCTTGATTGAAACCCATCTGGAAAACTATCAGGATGCACTTCTGGGGGCCGTCAATGGCAAGGTCCTCTACGACGGCTGCGCGGAAAATGACTTACCCTGGGCGGCTCGAATCACCCCGAGCGGAAAATACCTCCGGAATTTTACCACCGACCAAAGGTGCCTGGTTCCAACCTTGTACGGCTGTAATATGTCCATCAGGAATAAGGTCCTTCAGGAGGTTGGAGAATTCGACCTGAATTATTGGGGCAATTTTTTATGGGAAGAGGTGGATTATGCCCTTCAGATCAGAAAGCATGGGTATCAGATCCTCTATGAGCCAAGGGCGGCCGTATTTCATGTCATGGAAAAACAAGGGGGGAGCAGGACCCCGCCTCCCCGGAGGTATCTGGAAAGTACGGTTTTCAATGACTGGTATTTTTTCTTTAAATATATCCCGAAAAAGTTTTGGCCTCTTTTGTTATATCGGCAGAAAAGGACCTGGTTTGAATACTTTAAAGTAAACCGGGGGAATATCCTTCCCTTGGTTAAACAAATAGGCCAGGCCTATAAAAAAATTTCCCCTCAACGAGGAAAAATAGTTTAAAAAAACCTTGACTTGCCTAGATAAGGTCATTATAATTTTTAGCCATTAAATCCGTCATTGACCCAGTTTGGCGTGGATGACGGTCGAAGTTGGTGAACAATTCGACGGGCTCAGGCATCGAAGAACTTCTCCGCGGTGTTTTTTTTTGGCAAGTCGGCCCCCAACTTGAGAAATACTTCAAGAGGAGGGATATGACTATGCCAGAAGGACGCGTAAAGTGGTTCAACGAAAACAAGGGTTATGGCTTTATTGAAGTTGATGGTCAGGATAAGGACGTTTTTATTCACCACTCAGCGATCAGTATGCAGGGTTTCAGGACCTTGCAAGAAGGCCAGCGGGTAAGCTTCGATATCGAGCAGGGTAAAAAAGGCCCGGCTGCAGTCAATGTAAAGGCCCTATAACTTTCGTTAATCATCAAATCGGGTAGGAGGAGGGCTCGCGCCCTCCGTCCTCCCACATCACCGTACGTACGGTTCCGTATACGGCGGGTCATGAACTACGTTGAAACTTGAAAACCGAATCCAGCAGTGAAACGAGTCCAAGCCGATCAAAGAATTGCTTGGGAAATGCCTGGTCCATCTGCGAGGCCCCTGAATTCCACCAGGGGCCTCGGCCGTTTGAGGCTGATTCCCATACCCGGCTTTCGCCAAGCCCTCTTTTCATCAGTCCTTTTGCCTGGCATAACGGCGCTTCCATTGCCGCCAGATAAGGCAGCGAAGCCTGCGCCGTATCCACCCGTCCAGCTCTTCAAAAAGCCCAAAGACTGATGAGTGCCTGCCAGGATGACCCGTGGATAACCGCCATACATGAGGTATTCCCGGAAGAGTTGATCTGTTTTTGTCGGTTCGCTACGGAAAAACTCCCTGAGCTTATCGGTATAACGATATCCGGTCTTGAAATCAAGGAACTCGCCGAAACTGACAGTCGAAAGCTCGAACATCCGTTTTCTTCCGGCCAATGACTCGCTGATCTTCTCCTTCAGTTCAATGCTCCCTGAACCGGAGACCACAAATTTCCAGGGTAGATCCTGATCATAGAGCCCTTTTAGGAACAGCCCGGCATTTTCCTTGCGCTGAATCTCGTCGATGAAAATCACACCGCCGTCTTTGCCCAGCTCCAGATGAATCTTCTGAAGAGGGGCACCTTGCGACGACACATGATGGAAATCGTCCTAAAAATCCAGATTGAGTCAGAGGGTTTTTTGCCCCCCGGCGCGAAGTCCGGCTTCCAGCCGCTTGAGGATGGTGGTCTTACCCGATTGACGCGGACCGACCAGCATGGTTATTTCAGGATGGACAAGATGGTCTTTCAACGCGGTTATTAGCCTGCGCTGTATATAAGGGCTGTTTGTATTCATAAATATAGTTTAGTCCGAGAATTATGAAAGTCCACTTATAAAATAGGAGAAATAAAAAAGGGGTTTTTTAATTCGGTCCACTGCTTCTTTATTCGTATCCATTAGACCCTGTTGTCAAAGGTGAAGGGGGGGCAGGTTCTTATTCCTCCTTGACACCCTATGAGCCATATTTTATACTTTTTTTCTCATAATCTCCATCAAACAAGGGAGAATAAGCAGGTTTGTAGCTTATTATCTTTGATTTCCTTGCGGTCCTCTGAGATCCATATTGTTGTCTGCGATTTCGGCGGATAATCCTTCCACTCACCGGAGAGGATACCGGTGAGGATATACCGGCCCGATCGGCCCCGACGACATGGCCGAGGCTGGAAAAGGACTCCCCTTTTCCAGTCTGCAACATCCAGTAAAAGCCCGGTCAATCGTTGTGCTGGAGCGGATGTAAGACAGGCCCTTTTACTCAACAAGAAGTTAGGCATCCTTATCAGGGAGACATCGTACGATGATCCCTTGCCACGGGTACGGAGGAAAGTCATGACCCTTCCACTTAATAAGACCAAGATCGTCTGCACCATCGGACCGGCATCCCGTTCCCAGGAGGTGATGAAGGGGTTGTTATCAGCCGGGATGAATATTGCGCGGCTTAATTTCTCCTATGGAGATTTTTCAGGCCACAAGGGGGTCATGGAAGACTTGCGCACAGTAGCCAAGGGTACAGGACGCCGTCTGGCGATCATGGCCGACCTCCCCGGACCCAAGATGAGGATCGGGCAGTTCGGGTCAGAACCCATCGTCCTGAAACCGGGGAATCTCTTCACCCTCACCACGGCCGACATGGTCGGCGATGCCCAAAAGGTCTCCGTCAGCTTTTCCCGCCTTCCCCAGGTGGTTAAACCCGGCGACATCCTCTATTTGAACGATGGTTTGATCCAGGTGGAGGTTGAGCAGGTTCAGGACGGTGATGTCCTTTGCCGGGTCGTAGTCGGCGGAGAACTGCGTTCAAGAAAAGGGATCAATCTTCCGGGCATTGACCTGGGCATCAGCGCCTTTACCGAACACGACCGCAACTGCCTGAAGGTTGCCCTCGAAAACGGTGTGGACGCCGTGAGCCAGTCCTTTGTTGAAAGTGCGGCGGACATCCGGGCCGTGAGGGATGCGGCCTCAACTCTCGGATATCGGCCCTTCATCATCGCCAAGATTGAACGGTCCCGCGCACTTTCCCACCTGGACGAGATTATCTCGGCAGCGGATGGCGTCATGATCGCCCGGGGAGACCTGGGTGTGGAGTTACCCATTGAGCAGATCCCCGTGGTGCAAAAGCAAATCATGCGGAAAGCGAATAGGTGGGCCAAGCCGGTGATTACGGCAACGCAAATGCTCGAATCCATGACCACGAATCGGCGTCCCACCCGTGCCGAGGCAACCGATGTGGCCAATGCCATACTCGACGGGACAGATGCCGTCATGCTCTCCGGCGAATCGGCCATGGGGAGTTACCCGGTCGAATCGGCGGCCATGCTGGCCAAGATCGCCGCGACCATCGAGCCTTACCGCACCATGATGAGTGCTAAAGAACTGTTTAGGGGCATCGACCTCAGAGGCAGGGTGTCCTCGGCCAAGCTGATCGAACTGAGTGTGGAAACCGTTCTCGAGTACGCCGACCCCGCCGTGGTGTTTGTTCCCACCCACAGCGGGGACACGGCCAGAAGCATAACCCGAACCCATCTTCCCATCTGGATCATCGCCGTCAGCTCGCAGGAAAGCACCTGCCAGCAGTTGCAGTTCTCCTCGGGGGTTTACCCGGTTTACGAGATTGAACACCCGGAAAATTGGAACACCTACGTGGCGGACTGGCTTAGAAAGGCAGGAATCGACGGAAAACTGGCGGTGGTGACCGAAGGTCCCTCCGGCAGGCATCCGGACGCGAATAACCGTCTCGAGATTGTGGACCTGGACAAACAGAGAGGGATCAAAAGCGATCAAGCGTAACCAGCCCAGTCCGCAGGAGTGGCTTTATGATAGTTGCGGTCATTAATTGTGGCAGCTCCTCCATCAAATATGAGGTTTTCGATAAAGAAGAGAAAACCCTCTTGGCCGGAGGGCTCCTGGAAAAGATAGGCAGCTCAGAGGCAGAATTACGTCAGCGCCGCCGTCAGAAGGACGGCCGTTTTGAAGAATGCCATTTCACCCAGCCGGTGGCCGATCATCGGCAAGGGTTTGAATTTATCACCCGGATCAATGCCCAAGACCGGCTGATAAAAGATGACTCTGAGCTTCTGGGCATCGGCCATCGGGTGGTCCATGGCGGAGAGCGTTTCAGTCAACCGATGATCATCAATAGTGAAGTCCTGACGGCCATAAAGGCCCTCACGCCGCTGGCGCCTCTCCACAATCCACCTAATTTGCTGGGCATCGAGGCCCTTCAGGAACGGTTTCCCGGTGTCCCGCAGGTCGCTGTTTTCGATACCATGTTTCACCAGACTCTGCCCGACTATGCCTTTCATTATGCACTGCCCTATTATTTATATGAACAGAATCATGTGCGTCGTTATGGATTTCATGGGACCTCACATCTTTATGTGGCTAAAGAAGCCGCCAAGTATATGGGTCGGTCATTGGGGGAAAGCAATCTAATCACCCTTCATCTCGGCAACGGTGCCAGCGCAGCGGCCATTCGACAGGGGAAGAGCATTGACACCTCCATGGGCTTAACCCCCCTGGAAGGGTTGATGATGGGTACCCGGTGCGGTGATCTTGATCCCGCTATCCACTTTTATCTGATGCGCCAGACGGGAATGTCTGCGGAAGAAGTCGAAAATCTCTTAAATCATGAGAGCGGCCTTAAAGGGCTTTGCGGTCTAAATGACATGCGGGAGATCGAAAGGAAGGTGGACCAGGGGGATGAACGGGCCCTGCTGGCCATAGCCATGTTCTGTTACCGGATCAAAAAATATATCGGGTCATACCTGGCCGTTCTGGGCGAAGTGGAAGCTGTGGTCTTTACCGGCGGGATAGGTGAGAATTCTGTGACCGTGCGCAGCCGCGTGTGCAGTGGTTTGGAACCTATGGGGATAAGCCTGGATGAGGGAAGAAATGCGGCTGTCTCTGGAAAGGTCGTTGAGATCCAGACGAAAAGTGCCCCGGTCAAGGTCCTGGTCATAAAAACTGATGAAGAACTGGAAATCGCGCGCCAGACCATCCAGGCCATCGAGAAGGCCGGGTTGGAATACCCGCGTGGGAAATAATGGTGGTCCCAACGGGGTTCGAACCCGTGTTACCGGCGTGAGAGGCCGGTGTCCTAGGCCACTAGACGATGGGACCATAAAAGAAAGAATTCAGAATCCAGGAGTCAGAATTCAGAATAAATCTTCTGAGAAGATTTGCTTTAAAATCAGACAGGAGTAACAGGAGTTATCTGCTTTTTGCTCAGGCTCCGGATGACGCCGCGGAACCTTGACTCATTGATCCGTTACAAACCTGCTCCGCTGAGTTACAAAAAAATGGCTGGGGGACAGGGATTCGAACCCCGATAGGTAGATCCAGAGTCTACAGTCTTGCCGTTAGACGATCCCCCAGTTAAAAAAAAGCATAAAATAGGATCGAGGAAAAATCAAGATATTTTGTTGCTTAAGTAACTTAACGCCTTGTTTAAACGATTCAAAGTCCTTTCTTGTCCCATGGCTACCATGACCTCGAACAGCCCCGGGCTGGCCGTCTTGCCGGTCAAGGCCAGACGGATGGGTGGGGCCATCTGTTTCATGGCGACCCCGGTTTCAGCGATTACCTGGCTAAAAACCGCTTCCAGGGTGGCCTCGTTCCATTCGGAAAGGGTTGACAGACGGCCGGCCAAGGCCTCCAACAAGGGAAGGACTTCAGGGGAAAAAAATCTCTTGACCGCCTCGGGCTGATAGGTCACCTCTTCCTGAAGATAAAATGCAGCGGCTTCGGCCATCTCCACCAGGGTTTTGGACCGCTTCTTCAGCGTGGCGGCGATCCCATCCAAATAGTTCATATCCAGGTCCTGAAATCCTTTTCTTTGGAGAAAAGGGGCTAACAGCCCGGCCAGCTCCCGGTCGGTAGATTCCTTGATATAATGGCTGTTGAGCCATAGCAGTTTTTCCTGGTTGAAGACCCCGGCGGATTTCCCGACCTGTTCGAGTGAAAATTTGGCGATCATCTCTTCCCGGCTGAAGATCTCCTCATCCCCATGGGCCCACCCCAGCCGGACCAGATAGTTGATCAAGGCTTGGGGGAGATAGCCCATATCTTTATAGGCCAATACCGATGTGGCCCCATGCCTTTTGCTGAGACGGGTTTTGTCCGGCCCGAGGATCATGGGGACATGGGCAAATAAGGGTAAGGGGCGGTCCAGGGCCTGATAAATCTGAATCTGTCGGGGGGTGTTGTTGATATGGTCGTCTCCCCGGATGATATGGGTGATCTCCATGGAGATGTCATCCACGACTACGGCCAGGTGGTAAGTGGGGGTGCCGTCGCCGCGGGCCAGGATGAGATCATCCAATTCCTCATTGGGGAAGACGATAGGACCACGGATAAGGTCCTTAAAAGAGGTCGTCCCGGTCCGTGGGGCCTTTAAACGGACCACGGTTTGAGGACCGGGACCTAAACCCTTTTCCCGGCAGGTCCCGTCATATTTAGGTTTCCGGCCTTCGGCTTTGGCGGTTTCCCTTTTTCGTTCCAAGAGCTCGGGTGAACAGTCGCAGTAATAGGCTTTGCCCTTGGCCAGGAGGTCCGAAATAAATTGACGGTAGAGATCAAACCGTTTAGATTGAAAAAAAGGCCCTTCATCCCAATCGAGGCCCAACCATTCCAGACCTTCCAGGATGGCTCGGGTGGCTTCGTCGGTGGAGCGGACCTGATCCGTGTCTTCGATCCGGAGGATAAAGGCCCCGCCCTGCTGCCGGGCAAATAACCAATTAAATAGGGCGGTTCTGGCTCCTCCGATATGAAGGTATCCGGTTGGGCTGGGTGGGAAGCGGGTTCGTATTTTTACCATGGCCGATGTTTACCATAATTCTTCTCCAAAGGCAACCCTTAGGCGAATTTTCTTGACAAAAATAAAATTTTTACTATAGTTAACAGTTTATTTTGTCAATGGTAAGGAACCCTTACCCTATTCCTTGAAAAATGAAACAGATTAAAGTAGATAGCATTCCGTCCGAGGGGCTTTTAATCGATTTTTTTTTAGAACCTGTCTGGTTAAAGGAAATATCCGCAGAAAGACCTCTGGGGTTTATTCCCTCAGGACCATTGGAAGTCCAAGGGGAATTGACCAGAACCGGACAGGGCATTTTATTTCAAGGGAAGGTCAAAGGAATGATTCGGCTTCACTGCGGCCGGTGTCTGGAATCATTCCTGAAACCTTTGGAAATACCGGTCAGGTCGGAATGGCGGATAATCTCCGCCCCTTCAAAATCGGGGGAAAAAGAGAGGACCTTTCAAGTCGAAGACCTGGAAACCGGCCTGGTCAAAGAGGGGGTTTTGGACCTGGCGGAAAGGATTTTGGAAGAGGTGATTCTGACCATTCCTATCCAGCCCTTGTGCCGGGAAACTTGCCTCGGACTCTGCCCGATCTGCGGGGAGAACAAGAATATAATTTCATGCAATTGCAAGACTAAAGATGGGGCCAGCCCTTTTTTGGTCCTGAAAGACTTGAAAGTTTGAGGGACGTGTAATAAGTCCGCAAGCACCGATCCGGAAATGACCATCTTCCGGATGGAGCATTAAGCCGTCAGCCTTTAGCTTTCAGCAAAACCCTTTATCGTTGGGGGGGTTGGACTAAATGCTGACCGCTGACTGCTGAAAGCTATCCGGAAATCCAAGATTTCCGGATGATGGATCATCCTTAAAATTTGGAGGGAAAACCAATGGCTTTACCAAAAAGAAGGCATTCCAGGGCCCGTAAGGGAAAAAGAAGGGCCCACGACGCCCTGACCGGTCCTTCGGTGTCCCGGTGTCCTCAATGTCATGAACCCAAGCTGCCCCATTTTGCCTGTCCCTCTTGCGGGACCTATCGGGGTCGTCAGGTCTCGAACCTTGGGGAAGAAAAATCCTAAAGACAACCATTCTTGCGGATAGGAAAACTTGGAACCCGTAAAGATAGCCGTCGATGCTATGGGTGGAGACCAAGCCCCGGCAGCCGTGATCAAAGGGGCAGTCCTGGCCACCAAGGAATTGGGGATACCCTTGGCCTTGGTAGGAAACCAAGATTTTATTGCCAGGGAACTGGCCCGGTTGACTTATAATCCGGACCTGATTACGGTCCATCACTGCACGGAAGTGGCGGGGATGGGTGAATCTCCTATCGATGTCATCCGGAGAAAAAAGGATGCCTCCATACGGGTGGCTTTGGAACTGGTGAAAAAAGGGCAGGTCCAGGGGGTGGTGAGCGCCGGGAATTCAGGGGCGACCATGGCCTTGGGTGTGGTCATTTTAGGAAAGCTACCCGGAGTGGAACGGCCGGCCCTGGGCGCTGTTCTTCCCTCCCATTACTCCCCGACTTTGCTGATTGACGTGGGGGCCAACGTGGACTGTACGGCCTTTCAACTGGTCCAATTTGCCATCATGGCCGCGCCCCTGGCCAAGTATATTATGAAACGCCCGAATCCGAGGGTCGGGATCCTGAGCATCGGAGAGGAAGAGTCCAAAGGAAACGACCTGGTTCGTCAGACCGCGGAAATTCTCAGAAAAACTCCTTTGAATTTCGTCGGCAACGTAGAAGGAAGGGATATTTTCAGCGGTAAGGTGGACGTCATTGTCTGTGATGGATTTGTGGGCAATATCTGCCTGAAGTTGAGCGAGGGCCTGGCCGAAACCATGGGGGCCATGTTAAAAGAAGAGATCCGGTCCGGCCTGGGCTCCAAGATGGGGTATCTTTTACTGAAACCGGCCTTTGAGCGTTTTTCCAAAAAGGTGGACTATGCCGAAATCGGCGGGGTTCCGCTTTTAGGGGTCAACGGGGTGGTGGTGATCGGCCACGGGGCCTCGAACCCGAGGGCCATCATGAACGCCATTCGAGTGGCAATGCAAACGGTTCAAAGCCGGATCAATGAACATGTCCTGGAGGGGTTGGAGCAATACGAATCCTATTATCGCAAGATGAAACCCCATAGATTTTGGGATACCTTTAAAAAGAAGATCAGTACGTAATTTGTATTATTGTGTTAAGCCCTCATGTCCATGGGGGCGCAACGAAGCATGAAAATTCCCCCCCTCCCTCACCCTTCGGAGGGAGGAGGGGGGTGGACAAAGGTTATTTTCGTACTAATTGAGGGAACTGGTAAAAAGTCCGCAAGCATCCATTTTAGTCATTCCTGTGGGATTAAATTGGTTCGGTCTGGCCTGGATTCCCGCCTGCGCGGGAATGACGGCCTTTACCAGATCATCATAGTTAAGCTGAATGCTGAGTGCCGATAGCTAAAAATCAGTGGCCTTTCAGATGGCAAAAACATAACGACAGGGAAAGGGCTGGATATGGATTATTTTCTTACCGAAGAACAGCAGATGATCAAGGAGATTGCCCGAAAGATTGCCGAGGAAAAGATCAAACCGGTGCGGGCCGAATTGGATGAAAAGGAAAAATTCCCCAGGGATTTATTGAAGGTCATCGCCCAGTCGGATCTTTTCGGGGTCTGTATCCCCCAGGAGTACGGCGGTTTCGGAGGAGGTTCTTTTGAAAACTGTCTGGCCGTGGAAGAATTGAGTCGGGGGTGTCTGGGGGTCTCTACCAGTTTTGCGGCCAGCGGCCTGGGTGCCTATCCGATCCTGCTTTATGGAAGCGAGGAGCAGAAGAAAAAATACCTTCCGGAGATCGCCAGCGGTCGGAAGTTGGCCGCCTTTGCCCTGACCGAATCAACCGCCGGCAGCGATGCCGGCGGGATCATGACTACGGCCGAGTTGAAAGGCAACGAGTATGTCCTTAATGGGACCAAACAATGGATTACCAATGCCGGGGAGGCGGACCTCTATTCGGTGATTGCCATCACCGATCGCAGTAAAGGCCCTCGCGGAGCCAGTGCCTTTATCGTTGAAAAAGGGGATCCGGGTTTCGGCTTCGGGAAGAAGGAAAGCAAGATGGGGATCCGGGCTTCGGCCACCGGCGAGCTTATTTTCACCCAGTGCCGTATTCCCAAAGAACGGATCATCGCCCGGGAAGGCATGGGATTTATTGTGGCCATGAAGACCTTTGATCTGTCCCGTCCGGGAGTCGGCGCCCAGGGGGTAGGCCTGGCCCAGGGGGCCCTGGAAGAGGCCGTCCAATTCGCCCGGACCCGAATTCAATTCGGGAAACCGATCATCACCTTTCAGGCCGTCCAACATATGCTGGCCGATATGGCCACCTTAACCGAGGCGGCCCGGGCCCTGGTCTATTCCGCGGCCCGATTTGTGGACAGCGGGGCCAAAGACGTCTCCAAGGCCTCGGCCATGGCCAAGGTCTTTGCCAGCGATGCGGCCATGAAGGTTTCGACCGATGCGGTCCAGGTCTTTGGGGGAACCGGTTATATGAGGGACTATCCGGTTGAAAAGATGATGCGCGATGCCAAGATCCTTCAGATCTATGAAGGCACTAATCAGGTCCAAAGGAATATTATCGGTCAGGAACTCAATAAAGAAGGGGGAAGAAAGAAAGGCTGAAAAGCTTTACCGTTCAGCGTTCGTAGTTCGGCGTTCAGCGAATAGGTGATTAGGAAGAATAGAAGTAGCTTTGCTTTAATCGACGAACGACGAACACCCAACACCGAACGGTATTTTACCCATGCACATCATCGTCTGTATAAAACAGGTTCCGGATACCAAGCACGTTCGCCTCGACGAAAAGACCCACACGTTGATTCGAGAAGGCGTGGAAAGCATCATTAATCCCTACGACATGTATGCCCTGGAAGCCGGGCTGCGCCTAAAGGACCAATTCGGGGGAAAGGTCACGGTCTGTTCCATGGGGCCACCGCAGACCGAATCCTCTTTGCGGGAAGCCATTTCTTATGGGGCCGACGAGGCGGTATTATTTTCCGATCGGGCGTTTGCCGGGGCCGATACCTGGGCCACTTCCTATACCCTGGCCAAGGGGATTGAAAAGATCGGTCCCTTCGATTTGATCCTTTGCGGAAAGCAGGCCGTCGACGGCGATACGGCCCAAGTGGGGCCGGGGATTGCCGAACGGCTGGCACTTCCCTATGTAACCTGGGTGCGCAAGATCGAAGAAATTCAGGACGGCAGAATACGGGTTCAGCGTCTGATGGACGACGGCTATGATCGGCTGGAACTGCCCTTGCCGGCCTTGCTGACCGTGGTTAAGGAAATTAACGAACCCCGGGTGCCGTCCTTAAAAGGGAAAATGCGGGCCAAGACCCAGAAGATCGGCACTTACGGGGCTAAAGAGATTGATGCCGATCCGGAGAGGGTGGGTTTGCAGGGATCAGCGACCCAAGTGGTACGGGTCTTTCCTCCGCCCAAACTCAAAGAAAGAGAATGGATTCAGGGCACGGTGAAGGAACAGGTAGGGGTATTGTTGGAAAAGTTAGGCAAGGCCAAATTGATTCCAGGGAATTGATAAAAGCAAACGTTGACAAGTCCGAAAAATCCGTCATTCCCGCGCAAGCGGGAATCCGGGCAAGAGTAACTTACCAAAACACTGGATTCCCGTCCACGATTAAGACATTCGAGGACAAGCTTCCACGGGAATGGCGAAATTGAGATCTTCCGAATTTTTTTCGAGCCGTCAACGTTATTAATAAACTCGAACCTTCAAACGCAAAAATCCAGATGAATCAAACCCAAATTGATATAGAAAAATGTAACGGCTGTGAAGTTTGTGTGTCGGTCTGCCCTTTCAATGCCCTGGAAGTGAAGGAAGGGAAGGCCCGGGTCAACGACCAATGTACCCTTTGCGGGGCCTGTGCGGAGGAGTGTCCGGAAGGGGCCATTGCCGTCCCCTCGCTGGAAGGGGGTCAAGGCCCGGAAGACTATTGCGGGGTCATGATCTATGCCGAACAACGGCTTGGCAAAGTGGCTGAAGTGGCCTATGAGTTGTTGCACAAGGGCAGGGAATTGGCCGATATTCTGAAAGTACCTCTTTCGGCGACCTTGATCGGGAAAGATCTTTCGGCTTCATCCTGCAGGCTGATTGAATCCGGAGCGGACAAGGTGTATGTCGTCGATCATCCTTCTTTGGAGGGATTTACTGATGAACTTTATGCAGAGGTTTTGACCCGGATCATCCGGACCTATCGGCCGGAAATCCTCCTGGCCGGTGCCACTCCGATCGGCCGGTCTTTTATCCCCAAGGTGGCCACCCAAATCGGGACCGGTCTGACCGCCGATTGTACGGATTTGTCTATTGATACTGAAAAACGGCTTTTGCTTCAAACCCGTCCGGCTTTCGGCGGGAATATAATGGCCACCATTATTTGCCCGCAAAAGCGGCCGCAGATGGCCACGGTAAGGCCCAAGGTCATGAAGAAGGGGACTTCCCAGCCCGGACGTTCGGGAGAGATTGTTTCGGTGGACCTCGATTGGTCTCAGATAAATTCAAAAACCACTTTGTTGGAAATCGTCGAAGAAATTTCCGAAAAGGTGCGGTTGGCCGAGGCCGACGTGATTGTCTCCGGAGGGAGGGGGTTGCAGGAGGAGAAGAATTTCGCCCTGATTCGGGAATTGGCCGACTTGCTGAATGCCGCCGTAGGGGCTTCCCGAGGGGTCGTGGACGCTGGCTGGATTTCCTACGCCCATCAGGTGGGGCAGACCGGAAAGACCGTAGCCCCCAAATTGTATATTGCCATCGGGGTCTCCGGGGCGGTTCAGCATCTGGTGGGCATGCAGTCTTCCGAGACGATCGTAGCCATCAATACGGATCCCCATGCCCCTATTTTTGATGTGGCCTCCTATGGTATTGTGGGTGATCTTTTTGAAGTTGTGCCGGAGATGATCCGGCAGTTGAAGGCCAGGATGGGCGAAAACTGAAAAACCGATACTGGATACTGGATCGAATCGAACTCTCCGTCCAACATCACTTGTCAAGTATCCAGCATCTTGAAAAAAGGAACCTACCATGAATGAAAACCAGCGCGTAATCTTAATCACCGGCGCTTCCAGGGGCATCGGCCGGGCAATCGCTTTGCATCTGGCCCAGCCGGGCGTTGTCTTACTCTTGAACCACTATGATCCCGATCCCGCTATGGCCGAACAGACCCTGAACGATGTGCAGGCCAAGGGGGCCCAGGGGGAAATTGGTTATTTCAATGTGGCCAAATTTCAGGAAGTGCAGTCCCATGTCGACGGCCTCATTAAAGAATGGGGCCGGATCGATGCCCTGATCAACAACGCCGGGATTACCCGGGATACCCTGCTGATGCGGATGAAAGAAGAGGATTGGGACCTGGTCTTGGCCATTAACCTGAAGGGGGTCTTTAATTGTACCCAGGCGGTGATCCGGTCCATGATCAAAAATAAATCCGGAAAAATCGTCAACGTCGCTTCCGTGGTCGGGGCCATGGGCAATGCCGGGCAGTCCAATTATGCCGCCTCCAAGGCCGGGATCATGGGTTTTACCAAGTCCGTGGCCAAGGAAGTGGCCGCCCGGGGTATCCAGGTCAACGCCATCGCTCCGGGGTTTATCGATACCGAAATGACTGCTGTACTTTCGGAACAGGTCCGGCAGGAGTTTTTGAAAAGTATCCCCATGGGGCGGAGCGGACAACCCGAAGAGGTGGCCGAATTGGTGGCTTTCCTGGTTTCCAAGGCCTCCAACTATATCACCGGCCAAGTCATTCATATCAACGGCGGGATGTATATGTAATAGGAAAAAGGATGCCAGGATTCAGGGGGTCAAGGGTTCAAGTGAAAGGCTAACCAAACTCAAAAAAACAACCATTAGAACCCTCGAATCCTGGACCCCTTGAATCCTGTTGTTTGAATTTGCTGGACAGATCGTTAATTGCAGTCTATTTATGGTTGCCTTAGAGTGACGGTACGATAAAAACAATGGAGGCCTCGGGCCGACAGCAGAATTTTTAGGAAGAGGAAATAAGGAAAGGAGGGTAATCACCCATGAACATTGAAGAAAGAGTAAAGGCCATTATTTGTGACCAATTGAGTGTTGCCGCAGAAGATGTCGTTTCCCAGGCGTCTTTTGTAGATGACCTTGGAGCCGATTCCTTGGATTTGGTGGAGATGATTATGGCCATGGAGGAGGCCTTTAATATTTCTATAGCCGATGAGGATGCCGAAAAGATCAAAACCGTCCAGGATGCTATAGATTATATCCAATCCCACACCCAATAAAAGGGGTGAATTCCTTCTTAACAGGAGGCGAGATTTTGAAGAAAAGAGTTGTTGTTACCGGCCTCGGTCTGGTAACCCCGCTCGAGATCGGGGTTAAGGAGACCTGGGAAAAGCTATGCCAGGGCAAGTCGGGGATCGGCCCGATTACCCACTTCGATGCCGGCAAATTCCGCACTCGGATCGCCGGTGAAGTCAAGGGGTTCAAGGCCGAGGAGTTTATGCCCCAGAAGTTGGTCAAACGTTTGGATGTTTTTGTTCATTACGCCCTGGCTGCGGCCCGGATGGCCATGGAACAATCGGGTCTTAACATTACCCCGGAGCTGGCCCCGTTGGTCGGAGTCATGACCGGTTGCGGATTGGGGGGACTTCGGACCTTGGAAGACACCCATAGCGTCTTGCTTTCCCGTGGACCTGACCGGATCAGTCCTTTTTTTATCCCCATGTTGATCGCTAATATGGCCCCAGGCCAGATCGCCATAGAATATGGGGCCAAGGGACCGAACCTATCCATTGAGACCGCTTGCGCCGCCGGCAACCATGCCATCGGAGATTCCTTTAAACTGATACAAAGAGGGACGGCCAAGGCCATGATCTGCGGCGGGGTTGAGGCCGTAGTCACCCCGCTGGCCGTGGGCGGATTTAATGCCATGCGGGCCCTTTCCACCCGAAACGATGAACCCGAAAAGGCCTCCCGGCCTTTTGACCAGGACCGGGATGGGTTTGTCATTGCCGAGGGCAGCGGCATTATGATCCTGGAAGAGTTGGAGTTTGCCTTGGAGCGGGGTGCTCCGATCCTGGCTGAAATCGTGGGCTATGGATTGACCGGGGATGCCTATCACATGACCGCCCCGGCCCCGGACGGGGAAGGCGCCATCCGCTGTATGCAGATGGCCTTGGACGATGCCGGGCTGAAACCCGAAGAGGTTCAATACATCAACGCCCATGGTACCTCGACGGACTTGAACGATGCGGCCGAGACCTTGGCTATTAAGGCCGTTTTTAAAGAGCACAGTGCCAAAGTGGCAGTCAGCTCCACCAAATCCATGACCGGGCACTTGCTGGGAGGGGCCGGCGGGGTTGAATCCGTCTTTTCCGTTTTAACGATCAGGAACGGGATGATTCCCCCGACTATCAATTTAGAGACCCCAGACCCGCAATGTGACCTGGATTATGTACCCAATCAGGCCCGCCAGGCCGAGGTGGCTGTAGCCATGACGAATTCTTTCGGCTTTGGAGGAACCAACGCTGTTTTGGTTTTTAAAAAATATGCCTAAGCCCCGAAAAAAGATTGACCTGATGATCGGTGTCGATCACGCCGGTTTTGAATTGAAAGAATTGATCATTAACTTCCTTTCAGCCAAAGGGGTCCGCTGGGAAGACATAGGGACCTTTGGTGCCGAATCGGTCGATTACCCGGATTTCGCCTTTAAAGTGGCCCGGGCCGTTTCTTCCGGCCGGGCCGTTTTAGGCCTCTTGATCTGCGGAACCGGGATCGGCATGTCCATTGCGGCCAACCGGGTATCCGGGGTTCGGGCCGCTCTTTGTAATGATTTGTTTACGGCCCGGATGGCCAGGGCCCATAACAATGCCAATATCCTGACTATGGGCAGCCGGATAGTGGGACCGGGATTGGCCCTGTCCATCGTGGAGACTTTTCTGGAAACCCCCTTTGAGAAGGGGAGGCATCTGAGAAGGATTAAAAAACTGGAAGGTGGTTGTTCGTGATCAAGAGAACGGAAAAAAGCAGGAGCTCCTTACGGGCCGTCGATCCCGAGGTCGCCAAGGCCCTGCAATTGGAGCTCAAGCGGCAAACCAAGAAATTAGAACTCATTGCCTCGGAGAATTTTGTCAGCCGGGCGGTTTTGGAAGCCCAGGCCAGTATCATGACCAATAAGTATGCCGAGGGGTATCCTGGAAAACGCTATTATGGCGGATGTGAATATGTCGATCAGGTAGAGAACTTGGCCATAGAGCGGGCCCGCCGGATCTTTAAGGCCGAATTTGCCAATGTCCAGCCCCACTCCGGTTCTCAGGCCAATATGGCTATTCTGTTTACGGCCCTTAAACCGGGTCAAACGATTCTCAGTATGGATCTGGCCCATGGAGGCCATCTGACCCATGGGAGTCCGGCCAGTTTTTCCGGAAGATTTTATAAGGTCTATTCTTACGGGGTGGATCGCGAAACCCAGCAGATCAATTATCAGGAAGTGGCCGAGTTGGCCGGTCGATATCGGCCCAGATTGATTATAGCCGGGGCCAGCGCCTATACCCGGACCCTTGATTTCGAGGCCTTTTCCAAGATTGCCAAAGATGTGGGGGCCTACCTCATGGTAGATATGGCCCATATCGCCGGATTGGTGGCCGCCGATGTGCATCCTTCACCGGTGCCCTATGCCGATTTTATCACTTCCACGACCCATAAAACTTTGAGAGGACCCCGCGGCGGGTTGATCCTGGGCAAGGCCGAATACAGCAAGATGCTGAACAATCAGATCTTCCCCGGGATCCAGGGTGGACCGATGATGCATACCATTGCCGCCAAGGCCGTGGCCTTTAAAGAGGCTCTGGCCCCGGCCTTTAAGACCTATCAGGAGCAGGTGAGGGCTAATGCCGCCAAGCTGGCTCAGGAATTGATGAAAAAGGGGTTTAAGCTGGTTTCCAATGGGACCGATAATCATATGATCCTGATGGACGTCGGATACAGCGGATTAACCGGGCTGGAAGCCGAAAAAGCCCTGGATTCCGCCGGGATTACGGTCAATAAAAACAGCATCCCTTTTGAGACCAAAGGTCCCCAGATCACCAGCGGGATCCGCCTTGGGACGCCGGCCGTCACGACCCGGGGCATGAAAGAACCCGAGATGGTTCAGGTAGCCGAGTTTATCTCCCGGGTTTTAGATCAAATCGGAAACAAGGGCCTCCATAAAAGCATCCAGAAAGAGGTCCGCGAATTTTGTCAGGGATTCCCTTTATTTCCCATTATCGGATAGGTTGATGACCAGTCAAAAGCGCCCGCCTTGGCCGGTTTATTTTATGGATATTGCCGATCTGGTGGCCCGTCGTTCCACATGCCGAAGACGCCAGGTCGGGGCCTTGGCCGTAAAAGACAAACGGATACTGGCCACCGGGTATAATGGGGCGCCTTCAGGTATCCCCCATTGCCTGGAGGTGGGGTGTTTGAGGGAACAGGAGGGGATCCCTTCGGGGGAACGGCATGAACTATGCCGGGGGATTCATGCCGAACAGAATGTGATCATCCAGGCTGCTTATCACGGCGTATCCATTGAAGGGGCGACCTTGTATTGCACCAACCTGCCGTGCATCATCTGCTCCAAGATGCTCATTAACGCAGGGATAAAGGACATATTCTATCGGGATGGATATGCGGACAGGCTTTCCGAAGAATTGTTGAAGGCCGCCAGGATTCCGGTGATTCAATTTCCCGAAAAAGGAGAACTTTAATTTTCTGCACCTTTAATTCTGAACGCGTTCATCTCGTTCTCAAGGGTTGATCCATGAAATGTCCTTATTGCGGCACCTTTAACAACAAGGTGGTTGATTCAAGGCTCAGTAAGGAAGGGGTCTCGATCCGGCGAAGGCGGGAATGCAATGCCTGTCAGCGACGGTTTACGACCTACGAAAAGGTGGAAGAAATTCATCCGGTAGTCATCAAAAAAGACGGCCGGAGGGAGCCTTTTCAGCGGGATAAGATCTCCGAAGGTATCGCGCGGGCCTGCCAGAAAAGACCGATCAGCGTTGAAGCCATCGAGGAATTCATCGATTCTCTGGAGCAGTCCTTTCAAGACTCGGGCCGGAAGGAAATTGAAACCACGGAGATCGGGGAAAGGGTCATGGCCAAGCTCCACGAATGGGACGATGTGGCTTATGTGCGCTTTGCTTCGGTGTATCGTCAATTTAAAGATCCGAATGACTTTGTTCAGGAATTGAAAGAGCTGTCGGAGAGCCGCAGGAAGAAGGAATCAAGAAATAGAAAAAAATAGCTCAAAGCTCAAGGCTCAAAGCTCAAAGAAAAAGGTGGTCGCTATGAACTTTGAACTTCGGACTTTGAGCTTTTTTGTCTGAAGAGACCATGATATCGGAACCCCACATTCAGTATATGAAATCGGCCTTGCGTTTGGCCCGTAAAGGATTGGGCCGGACCTCCCCGAACCCGATGGTCGGGGCCTTGGTCGTCCGTAAAGGGGTTGTCGTCGGTCAGGGGTTTCATCAAAAAGCCGGCGGCCCCCATGCCGAACGGATTGCCCTTGACGATGCCGGGGAAAAGGCCAGGGGGGCTACCCTTTATCTTAACCTGGAACCCTGTAATCATTTCGGCCGGACCCCTCCTTGCACCCGACTGATTCTCGAAAGGGGGATTAAAAAAGTAGTCTTTGGAATGACCGACCCTAACCCGAGGGTGGAAGGCGGCGGGGCCGAATGGCTGCGCTCTCAAGGGGTCGAGGTGATTTCCGGTGTCCTGGAGCAGGAGTGCCGGCGCTTGAATGAATTTTTTATCAAGTGGATCATCACCGGCCTGCCCTTTGTGGTTTTAAAAGCAGCGATAAGTCTCGACGGCCGGATAGCCACCCGGACCGGTGATTCAAAATGGATCAGTAATGAACGTTCCCGGCTTTTAGTTCACCGGTTGCGAAATATGGTTGACGGGGTACTGGTGGGTATCGGTACGGTGATACAAGACGATCCTTTGTTGACCGTAAGGCTGCCGAAGGGAAAGATCAAGGATCCCCTTCGGATCGTCATCGACCCCCGGTTGCGGATTTCCCCCAAAGTGCGAATCCTGAATGACAACGGAAAGACCTTGATCGTAACCGGGAATCAGGCGCCGGCGGGCAAAAAGAAAAGACTGGAGTCCCAAGGAACGGAAATCTTTTCTCTGCCCGAGCGGGAGGGACGTATCTCCATCCAGGATCTGTTGACTGACCTGGGACAAAGAGGTCTGACCAGTCTTCTGGTAGAAGGAGGGGCCGAGGTTTATGCTTCGTTCCTGAACGAGGGACAGGTGGATAAACTGGTCGTGTTTATCTCCCCTTTGCTTATCGGCGGCCAAAAGGCCAGGGGGATGATCGGCGGGAGGGGGGTGGCCCGAATAACAGAGGCCATCCGTCTAAAAGAAATGAAGGTCAAGACCTGGGCAGGGGATATTTTAGTAGAAGCCTATCCGGGAAAGTGAGATAATAAAAATTTACACCGGGATTCAAGGGGTCCAGGGTTCAAGGATTTAAGTGAAAATCCGAAAGCCAAGATGGCAATTTACTGAATCCTTGAATCCTCGAATATTTTAATGAGAGTTTGGATTATGTTCACCGGATTGGTCGAAGGGCAGGGGGAACTTATCAGAGTTGAGAAAAAAGGGAATAAGGCCCTGATATGGATCAAACCTGAATTTCCCTGGGAAGAAAAAAAATTAGGAGAAAGTATTTCGGTAAACGGAGTCTGTTTGACTGCCGCGTCCTGGATGGGAAATACTTTTTCCGTGGATGTCTCTGAAGAAACTCTCAGGCGCTCCGATTTGGGCAAGCTTAAGAGCGGTGACCGGGTAAACCTGGAGAGGGCCTTGCGCCTATCCGATCGCCTGGGCGGCCACTGGGTTACCGGCCATATTGATGGGGTGGGCCGGATTCTTCAAAAGGAAAGGCAGGAAGGGTTTTTTTTATTGAAAATTTCTTTTCCTAAATCATTAAGACCTTTTATTGTCGAGAAGGGGTCCATTGCGGTCGATGGGATCAGTTTGACCGTTAATCGGATCGGGGAAGAAGATTTCGACCTGACCATTATTCCTCATACCGCTGCCTGGACCACCTTGGACCGTAAACCGATCGGGGAAGAGGTTAATCTGGAGACCGATCTGATCGGGAAATATGTATTTCGGTTTTTGTCCCGGCAGGATAAGGATCAGGGCCGACCAGGTTCAAAAGTGGACAACGATTTTCTAAGGGAGCACGGGTTTTTATAGAAATTAAGGGTTCAAGCGATTCAGGAGTCAACGTTCAAAGGGTTGATTTTTTCTCTCCCGGTTTTTAGCATGAATCGTTGAACCCGGCCCCCTGAATCCTATTAGCGCTGATCGCTAGTTGATGCTTTTTGATTAAAAGAGGAGTTTGGAGCATGCCTATTTCAACGATTGAAGAGGCCCTGGATGATATCCGGGCCGGCAAGATGGTGATATTGGTGGACGATGAAGATCGGGAAAACGAAGGTGATCTGACCATGGCCGCTGAAAAAACAACCCCCGAGGCCATTAATTTTATGGCCAAGCACGGAAGGGGGCTTATTTGTCTTTCCCTGACACCTGAGCGGGTGGAACAACTGCAACTGCCGATGATGGTGCGGAACAATACCTCCTCCTTTAAGACCGCCTTCACGGTATCCGTTGAGGCCCGCAAAGGGGTAACCACCGGGATATCGGCAGCCGACAGGGCGACAACCATCATAACGGCTATTAACGACCAGGCCAAGCCGGAGGATCTGGTCAGCCCGGGCCATATCTTCCCCTTGCGGGCTCGTGGAGGGGGGGTCCTGGTCCGAACCGGACAAACCGAGGGTTCCGTGGATCTGGCCCGTTTAGCCGGCTTGAAGCCCTTCGGGGTCATTTGTGAGATCATGAAAGACGACGGGACCATGGCCCGGATGCCCGACCTGGAGATTTTCGCGAAGGAGCACGGTCTCAAGATCATTACCATCCGGGACCTCATCGAATACCGTTTTCAAAACGAATCCTTTGTCCACCGGCGGGCGGAGACGATCTTGCCCACGCCTTACGGGATCTTCAAGGCCATTGTCTATGAGAACGATGTCGATGAACATCAGCATCTGGCCCTGGTCAAGGGAGAAGTGGGCCCCAAGCAGGAAGTTTTAGTCCGGGTCCATTCCGAATGCCTGACCGGCGACGTCTTTGGTTCCTATCGTTGTGATTGCGGAGAACAACTTAAGGCTGCCCTGATGATGATCGAAAAAGAAGGCCGCGGAATTTTGTTATACATTCACCAGGAAGGGCGCGGGATCGGATTGGTCAACAAGTTAAAGGCCTATATGCTTCAGGATCAAGGGAAAGATACGGTGGAGGCCAATGAGGCCCTGGGATTCAAACCCGATCTCCGGGATTACGGGATCGGGGCCCAGATCTTGGCCGACCTGGGGGTTCGTCGGATGAGGTTGATGACCAACAACCCCAAAAAGATTATCGGGTTGGAAGGATACGGATTGGAAGTGACCGAACGGGTTTCCATTGAAGTTCCCCCAAAGAAAGAGAACCTCAATTATCTTAAAACCAAGCGGCAAAAAATGGGCCACCTGCTCAATTTGCCGCCAAAGAGTGCGGAAGCGGTAAAATCATAACCCAAAGGATTAAGGTACAAGGTACACGGTGCAAGGAAAAACCTTGAACCATGAACCATGAACCTTGGACCTTTATTTTAAAGGAGGAAGGGTGATGGCCAGGGTATTTGAAGGAAAGTTGCAGGCAGAAGGGATGAGATTCGCCATAGTGGTGAGCCGCTTTAACGACTTTATCGGCGAGCATCTGGTCGGAGGGGCACTGGACGCCCTGAATCGGAACGGCGCCAAAGAGGAAGATGTCGCCATATTTAAAGTCCCCGGGGCCTTTGAAATCCCCTTGGTGGCCAAGCAATTGGCCTTACAAAAAAATTATGATGCCGTCATTTGTCTGGGAGCGGTGATCCGCGGGGCGACACCGCATTTTGAGTATGTCAGTGCCGAAGTTTCCAAGGGCATAGCCAACGCCTCTTTAGAAACCGGCACCCCCATGGCCTTCGGGGTGATCACCACCGATAACCTGGAACAGGCCATCGAACGGGCGGGTTCCAAGGCCGGCAACAAGGGTTGGAGTGCAGCCATCGCGGCCATAGAGATGGTGGACTTGCTCAGAAAGATTCATGGATAAATCAAGACCTCAAGGCCAGGAAAAGGATGGGGAGGCGCACTTAAAGACCCCCTCGGAGACCGCCTCCGGGGGAAGCCGAAGGAAGGCTCGGGAGGCGGCCCTGCAGGCCTTATTCTTGATCGAGATGAATCCCCAGAATCCTTTTGAGCGGTCCCTGGAAGTTTTTTTGGACAACTTTCCGATCAAGGGGGGCTCCCGGCCGTTTTTTTTGCGTCTGATTCAAGGCGTTTGGGAACACAAGGCCGAGATTGACCGGCTTATTCAAGGGCATTCGGAAAACTGGCGGCTGGAACGGATGTCACGGGTAGATTGCAATATTTTAAGGATGGCCGTTTTTGAACTGACTTATTGTCCCGACATTCCTCCCCGGGCGGCTATCAATGAGGCCATCGATTTGGGAAAACATTTCGGGACGGAAGAGTCGGGGGCCTTTATCAACGGCATCTTAGACAGCATTTTTTTGAACCGCTATGGGAAATCAAGTCCGGAGGAAATACAAGAATGACAGTCTGGGTAGCTCATTTTTTGCGAGAAGACAACCGATGAAAGAAAAATATTCCCCCCACAGCATAGAGACTAAATGGCAGGCCCGCTGGGAAAAGGACAAGGCCTTTCGAGCCGTGGAGGACCCGGACAGAAAGAAATATTATCTCCTGGAGATGTTTCCATATCCTTCGGGGAGGATTCACATGGGCCATGTGCGCAACTATACCATCGGCGATGTGGTGGCCCGCTATAAAAGGATGAAGGGTTATAATGTGCTTCATCCCATGGGTTGGGATGCCTTCGGCATGCCGGCGGAAAATGCCGCCATCGCCCGGAAGATTCATCCGGCCCGCTGGACCTATGATAATATCGAATATATGAGGACCCAGTTGAAACGATTGGGCTTCAGTTACGACTGGGACCGTGAACTGGCCACCTGCGATCCTGAGTATTATAAATGGGAGCAGCTTTTTTTCGTGAAAATGTGGGGGAAAGGGTTGGTCTATCGCCGTCGTTCTCTGGTCAACTGGTGCGCCCGGTGCCAAACCGTCCTGGCCAACGAACAAGTGGTGGGCGAGGGGCAATGCTGGCGCTGCGACACCCCGGTTCAAGGGCAGGAATTGGAGCAGTGGTTCTTCCGGATCACCCAATATGCCGAGGAACTTCTCTCCTTTTGCGAGAAGCTGCCGGGCTGGCCGGAAAAGGTCCTGACCATGCAGCGCAACTGGATCGGAAAAAGCTCCGGGACGGAAATCGAATTTCCCCTGGAAGACGGCTCCGGGGCGTTGACCGTTTTTACCACCAGGCCCGATACCCTTTATGGGGCTACCTTTATGAGCCTGGCCGTGGAACATCCCTTGGTCATGAAGTTCTGCCGGAATACCCCCCAGGAAGGACCGGTCAAGGCCTTTGTGGAAAAGGTCAGGGGGCTGAATCGACGCCCCGGTTTCGAGGCCGACCTGGAGAAAGAAGGGGTCTTTACCGGGGCTTATTGCCTCAATCCCCTGACCCGGGAGAAAATGCCCATCTTTGTGGCCAATTTTGTCTTGATGGAATACGGCACAGGGGCGGTCATGGCCGTTCCAACCCATGATCAACGGGATTTTGAATTCGCCCAAAAGTATGGTCTGCCGTTAAGGGTGGTGGTGCAGCCCGAGGATGCCCCCTTATTTACGTCCGAGACCATGACCGAAGCCTACGAAGGGCCGGGGAGGCTGGTCAATTCCGGGCCTTTCAACGGCCAGGGAAGTGAAGCGGCCAAGAAGGCGATCACCCGGCACCTATTTGAAAAAGGCCTGGGCCGGGAAAAAATCCAATACCGCTTGCGGGACTGGGGGGTTTCGAGACAGCGCTATTGGGGTGCGCCCATACCGATGATCTACTGCGACCGATGCGGTATCGTCCCGGTGCCGGAAGAAGACTTGCCGGTCCTGCTCCCCCTGGAGGCCGAGATCACCCCGGCCGGGGGATCACCCCTGCCCTTTCTTAAAGAATTTGTAGAAACCCGCTGCCCGAGATGTCAGGGCCCAGGTCGCCGGGAAACCGATACCATGGACACCTTTGTCGAGTCTTCCTGGTATTTTGACCGTTACGCCTGCCCTGATTATCAACAAGGCCCGCTGGATTCAAGACGGGTGGACTACTGGATGCCGGTGGATCAATATATCGGCGGGATTGAACATGCGGTCCTCCATCTTTTATATTCCCGTTTTTTTACCAAAGTCCTGCGGGATATGGGCTGTCTGAAGGTGGATGAACCCTTTACCAATCTGCTTACCCAGGGGATGGTGATTAAAGACGGGTCCAAGATGTCCAAATCCAAAGGGAATGTGGTGGACCCCGATGAACTGATCCAGAAATATGGGGCCGATACGGTGCGGCTCTTTTGCCTGTTTGCTTCCCCGCCGGAACGGGATTTGGATTGGAGCGATCAAGGGGTGGAGGGGTCTTTCCGTTTTCTCCATCGGTTCTGGAATTTGGTCCTGGAATGCCGGGAGGAAATCAGCGGTAAATCCTTTTCAGGAGAGCTGGTTCCGCAGAGCGGGCCTGGCCGAAGTCTTTATATCAAACTAAACCAAACCATCAAAAAGGTCACCGAGGATATTGAAGACCGATTTCACTTCAACACCGCCATCAGCGCTGTCATGGAACTGGTCAATACCCTCTATCTGTACCGGGCCGATGAGGATAGGGACCCCTTGAAGGATTCCGTCATGGCCGGGGCGGTTGAAATCGGCCTGATCCTCCTTTCCCCTATCGTTCCCCATCTGTGTGAGGAACTCTGGCAGATTCTGGGGAAAAAGGGCAGTATCCATACACAGCCCTGGCCGGAATGGGTGCCCGATGCTTTACAAGAAGAAGAGCAGGTGGTCGTCATCCAAATTAATGGAAAGGTCCGATCGCGGATAACCGTCGCCTTTTCGGTTGATGAAGAAGAAATTAAAAGACAGGCCTTGGACCAGCCTCGAATCCAGGAGTGGCTCCAGGGAAAAGAAGTGGTCAAGACCATCGTGGTTCAAAGAAAACTCGTCAATATCGTGGTTAAATAAAAAAAGGTACAAGGTTCAAGGTACAAGGTAGAAGTTGTTAAAAAGGAGATTATCCGTGAAAAGGGTTCGCCCAATTAGGCTGAGGTTATTCGTCGGCGTTATGACCTTGTTCTTTGTCTTCGGATGCGGTTATGGTTTCAGGGGTACGGTCAATAATCTGCCCCGGGATATCCAAAGCATCTATATTCCCGTTTTTGTAAACGAGACCTCTGAGCCGGGGGCGGAGGTTGTTTTTGCCAACGCCTTAATTTATGAATTTACCCGCAGCCGGATTCTGCGGGTCGTTCCCGAATCCCAAGCCCAGGCCTATCTCACCGGGAAGATTAAAACCATTGCCATAGACCCGGTCATTTATGCCAATCAGACCCAGGCCTTGGAGAGAAGGGTGACTGTAACCCTGGACATTTCCTGCCGCCGTTCCGATAATCAAAAAATTCTCTGGCAAAACCAGAACATGTCACGGTATGAGGTCTTTCAGGTGACTAACGATCCCCTTCAAACCGATCGAAATAAACAGGCGGCCCTTGCCAAAATCGCTCAAGACCTCTCGGAAAGGATCCATAACGGAATCCTGGAGAATTTTTAAGCCTGGACGGCCGATGGACCGGAAATCTTGTTCAGTTTTTTGGAAAGCCGGGAAATTTTTCGGGAGACCGTCCGCCGGTGCAAAATACCTTTGGAACCGGCACGGTCAATCAGGGAAACGGCTTGGATTAAGGCCGGCTGGGTAGATTCTGGGGAAGGGGATTCCAAGGTTTGAAGGAATTGTTTAACCCTTGTTTTAATCTTGGATTTCATGCTCGTATTTCTTAAACGACGGACTTTGTTCTGTTTAGCCCTTTTGAGGGCTGAAGGATGATTAGCCAACGAAACCTCCTTGTGGAATGAAATAAAAAAACATTTTAATTTTTTTTTGATGAATTGTCAATTTTTTTTGTTATAGTTAATACGAAAATTGGATTGGCGGATCCCCTCCGGGGAACCGCGTGGGTCTTAACTTTGAGTCTTTCCCTTGAATCCTCTGGAGTACCAGTGGGGATGTAGCTCAGATGGGAGAGCGGTACGTTCGCAACGTACAGGCCGGGGGTTCGATCCCCCCCATCTCCACCAAATAAACACACAGGCCAAAAAGCCTTAACAGAATTGGGCTGTTTTCGCCTATAAAGCCATGCTCCGTCCCACTCCTTCGGAGTGGTTCCGGGGTTGGGCAAGGGGGGTCACCTTTGGACAACCCCGAAAAGGACCTTTCGACCCCTGACCAATCGGCTGGGCAAGCGGCCCTTGAAATTGAACCCTTTGCGCCTTATATTGGGACTACCCTTCGAGAAACCATGGATCGCTAAAAAAACACGAAAGGCCCTGATCTGCCGAGAAACCCGGGAGACCCAGATTCGTTTAAAACTGACCTTGGACGGAAAAGGGGTCAGCCGGATACAATCTCCGGTTCCCTTCCTTAATCATATGCTGGAACTGATGACCCTCCACGGGTCTTTTGACCTTGAGCTGAAGGCCCAGGGAGACGTCGATGTCGGGTTTCACCATACGGTCGAAGATATCGGGATCTGCCTGGGAGACGCCTTCAGTCAATGCTGGGGAGATCTAAAAGGGGTTCAACGGTATGGGAGTTCCATCCTGCCCATGGATGAGGCCTTGGTTCTGGTGGCCGTGGATATCTCCCGGCGTCCCCATCTAGCCTACGAGTGGAAGACTACGGAAGGTAAGGGTGGAAGGTTTTGATACGGCTTTGATCCGGGAATTTTTTCAGGCCCTGGTTAACCGCTCCGGACTCACCCTTCATCTGAGGGTTTTGGCCGGAGAAAACATTCACCACATCATTGAAGCCATGTTTAAAGGCTTTGGGAGGGCCATATGCTCAGGCCAGTCAACTCCAGGCCGGTCTGAATAAGGTTCGTTCCACCAAGGGGATGCTCTGATGAAGCAGAGGAATAAAAAGAAGGTTTCTTATCTTGATGTTGCTGGCCGGGTTGGTTTCCATGGTCTGGACAGGGGTTTCCTTTGGAGAGGTTCGGACTGGCGGTTGCTCCCTTTTGAAGTGGAACGATAGCCAGGGAAAAGAGATTATCCGCTGTCGGTCCTGCGGAAATATCATCGGAAGCGGCCCTGTTGCAGGGGATCCAATCCCGATTCTTGACCCGTTTGTTGTGGGACCTTCTTCAGAAAAGGTTAAGGGATTTGATCTTATCAGTCCCGGCCAGGTGGAGGGGTTTTATAATATCCTTCTGGCCAAGGGGATCGAGAAAGATCCTCTGCAGTTGATGAAAAGCCATGGGTCATCAAATGAAAGCGGATTATGTGCTTTGGGGTACATGTGTTCCGGTACCAGGAAAGAATAGGGACGACCTATGGGGTTCAAACAACCGGCCTCGGTGGCCTTTGATCTTCATCTGATGAGAGTAAAGGACGGGAAATTGGTCTGGAGGGCCCAGTGGGCCCAAACCCAGAAAGTCGCTTTCCGAAAACCTCCTGGAAATTGGATACTTTTGTCAAACGTAACATGCGCTGGGTTACCGCTGAAGAACTTTCCCTTCAAGGTCTAAAGGAAATGTTGAAGGATTTCCCTCCCGCCGAATCACTAAAATAAAGGATCAAGGGCAAGAAAAGGTACAAGGTTTAAGGTACAGGGTTCAGAGTCAAACCTCATAAATCATAAACCCTGAACCTTGGACCTGATTCTAATTATGATCATTATTCCGGCAGTTGACATTAAAAGCGGCCGGTGTGTCCGCCTCCGTGAAGGGCGGGCCGACGCCGAGACTATCTTTTCAGACCATCCTCTGGAAATGGCCCAAAAATGGGTTGATCAGGGGGCCGAACGTCTTCATATCATCGACCTGGATGGGGCCTTTGAAAAAGGCCCGAGAAATAGGTCGGCCATCAAAGAGATTGTCGAGGCGATTAAAATACCCATCCAACTTGGAGGAGGCATCCGGGATCTGAAGACCGTGGAGAGCTATCTTTCTCTGGGATTGACCCAGGTCATTTTAGGGACGGCGGCCCTGAAAGATCCGGCCTTGGTTAAAGAGGCCTGCCGGTTTTTCCCGGGGCAAATAATGGTCAGCCTGGATGCCCGGGACAATCGCCTGGCCGTCGAAGGCTGGACCGAGATTTCCGAAAAAGACCCGGTCGACCTGGCCAAGCAATACGAAGACTGGGGGGTTAAGGCCATTATCTTTACCGATATTTCCCGGGACGGAACCCAACAAGGTCCCGTCCATTCCCTCCACCCGTCGTTTAGCCCAAGCCACCCGCCTTCCGGTGATCGCCGCCGGAGGGATCGCCACCCTGGCCGATGTCCAAAGTCTGGCCGCTCTGGAGGCCGACGGGCTGGTCGGGATGATTACCGGACGGGCTATTTACAGCGGATCGCTGATTCTTCCGGAAGCCATAAAGTGGCTTAAAAAAAATACCTCCCAATCGATTATTTTTTCTTGACATTTTGTAATTTAATTATTATACTATAAAAAATTAAACAAAATTTAAGGGTTTCAAATCGATGAGCCTGATACAGGAAATTGAAGAAGTTTCAAGACTGCCTTAAAGTCCCAGGATAAAATAAGGACTTCGGCCTTGCGGATGTTACGGGCGGCCATGAAAAATAAAGAGGTGGAACGGCGCGGCAAATTGGAGGATTCGGAAATCATTCCGGTAATCAAAGGATTGATCCGACAAGGGAAAGAGGCCGTCGAACAATTCGAAAAAGGAGGTCGGCCGGATCTGGCCGAAAAGGAAAAGGCCGAATTGGACATTTACGCCGCCTTTCTGCCGGCCCAGGCTACTCCGGATGAGATTGAGGAGGGCATCAGACAAATCATCCAGGAGATAAAGGCCTCCGGGGTAAGAGATATGGGTAAGGTAATGAAAACAGCCATGGCTCGGCTGGCCGGTCGGGCAGAAGGGCAAACGATTCAGGCCATTGTCAGACAAAAACTTTCCTCCGCTTAGGGGGAAAGACCCTTCCAGAAGAACCCAAGGGATCCTTATTGCGATTTCCTGATTCATATTTCAGGGATTATCAGGCGGCAGGTGTCGGGGATCTCCTGATCAACCGACCTCTCTGGTTTCATCCAACGGGAAAAGGGAGGCGTTTCTATTCGGAGAAAGGCCCCGAAAAAAGATTCTCGCCTTCAACCCGAGGAGCAGCAGCCATTCCTCCGTCCCGATTCCGGGTTTAACCCTTTTTGGTTTTTTGGTGTCTTAGAGGATGGAAAATGCGAAGCAAGGGCCTTCCGATAAGATAAGGATAACACCAAACACTATTCCTGGAATCGAATAATGCTTAAAGCTTCTTTCTTTCCTGAATCCTTTATCGCCCGGATCAAAGATTCCGTCAACCTGGTCACGATTGTTTCGGAGGTGGTGGCTTTAAAAAAAACGGGTCGAAATTTTCAGGGATTATGCCCGTTTCATCCGGAAAAAACCCCCTCCTTCATGGTTAATGAAGACAAACAGATTTTCCATTGTTTCGGGTGCGGGTTGGGGGGGAATGTCTTTACTTTTTTTATGCAGTATTACCGGTTGAGTTTTCCGGAAGCGGTGAGCGATTTGGCCGAACGCCTGGGGATCCCTCTGCCGGTGGAGTCCCCGGTCCATCGGCCGGAGACCCCTCCGGGGTTGAAGGAAGAATTGTGTTCCATCCAGACCCAGGCGGCTGAATTTTTCCATCATCTTTTGATGAAAGAAAAAATCGGTCAAAAAGGACGGGATTATTTAGGCCGGCGGAAAATGACCCGGAAAATGGCCGAGGAATTTTACCTTGGCTACGCCCCCGAAGGCTGGGATCGGCTTTTGTCCTTTTTTAAAAATAAAAACGTCCCCCTTCTCCTTCTGGAACAATCCGGTTTGATCATTAAAAAAGACAAGGGCGGTCATTATGATCGTTTTAGAAATCGGCTCATCTTTCCGATCTTCGATGAGCGGAAACGGGTGGTCGGTTTTGGAGGCCGGGCCTTGGGGGAAGAGACCCCCAAGTATCTGAACTCCCCCGAGTCCCCGATCTTTAACAAGGGGCGTGTTCTTTACGGACTGCCCCAAGCCGTTTCGGCCATACGCCGCCTGAATCAGGTGATGGTGGTTGAAGGCTATTTTGACCTTTTAACCATGCACCTCCATGGATTCAAGCAGACCGTAGCCACCCTGGGGACCGCCCTGGGATCCGTTCAGATTCGAAAGTTAAAGGGCTTGGCCGAGGACCTGGTCCTCCTTTTTGACGGCGATCCCCCGGGCGTTCAAGCGGCCTTGAGAAGCGTCCCCCTTTTTCAGCAAGAGGGGGTTTCGGCCAGGATCAAGGTCTTGCCGGCCGACACCGATCCGGATAGTTACCTTTTTGAAGCGGGAGCGGAGAAATTTTCAGCAGAGGTCCAGCAGGCCGAACCCATGATGACCTTCTTTTTTGATCAGCAGATCCGGTCGGTGGGACCTCAAGTCCAGGATCAAGCCCGAGCCGTGGATCGTTTGATTCCCCTATCTTAAGTCCCTGACCTCGGAAGTGGAACGGGCCTATTATGTGGGCCTGGTGAGCGACAGACTGAAGATAGCCCGAATCGGTCCTCTGGAGATCCTTGGGAGGCCCCGGAAGGGCGGAAAAAATCCCGGCCCGACTCAAAAGGCCTTAACGGAAGGACAGGTCCCGGGGTTGGAGTGGCATGTCATCGAGGCCTTGTTACGATTCCCCCAGGCGGCCCCTCTATTTTTGAATAAAGACCGGACCGATCTCTTTGAATCCCCGGACGCGAAGGCACTCTATAAAACGATCCGGAGAAACCTATCAGCAAGAAGGCCGAGTCGATGCCCGGCCTTTTGCTCGACCGGCTGGAAGATCAGTCTTTGAAGAATCAGGTGTCGGGCTTAACCATCCGGGAATCTATGGACCCGGAAGATGACAAAATTTTTCTGTCCGACTTGAACAGGCGGATTCATTTGAAGGAACTGCAACAGGCAGGAAAAGGAGCTTTACAGGGAAATCCGCACCAAAGAAAAGTCCGGGATTACCGAAGAGCTGAAGGCCCTGCTGACCATGAAAAAAGATTTGCTCCAGAGGAGAAAAGAAATCCTGATCTCCTCAAAAGGATAAAGGAGAACCTATGACCAAAGAAAGCGCCATGGAAGAACTCAACAAAGTGATTTCACTAACCAAGGAAAAGGAATATCTGGACCTGGAGGAAACCGAGGAGACCCTGCCCCCCGAGCTGGTGGGGACCGAACCGATCGACGATATGATCTATTTGTTTGACGAGACCGACATTCAGATCCTGGAAGGTGCCCCGCGGGTCCGGGCCAAGGAGAAAGCGGATGGGGAACGGATCGAAGAGGAAGAGGAAATGAAGTGGGGGCCGGACACCGGTATAAAAACCAATGATCCGGTTAAAATGTATTTAAAAGAAATGGGCTATTATTCCCTCCTGACCCGTGAGGGGGAAGTGGAGATAGCCAAAAGGATCGAAGAAGGAAAACACGAGGTCATGGACGCCCTCTTGGAGTCCCCGGTGGGGATCAAGGAAATCCTGACCCTGGGCGAAAGATTTGAGCAAGGGGCGATCAAACTCAGGGAGATCGTTCGAGATATGGACGATGAGGATCCCTTTATCGAGACCGAGGCCCATCGCAATAAAGTCCTTCAATTATTTGCCAAGATGGCCGACCTTTATGAAAAGAACAGAAAATTCCAGGAAAAATTAACCCACGATCTTCCCCTCCCCCGAAGAAAAAAAATTCGTGATCAGATCGAGGGAAACAAGGCCTTGATCGTGGAGGGACTTAAGGAACTGCGTTTGGATAAAAGGCAGATCGATCGTATTATTAATAGAATGAAAGGCTTTGTTGAGCGGATCGAAAAAGGAGACCGGGAGATTGAAGAGTGCGTGGAGAAGACCTCCGTGGCCCTGCCGGACCTAAAAAAGGCCCTTCGTAAATTGAAAGCGAACGGTCAGGCCAGGTCCCTCTCCCGGCAGACCGGGCTTCATAAGGATGCCTTGCTGGAGATCGACAAAAAGATCCGTAACGGGAGACGGAGAGATTCGAAGGGTGGAGCAGGAATCCAAAATGACCTCCAAGTCTTTGAAACGGATCTTAAAACAGGTTGAAGATGGAGAAACCAAGGCCCGCGATGCCAAGGCGGAATTAATAGAAGCGAATTTGCGATTGGTGGTCAGTATCGCCAAGAAATACCAACCGGGGTCTTCAGTTTTTAGACTTGATCCAGGAAGGGAATATCGGGTTGATGAAGGC